>NZ_LT745763.1:627814-941721 GCF_900166595.1 Virgibacillus dokdonensis | reverse complement strand
AAAGAGAAAATACTCCCTCCTCTTGCGTTAACTCTATATCTTCTTTATCATTCATTGTTTTATCAAATGGTTTTAAAGTAAAACCATGAACTATTCCCTTTAATTCTTTGAGTACGTCTGCACCTATATCCTCAAATAGATGCTGAAAGTCATCTTCTGATTGAATATTAATACCATATTGAGCAGATGATTTTTTCCTGAAATTATTATCTTTATTAATTTCGATAACTTCTGCCCCATTTTCTATAAGGATATTCTTTAATTCAAGAAGAATTGGATCATTTTCATTCATTAAAATTAACCATTTTCCATTTATGTTTACATTATCTTTTCCTGAATCAAGGTAATGGTAAATCCACTTCTTCTCATAAAATAATTCTTTCGTCTGTTCCTGCAAAACCTCTTTATCTGCTGGCCAAATCCGTTTTGTATTGAAAATACTTACTGGCAATGGAGCTATTTTTTGGTGCGTAAAAAGTTCTTTACATATATCATCCACACAATCTCCATCAAGGTATTTCTTCACTAATCCTGTATACGAATCTTCTTGCTGAAGAAAGTGATCCAGGTTCCTGATGCTTTCTAACTGGGTCTCTTCTTCGTCAGCTAAGAAGATTCCCTGTTGATAAAAGTTAAGAGGGACTTTCTCAAAGGTTCTAACATGTAGTACCCTTCCAATTTTCTCTATTAGATCTTCAATCCCTTTTGCAAAAATACATACCCTTGATTTCTCATGATTTCTACAATTATTGAGCGTATATGCTAAACTTCCTATGGCGTAGTGCTTATTATTTTGAAGGTGTTTTGAAAGAACTCCTAATTGCTCCCAAAGTGCACGTCTTGTTTTACTAGAGATTAATAAAGGTAATTCTTGTTCAACTTGAATATCCTGACGAAGGTCGTCATCCCTATACTCTTCTATTACAACATGAACATTCGTTCCACTTATTCCAATCGAATTAACACCCGCTCTTAATATACCTGCCTCTGAAATAACTTGATTATCAGCACTCACTTTAAAAGCTGTTTTATTTAAGTCAATCTTTGGATTCACTTCTTTAAAATGATTCACCCCTGGTATCATCCGTTTTTCAATAGAAAGTGCAGCTTTAATTAGTCCAGAAATTCCGGCTGCATCGCCCATATGACCGAAATTAGATTTTATAGAACCTAAGTAGCAATCTTTCTTCTTTTTCGCCCTCTTTGTATATGCTTTATTTAACCCCTCAACTTCTATTAAATCACCCACTTGTGTACCAGCTCCATGTGCTTCCACAAAGTTAATTTGGTCAAATGTTAATCCTGCTTCATCCAAAGCAGCAACTATGGCTTTTGACTGCGCATCTGGATTAGGTACTTGCATACCGTTTGACATGCCATCACTACTAACACTAGAGCCTTTTATTACACTATGAATATGGTTTCCTTCACGAATCGCATCAGATAACCTCTTTACTACAACAACAGCAATACCCTCGCCCCCAATAATTCCATCCGCGTCCTTATCGAAAGGTTTACAGCGATAGTTATTACTTCTGACCACATAATCAGGGGCTTCCTTTTCCCAATAAGGAAATAAGTCTAAATTAACACCACTTACTACTGCTAAATCACAATCTCCTTGTCGCAAGGCATTTTTGGCCGTGTGAATTGCCGTTAAAGAAGAGGAGCATGTTGTATTGACTGCCATAACTGGTCCCCTTAAATCTAGGGCATATGACAGATGATAACCAAGATTTGCTGGGATATTGGATAAAAATGCACGTTCATCAACATCGTTGAACAGTCGTAAATAGTCAAAAGCAGGGTGCGGGGTATGTGCAACGTATACTCCTGTATTGGAACCTTTTAAATCCTCTTCTCCATACCCTGCTCTTTTAAGGGACTCTATTGCAGTTTGTAAAAATAACCGCTCGGATGGTCCCATAAATTTAGCCTCGTGCTCACTCAAATCAAAATAGTCAGGGTCAAACTGCTCTATATCAGTTAACCAGGATCCATATGACCTGCTGTCTCCCTCGATATCATCAGCTATATGACTATACTTATTTCTAAGCTTTTTGTTTGAGTTCATAACAAGATCAAAGCGTTCTCGAGGAAATTTTGTTATATAATCTTGCTTTTCAGTAAGACCATCCCATAGTTCATCAACATTGTTAGTATTCGGGAATTTTAACGACATTCCGACTATTGCAATTGGTTCAGATTGGAATTGTTCTACTTCATTTAATAAGTCATGTGCTATTTGGGTATCCAGTTTTTCGTCACCCACCAGACTCAGTATTTTCCGTGATATATTACTTTGTTTCAAGGTTATCACTCCCAAAGTTTTAATGATGTTCTTATTAAGGAAATATGTTGCGATTATTCAGTAATATTATTTCTTAAAAGAAAATTCAATCATATAATGCATTACTAATTAATCTGCTGGGAGTGTCAATAATTTTGTGTAAATGACACTAAGCCCTTTTGTAAGAATTAAGCTAGTTATTTATTATAAACGACCTTGCAGGTCGGACTGTGACTTTCTTCTTCAGTTACTAACCCCATAGCTGGTTCTCACCAAGGGTCAAGCGTATTTGGCTTGATGCTTGGTGAGAACCAGCTAAACTTCCAAAACTGAAGAAGATTAAGTTTCGATAGCTTCAAACATTTTAAGTAGTTCTGGTTTAGCTTTTTCAAACCCTCTATGACATCGCATACTATGTTTTTCAATATAATGATGGAATTGCGTGACTAAATAACGTTTGAGCGATTCCTCATTCGGAAATTGCTCTTTGGCTTTGATATGGCGTTTGATTTGCTTATTAAAAGACTCTATTAAATTCGTGGAGTAAATACTTCTTCGAATAGAAGCCGGAAAATCAAAAAACGTTAGGAGTTGTTCATGCCCCATCACATTTTTAATGACAGATGGATAAAGCTTTTGCCATTTCTCCCGAAATTGTTCGAGTTGAGATTCAGCTTCAGTACGATTTTCAGCTTGATATACCTTTTTAAAGTCATTAGAGATGTCTTCACGATCGCTGACGCGTACTTTTTTAGAAATATTTCGAGAAACATGTACGCAGCAAACCTGATGTTTCGCTTTAGAGTAAACACGATGAATCGAATCGGTCATTCCTTTAAGCCCATCAGAGACAAACAACAGAACGTTTTTAACGCCTCGTTCACGAAGGGACGAAAGCATCTCTTCCCAAACGTGAGCTGATTCCGTTGGGGCAATCGTATAATCCAAAACTTCCTTTGTGCCATCTTCGGTAATGCCAATCGATATATAGACAGCTTCTTTTTGGACAGTATCGCGTCTAATTGGAATATGCGTAGCATCTAAATAGACACAAACATAGCGCTCGTTGAGCCTTCGGCTGTGGAACGCTTCTAAATCCTCTGATACACGCTGAGTGATATTGGAAATGGTCTGTTTCGTATAGTGATGGCCGTACATTCGCTCAATAAGTTGAACGATTTCGTCTGTCGTGATGCCTTTTTGATACATATGAATGATATAACTTTCAAGAGTATCATTCGTGCGATTATAAGAGCCCAGAGTTTGTTGCTTAAATTCACCGTTACGATCGCGTGGAATATCAATATTTAATTCCCCATATTCCGTTTTAATTGAACGAGGGTAAGTGCCATTACGTGAATTGCCAGAATTAAAACCTTTTCGATCATAAGGTTCATAATCTAAGAAAGCTGTCAATTCATTTTTGAGTAATTGATTGACTGCTGACTCAAGATGTTGGCGAAAAACTTCTTGGATATCCTGTTTTTGGACTAGAGCTTCAATTAAATCTGTAGTAACATGGTTCATAGGGAAGACCTCTTTTCTGTGAATTTTGTCGGCTAACTTAATTCTACAAAAAGGGTCTTCCTTTTTCTATGTTCTAAAAATCATTTACACAAAATATTTTATACTCTCAATCTGCTAAGACTCCCTCCAATTTAATAAGCTAACATAAAGATACATATATAAAGTGAATCTTCAAATTCTATCATCCTCCACTGATTGTTAGTACTAAAGGATATGACCTAAAGTCCTTTTCCGAAAAGGAATTTGTGCTGTTATCTCCCGCTTAGACTTGTTAGCTAACTCCCAATTCTTGAAGTGGGAATCTTACAGCACCTTATATCCTTGATAAAATCTAGAAATTTATATTTGTATTAAACTTTAACATGTACTGCTAGATTCAATGAGACAAATACTATTTTTTATCTCTACACTTCTAAGCTGAAAACGATCCATGGTCATACTCTCTGAACATTCTTTACTCCATCTACAAGTTCATCCATATATTCCCTGAAATTTGCAATTAGCAAATCAACTTCACTTTTACTAATTTTCTTTTGGTCAGCCTCTAGACTTATAGTGAATTGTCCATTTAGCACATAAATGTTTATCTCCAATAAGTAATTCAATTTATTATCTGGATGAATTGCAGGTGCTTGTGGAAGATCTTCCGCATATTTAAACAGTCTTTCTTTTTCGTTTGATATATTGGTATGTGTGCCAATATCATTATCAAACTCACCCAAGTAATTCACCAAAATATTAGAATTTATTTTTTTCAAACTTTCCTTTTCTTGAAACCATCTAGCAACCATATAACTTATACCGCTTCCAGTATTCGCTATTGACTCATTAACAGATTTTAGTAACGATATAGACTCAGAATTAGATGATACAAGAAGTGGATACATCGTTGTAAACCATCCAATCGTGTTACTTAAATCTAAATCTATTTTTGTATCATTACGACCATGTCCTTCAAAATTAAATAATATGTCTCTTTCCCCGAAGACTTTCATAAATGCTTTTGAGAACGCAGTTACTATCATGGCATCTGTACGGAAATCCTCATTTATATTTTTTGCTCCCAGAATTAATGTCGTTTTATCACGATCTATTTTACTAATAGTATGATATCTCTCACTAAAAATATAATCCTCTCTCACTGGAGTAACGCATAGAGGGTGCACATGATCAATGTTCAGGTTATCCCAATAGGCCGTATCTTCTTTGCTTACGTTTATATTCCTTAGGCGATTAACCCAACCAGAAAAAGGCTCTACGAATACACGATTGATTTCTTTTCCAGCAAGCATATCGGAGTATGTTCTCTCTAATTCGTCCATTAATACCCTCCAAGAAATACCATCTACAACTAAGTGATGTACGAATAAAGTTAATAATGGCTGAGAATTTGTTAATGAAACGAGTCCTTTTATAGGTAATTCCTTTCCAAATTTGAATTCATGTTGTAAAGTGAATTGCACCTTCTCCATCTCTTTATTCAACTTCTCCTTGGATATTGTTCTAAAATCCTTCAAAACTAATTGAAAATTGTTAGCAAGATCAGGTTCTACAAATGCTCTAGGTTCATGATCAGTCAGGTCGAACCACGTAACTAAACTTTCATTTTTAGAAATGATCCATCTAAAAGCGTTTTGTAAAGTTTCTAGATTAACATCCTTTGGTAATTCTACTGTCATTAGTAAGTTCCAATAGTGTGGGTGTATAAAGGATTGTTCAAAGAACCATTTCTGCATTGGCGCTAGATGAATCTCTTTAGCTTCTATATGTCTGTTCTCGGATTGAAGATACTGCTTGCTAGACTCCTTCGCAATTTTTCGAACAGTCCTTAAGTTGAAGATTTGGTTAATTCGAATAGGGATATTTCTTTCTTTAGCCCTTGATATTAGTCTTAGTGCTTTTATGGAGTCCCCACCAACTCTAAAGAAATCGGAATTAACACCAACCTCTTCATCTCCCAAAATACTTTTCATAATTTCTAACAATTCTTTTTCCAAATTCGTTAACTCTAAATCATATTCAGTATCATCGGAAAACTTCTTTATTCTAGGTTTAGGTAACGAAGCTCTGTCAACTTTTCCGCTTGTAGTAACTGGAATCGAATCCAATCTTTCATAATGAGATGGCAACAAGGTTTCTGGTATATTTTGTAGAAGTAGTTTATCAATCTCTGTTTGATTGATCTCTCTATTCGTTACAAGATAAGCACATAACCTTTCGTCTTGATTGCTATTCGTATGAAGACGAACAGCAGCATCTTGAACCGTTGGTAAATCACGTAAGTACCTCTCTATTTCCTCTAATTCCACTCGATGTCCGCGTAGCTTGACCATATTATCTTTTCGCCCAAAACAAACCACTTCACCATTTGGCAAGATTTGGCCTATATCGCCTGTTTTATAGATATAACCAGGTTGCAAGTACTCTATTGTATTTGGAACAAATTTTTCTCTAGTTAAATTTCTGTTACCTAAGTAACCTAACGCTACACTTTCCCCAGATAACACGATCTCTCCAATTGCATGAGGTGGAGCTAGATTACCCTGATTATCAACGATATAAATAGATGTATTCTGGATTGGAATCCCGATTGGAATGTAACTAGAGACGAAATCCTCTTTAGTTACTTCACGAATAATCGTACCCACCGTGGCTTCAGTGGGGCCATATTCATTAAATATTCTGGAATTGGGAAATCTAGAATATATTTCTCTGCATAAGGATACATCTAATGCTTCTCCTCCAAGAATAAAGTTCTGTATATCTGGTAATTCCTTTTTATTCTCTATTAGAAGTTTTATTTGCTTAGGCGTTCCTTTAATCGATATCTTTTCCCTAATATTCGTGAGCTTTTCAAACTTTTGGTCAATCTCACCTTCACAAGATATTATTTTTCCGCCAGTAAGTAATGGTAAAAACATCGATGTTATCGTTAAATCAACCGAAATAGATGTAAAGAGTGGCATATTTAATAGTCTTTCATTAGAATAATAACGTTTTGCCCAAGTAAGGTAGTTATTGAGATTTTTCCTTGAGATTACTACCCCTTTAGGTATCCCAGTGCTTCCGGATGTAAATAATACATACGCTGGTTTGCCACTTACTGTCTTATCCAAACTACTAGCATTACTTTCTAGTACAGAGGTTTTTCCTAACATTCTATTTAAGGAATTTCCCTTTACGCCAGTATTTTTCTTTCTAATCTTTATGATCACATCAAATCTATACTGATTAAGTTCATTTGGAATTGTGTAAGTTTTATTTGAACTTATTAATTCCACATCTGCTTCAATATCTTTTACGATATTTTCTAATATAAAATCATTTACAAATAAATCTGTTTCCCAATCTAGCTTTGTGTTCCTATTTGGATGATTTTCTTTATATGTTCTTAATGAACTTAGGAAATCCTTATTTTTATCTAAATGTAGTAGATCTCCTAAAAAAACAAACCCACCTTCTTTTAAGGACTCTACTGCATTTTTTAATACTATTTTCAAGTAATCATAATTTGGAAAACAATGTACAACACTATTGATAATAACAGCGTCTAAATCCTTGCCTTTATAATTAATTTCGTGTGCTTTAGCTACTCGAAAATCTATATGATTAATATCCTCTTCTTTTGCTTTATTCTTATTTCTATTAATAATAGAAGGGGATAAATCTGTTGCTATATATGAATCTACATGTGCAGCTAACGAAAATGTTGTCAACCCTGAACCACAGCCAATTTCAAGTACCTTTGAATGATTTGGTAAGAGATCAAGTATTTTACTCACTGCGTTAGTCACGTATTCATCCATTTCTAAATCACTAAATGGTTCCCCTGTATAACTACTATTCCAGCCACTTGCCCCTATATCGGTCTTTTGTTCCTCGGCAAAAAAGTTCCATAGTGACTCGTCCATCAATTCACTTTTTTCACCTATAGCGGATTCTTCTAGCTTATCTGAGTCAAGGACCTTCACTACTCTTATATCTTTACTTTCATATAAAATTTTGTTAGTTAGAGAGTAGAAATTTTCCACTGTTAAAATACATTCTGCATTTGTTTGCTCAACAATCGATTCAATTTTAGATTTAGGGGTATTAGGAGAAATAGGTACAAAGGTAACATTAGCTAACAAACTTGCTAAAATGCTCATTATTGTGTAACGATTATTATCAGTTATGATCAAAGTACTAGTAATAGGATAATCCATGTTTTGAAGTTCGCTAGCTATTCCCATACTTATATGTAAAAGTTCTTGATAAGATACGGTACCATTCTCATCTTCAATTGCAACATGATTTGGATATTTGTTAGCACTCTCTTGAATCATTTCAATAAAGGAATATTTTGTATGAACCGTTTCTCCAATTATACTGTTTCCATTATCCACAATGTTATGGTCTATTATTTGCTCTCCATTTAGAATATCATCCAATATAGTATGATAATTGTTAATTAATGTATCGATAAATTCATCAGAATATATTTTATCGTAATATTCTATATTACAAATCAATTCACCATCTGGCATTTCTACAAATTCAAATTCTAAATCCCATTTCGTTGTTTTGTGTGCTGTCAGTATTGGTGTTAATTCATAACTATTAAGATGGGTTTCCGTATTCTTGAATTTAAAGTTCTGTAGTGCGACATTTATATTAAAAATTGGCGATCGACTTGCATCTCTTGGTAACTGTAGTTTTTCAACTAATAAATTAAATGGATAATCCTGGTGCTGAAAATCCTCTAGTAAAACTTCTTTTACGCTTGATAAAAGCGTACAAAAATCATCTTTAGAATTATAGTTAACCCTTACCGGAATTGTATTTGTAAATAGACCAACTATTTTCTCCAAAGCTTCGTTAAATCTACCAGAAATTGGAGAACCAATCACCATATCCTCTTGTCCTGTCATACTATTAATTAACTTAAATATACTAGAAACCAATAGCATATAGAGTGTGCTTTCTTCTTTACTAGCATACTCTCGTAATCTTCTTGCCTGACTAGAACTAAAAGAGAACTTTTTTATTTTTCCAGTAAATTCAAAAATATTCGGTCTGATTTTATCCCCTACAATTTCTGTAACGGGAAGATCATCAGTAAATTTATTTAACCAATATTTTTCATGCTCTTCAAAGGTCTCACTTGCTAAAAGTTGATGTTGCCATATCGTGTAATCAATATATGTGTATTCTATTTTCTGTAGTTCATCCATTATTTTATTATCACTATTATATAAAGTGAATAATTCATCTGATAATATAGCTAGCGACCACCCATCCATAATGATATGGTGCATCATAAGTGAGAAAATGGTTTCAGTATCTGAAATTTTATAGACTAATACTCTAATTAGTGGACCCTTTTCCAAGTCATAAGGAGTTTCTTTCCACTTATCAATTTGAGCAAAAGCATTTGCTTCCGCATCGTTATATAATGCAAAGTCTTTAAACTCATATAAATAATTTGGTTTGTCCAATACCTTCTGTTTTGTTTCCGATTCACTTCTTACAAAAATAGTTCTTAGCATTTCGTGCCTTATTGATAATAAATCGAAAGTTTTCTTTAACTTATTATTGTTAATAGGACCAGCTACTTTAAAGACAAATGGCGTATTATACACCATTTTCTGTTCTGTTATTTGATCAATAATACTTAACCTTTTTTGACCATAAGACACAGGGAATAATTTATCCTCATTCACCATCACTTTGGGAATATCTTTCATGGATATAACATCTGTTTTAAAGATTTTCTTCTCTATTTCTGCAAAAGAAGTAAATAAATCTTCCATTTCTACTTCACTATTAAACTTAGATTTTAATCGGGAAATAAATTGTAATCCTGATAGGGAGTTCCCTCCTACAGATATGAAACTATCTTCTTTTTTGATATGTGTAATTTCCAAAATATTTTCAGCTACATGAATAATTTCTTCCAGATTAGACCTTTGGTGAGTATCATGATCGTGTTTATGATTTATTAAATTATTTGTCCAATAAGATTTTTCATAAAAAGAATAGGTCGGTAATGAAACCTTATTTATTGTAATGTTACCAAATTGTTTATGCCAACTACATTTACCTCCGTCTACATAGGACTTTGCTAGTTGAAGTAAATCATCTTCTACGTTTACCTCACATATAATTTTTGTCCAATTTTCAAAGTTGGTAGTTGATAAATCTTTACAAATTTTCACAAATTCTTTTGTATTGCTTGCAATAATAGCTAATCGATGAACATGGTGTTCTCTACCTGTACATAATGTAAAAGCAATGTTCTGTAAATAATACTCAGATTCATCTATAAACGCGTAACGATTAATAATCTTTTCTAATGACTCGGTCGTTTTTGCGGAAATTGGTAATACATATTTTTTATGCCCTTCTGTTATTTGTTGGATGTTATAATCTATGTTAGGTGGCTCCTCTAAAACAATATGAACATTTGTACCATTAAAACCAAAACAACTTATTCCAGTTCTAATTGGAGCTTCATCATATTTATTTTCTCTCAGATAGTAGGGTGTCGTAGGAATAAAAACTGGGGAATCAACAAAATCAATATGTTCATTTGGTTCCAGCATATTAACTGTTGGAGGAACCACACCTCTTTTCATAACGTGAATAGCTTTTATAATGCCGGATAGGCCAGCCGCACCATCTAATAAGTGCCCAATATTACCTTTAACTGATCCAATAGGAATAAATTGTTTACGATCTGTATACCGCTCAATTACTTCTTCGATACCTTTTATTTCAATTGGGTCTCCAAGATATGTACCGGTACCATGTGTTTCAATATAGTCAAGTTGTTCTGGAGTTATCCCTGCTAACTTCCAAGCTTCTTGCAATAAATCAGCATGTGCTTTTGGGTTAGGTGCTGTAATCCCAGCTGAAGTTCCATCATTGTTTACTTTCGATGCAGAGATAACAGCATGAATATGATCCCGATCATCTAACGCTTTATCTAAAGGCTTTAACAGAAGTGATATAACTCCTTCCCCTCTCCCGATTCCATTAGCTGAATTATCAAAAGGCTTGCTCTTTTGTTGTTCGGACATAATACCCGCTGCATTCATAAATAGTTTGTTGCTATTAATTGGAAAAGGAAATATATTTACTCCTCCAACTAAAGCTGTGTCACAATCATTATTCATCAATCCAACGCACGCTTCGTGAATTGCCAACATAGAAGAAGCACATGTAGAATTTATAACATAAGAAGGTCCTTTTAAATCAAAAATATAGGATAATCGAGATGCAATAAATGCAGGGACATTTCCAGGAACACTAAGTGGCGTATATTCTAGGAAGGATTCAGCGTAATTCGTCATTGCCGCAGACAAATACACTCCAGTATTAGATCCCTTCATTCTATCACCAGCATACCCTGCATCTTCAAAACAGTTGTAAGCAATTTGAAGAAACCTTCTTTGTTGAGGATCCATAACTTTTGCCTCAGCTTCTGAGATACCAAAAAATTCAGGTTCAAATTTTTCTATATCATCTAACCAAGCTGCATCCCAAAAAGGTTTTGCGGAAGAGATTTCTAATCTTTCCTGATTATTCTTAATGAAATTATTACATAGGGACTTTCTTGAATCGTTTAATTCCGTTATTTTATCGTCCTGATTCATTAAAACTTCCCAAAAATCATCAAATGTTTTCGCTCCTGGTAATTCAGATGAGATTCCAATAATTGCAACCTTCCTGTCTACATTTTGAACGGTTGTTTCCGATATTTCATTTACAGATTGAATAATTTCTTTAGCAGCATTCTTTGAAATTTCTTTCTCTTTCAGAAGATTTAAGATTAACGGTTTTAATTTGCTCATTCAATGACCTCCTATCATTAAACAAAAAAATTTTCTAGCAAGCCTATATTAACTTCGTTTAGTTGGCACTCTTTTGGAAAAGAATCATCTCTATAACAAACTGATAATTTATAGTTAGCTACAGCATCATATTGTTTAAAATAGTACTGATTATCATCAAAATCTTGTTTAATATATATATCTTCCTTGTATTTCCATATTGAAAACCGATCTAAAGGCAAATTTAACCCTAGTCCCATATTTTTAACAAAAGATTCCTTCAATGTCCATATTTCAAAAAAAGTTTCTTTCCTCTCTGCAGCAGGCGTTCGAAGATAATATTGTATCTCCATGCTTGAAAAAAATGTTAGTACTATATCGTCAAAATCACATCTATTCACTTTTTCTATATCAATTCCTATCCCGTATTCTCCAACTGCCATAACTACCCAATCACCGGAGTGTGAAACATTATAATGAACATGGTGAGAAGAACAAAAAGGTTTACCAAATTCCCCTAACCCAAAAGTTAAATCATTGTAGCTGACATGTAACCTTTTTGACAATATATATCTAACTAACAAATCAGAAATCAATGTTCTATAAGAATCGGATATTCTAGCAAAAGATCTAATTTTTTCTTTTTTATCTAAATCAATAATATTTAATAAACGAGAAAAATTATGTATTTTTTTCGGCAACTTTATTAGATAAATATCTAACATATATCACACCCTACTTTTTAATAACTATTAAAAACTAAAATCAATCCCTTAATATAATAGAACTATAAAAAATTTGTAATTTCCTATATTATAGTATAATCATGCTATGAAAGTAATTTTTTTCCTTTTCATTATCTATGTTTTATTGTATATTGGAAAATAATAAGAAAAAAGTGAAATATGAAATTTTATTTTTCATATTTTGAAGGAGTTTGTTTTCAAATGGAGGTTTTAGAGTATTATATTGATTTAAAATTTAAATATCAACAGGCGGACAAAATACTTATATCCAAACAAGAAATAGCAGATATTCTTTTCTGTTCTTCTAGAAATGCTCACTATATATTGCAAAAATGGATTGAAAAAGGGTATGTTGCTTGGAAAGGTCAACGTGGTCGTGGCAAAAAATCAACCTTAACATTTTTAAAGTCTTTCGACGAAGCAGCACTTCTTCATGTTGAAAATTTGGTTAAAAAGGAGAAAGTGAAAGAAGCAGTAAACTTTGCAATACAAAGTAATTTTTCCTCTAGCCTAAAAGAGAATCTTTTATCTACCATAAAAAATGCATTTGGTATTCAACATATAGAAAAACAAGAGGAAATGAATGATATTTTACATATGCCATTCCAACACAGTATGTATAATATGAACCCTTTTTTTGTAACAATTGCTACAGAGGCTCATATCCTTAATGAGGTCTTTGACACACTGGTTCGTTATAATGCTGTTAGCAAAACGATCGAACCCCATCTTGCACATGGATGGGAAGTTAACGAGGACTACTCCATTTGGACCTTTTATATTCGCAAAGGGGTTCGATTTCATGATGGAAAAACTTTAACTAGTAAAGACGTTCAATGGACATTTCAATCACTTATAAATAGTGGCATAGATATTCCAAATAAATGGTTGTTGGAGGGGATACAAGATATTACGATTCAAAACAAATACATCATCTCATTTCACTTAAAAGATGGGAATCGTGTATTTTCCAATTTTTTAAGTGCTATTTTCACATCCATTATCCCTATAGGATATGATATTAATAACTCCATTCTTATAGGAACCGGACCTTTCAAAATTGACTTTGTTAATGATAAAAAAATTGTTTTAAAGGCTTTTGAATATCATTTTCAAGGAAGACCTTTTTTAGACCAAATTCAAATGTGGAAACTACCTGAAACTAACCTTAATCCATTGAATTTTTTTACCCATGATAATCTAGGAAAAGATAAAACGAAAGGCTTAACTTATACCATTTATGATAATGGAAGTAATTACTTAATATTTAACATGAAAAAGTCAGGTGCCCACCAAAGTTGTTTCTTTAAACAAGCAGTGAGTGAAATGATTGATTCTCGAAAAATGGTACAGGACTTGGGGGGAGCAAGAGAAGCACCTTCCACAAGTTTTATTCCAAGTAAGAGCAATTACAAGAACATGAAGCATTCGACTATGAAGGCAAAACAACTTCTTAATAAATCGAAATACAAAGGTGAAATTATCCATTTAGCTGCATTACGTTTTGAAGATTTTTTAGAGGATGCCAATTGGATGGCACACAAACTAAAGGAGATCGGCATTAAGGTTAAGGTTCACCCAATTGAGTTGGCGGATATCTACAATGAAGACTTCATGTTATCTTTTGATGCCGTTTACACAGGAGAAGGTTTTGAAGATAATATAGAGTTAGCGATTCTAATACTCCTTCGCAATGAATATGGAATTCGTAGATTTCTTAGTCCTTCTCAACTTGACGAATTAGACAAAGGTTTCAATGCCATAATAAAACAGCCCCATTATGAGGGGTTTCTTCTAGCATTTCAAGCAGTTGAAGAAAAATTAAAAGAAGATGGCACCATTATTTTTACCGTTCATGCATCTGAACAGGATACCTTCCAATCAAATTTACAAGGAATTCATATAAGTGGATATGGCTGGCCAATATTTCGGAAGTTATGGTTAAAAAAAGAATAAGTTTATACTTTATAAATAGCTAATAAAATGATTTTCAGAAGAGTTTTTTTGAAAGAAGTTATATAAATTAAGGTAGAGTTAAAGAAGAAATTGTATAATTAATATATGATAACCCTTTAATAATAATTATAGCTAGTAGGTTAGAATATGGACTGCTTTATTTTTTACTGTTGGACTTTTCTCATTTAGAAAAACAAATTCTCTAAAAAATGTGAAATATAAAAACATACATTGCACTTTTTCCTTCTTAATTTCCAATATACAATATTAATTGGGGAAGGAGAAGAAAAGCAATGAATTTATCTGATTTTAAACAATTTCATTTGAATATTAAAATTCGCATGGTTGTTTCATTTGTTTCGGATATAGCGGAAATGAGTATATTTCCCTTTATGGCCATTTATTTTTCCAGTAATCTAGGAATGGCTTGGGCTGGAGCAATTTTAACATTGACAACCGTTGTATCGATCATCTTTGGTATGTATGGAGGTTCTTTTGCAGATCGGTTTGGAAGAAAAAAAGTCATGGTAGCAGGAAGTATAATTCAAACAATTTCATTTGTCATTATTGCTCTTGCTAATTCTCCATGGTTTGAATCTGTCTGGCTTACTTTTTTTATGTTTTTTCTATTAAGTATTACCAGCAGATTTATCGATCCTGCCTCAGAAGCACTCCTAATAGACGTTAGTTCAGAGGAAGAACAGCCCTTGATGTATCGATTTGTCTATTGGTCTAGCAATCTTGCATTCTCAATGGGGATCATCCTCGGTGGATTATTCTTCCAAACTCATAAATTTGAGCTATTTTTAGGATTTGCCATCCTCTCAATCTTTACATTCTTGTTAACAGTGGGATGGATTCAAGATGATTATGTGCCAAAAAATGATAAGAAGAATGGTGTTATTTTAGGCTTTATTTCCGATTATATAAAAGTATTAAAAGACGCTCGTTTCATGGTCCTTTGCGTATCAACACTACTCATTCTATCGTTAGAATTTCAGCTATATGGCTTTATCGCTGTTCGTCTAAATGAAGATATTCATACTTCGATTTTCGGAATCATCATTGATGGTCCCAAAATGTTAAGCATTCTAATTGTTACTAATACGATGATTGTAATTTTAGCATCGGGTATAGTTGGAAACATAGCTCAGAAAATAAATATGAATACTACTTTGTTCGTAGGCTTGTTTATGTACGTATTGGGTTACAGCTTCTTAGCATGGAATAACGTGATAGTCCTGTTGACAGTTGCAATCGCAGTAGCTACTGTAGGAGAAATTCTTTTCCAGCCTATTCGTTCAACCTATGTAGCACAATTAGCAAATAAAGATGCAAGAGGCTCTTATATAGCAGTGAGCGGATTATCCATGGATGCAGGACAAATATTAGGTAGTTTAGGCCTAATGATTAGTGCTTTATTATCGAATGCTATGATGACAGCTCTGTTTTTGTTGATAGGCGGCCTTGGGATACTGGGTTTCTTATGGACCGTTCAGGATTATAGATTAAAAACAAAAAAAGATATTGCGTAGAACTTTAAAGACTAGTACAAATTGACATATACAAAAAGTGTTTTTATATTATTTTCTGCCTCTTAGCTAATTAAAATGAAATAAGCTTGAACATACTGAAAACTATGAACAAAGGCGCAAGCGCCCGTTTAGCAACGTAGCGACTAGAACGAATCAACTAAAGTTTTAGGAATCATGCTCCTGCAACAGGAGTGTGCCGGCGCCCTCCGGCAAGCCCGTCTTTAGCCGGCCTTCCTATTTAGACCGAACCGATGATGACTTATCGTAGGGCAATGGAGTGAAGTCGCCTAGTTGTTGGTGCTGGAGCCGGACGGGGCCCATTCGGTTATTTGGTTACGCCATAGCATCAAATTTTATACTTTCTTATCTTTTAAAATAAACTGTTAAGTGGTTCTTAATTACTCTTAAACAAATACAATGACTTAAGAATTTTAATTGGCATTGATACGATCTGCAACTAGTTTTGAAGCATTGACTTTCGGACGCTCTCCCGTACGATAACAACCACTATAAGCTGAAGGTTTAATATAGACAGCAGTATGAAACATTAGACGAAAACTAAAAGCGAGGAAGCAAATATGTTTTAGGACATACTTCATTTATGTAAATTATAGAAGATTTACGACAAGTATTCGGATATGTTTTTTATCTAATTCGTATTACTATCTTTCGTTATTTTCAAAAACAAAGTGATCACCGCCTCCCAATAATAATTAATTTGCTATATCTATAGAGTTATCTTGCTCCTTGTCCTTTGTCAGGAATGAAACAATAAGCAACGTTAGAATAGAAATAGGCAATCCGAGAAATACCGGATGTACTCCAAAAGGATGACCTGAAATTTGCCATGTAACCGCAACAACGAGCCCTAACCACATGGATGAAATACCTGCTTGTTTAGTTGCACCTTTCCAAAATAGCCCAAAAACAACAGGTGCCAATAAGCCCGATACCAACATGGCTGTACCAGTTACCCATAGATTTACTAATTGTGGAATATACAGGGAAAGCAATAATGCAAAGACTGAAACTAAAATTACGGATAAGCGACTGTATTTCAATAACTTTGTATCATCCCTATTCTTCATTCTAGGTTTAATTAAATCATTGATAACGGAAGAAGAACTTGCCATAAAAAAGGAATCAGCAGTTGAAATAACGGTTGCCATTAACGCGGTAATCATGATTATAATTATTGGGAAATGAAAAACGTTTGTAATAACTTCATAATAAATTAACGCTGAATTTTCCATATTAAGTTGTAAACCATATTTTCCCAAGACTCCAATAGCAATTACAAATGCTCCAATTAAACAACCAAGGATGATGGAAGCCCAGTATCCACGAAGAGCTACTCTATCACTACTGGCTGCCCAATACCTTTGCCATAAATCTTGCCGAACAAACTGATAACCTCCAATTGTAACAGTATATATTAAAACTTCTGTTGTCGGTATTCCAAAAACATTTAAGTGGCTTCCTTCGTTTATTGCCTGAGCATTTTGTGAAATAGTACTAAAATCTCCTGCAACAATTAAAGTGGCAAAGAATAGTAAGAATACACCAACTGTCTGTATAGTCCCATGAACAGCATCCTGCCATATAACAGATTTTAATCCCCCGTAATATGTCTTGATGGTTAATAGAACCCAACTAATTACAACCCCTGTGGTCATGCTAAGGCCAATCGTCAAATTTAATATAGTGGCAATAGCAGTAAATTGCATACCTGTAATTGCGCAATAGGCAATCAATATACTTATAACAGTAGGAATACGTGCGGATTCACCGTATCGAAGTGCTGTAAAGTCACCAATGGTAACCATTCTATGTTTACTTCCTATCTTTCTAATCTTTTTTACTAGAAAGAAGGCCATAAGTATTCCCACTACTAATAAGCTAATGTTCAACCATTGCTGTCCCATCCCTAAAACATTTCCATTTTCCATAAAACCGAGTAATGTCGATCCCCCAACAGCAGTCCCAACAAAAGTTAGGATAATAGGAAATAATGATACATTTCTGCTTGCCAAATTGTAATCATCATATGTTTTAATCGAACTTTTATTAATGTAAACAGAAAGGGCGAATAAAAAGAAGAAATAAAGAATCACTATGGAACCTAATACCATTTTTTGTTCTTCCGGGAACATTCATGGTCCTACCCTTCTATTGTTTATTTTTTATTGATTGTAGATTAATTTTCCATTTAAAAACGTATATTCCACATTGATATCTATTAGGTTCTCTACATCTATTTCGTACGGATTCTCAGAAACAACAATAATATCTGCTTTTGCGGAAGGTCTAATTACACCAATTAAATGTTCTTCCCCTGAACTATATGCTGCATCGGCTGTGTATGCTTTAATCGCATCGTGTATAGTAATGTTTTGCGTTTCATCAAGTACTTGACCAGATATTGTTTTTCTGTTTACCGCTGCATAAATCCCCGTCCATGGATTGCCACCAGTAACAGGCAAGTCTGAATTTCCTGGTGCAACAATGTTATACTCCTTAAAGTAACGATGAGGATAAACCCGTTTTACTCTTTCTTCTCCAAGGTTTTTCAAATAACTATCACCCAAATAATAAACAAAACCTATGGAGGAAGCAGCTATTAATTCAAGATTATTCATCCTCCTTAAATGATCATGAGTTGGAAGACCACAATGTTCAATACGATTTTTCATTTTCTTGATATCAACAGATGTACTTGCTCGTTCAAACGCAGTAATAGCTACTTCTATTGCTCTTTCTCCAATTCCATGTATCGCCACTCTTAATCCAGCTTCTAAGGCTTGTTTCACAAAAGGGGAAAAGTGATCTGCATTATCATACAGGATGCCGCGGTTCTCTTCATTTTCATAGGGCATTTCTACTGCTGCCGTTTTCCCCCCTACACTACCATCAAGCATGAACTTCATGCCTTGAACTTTTATCATATCGTCACCCAAACCACTTTGAATACCCAAGGCTAAAACTTCATCAAAATAACCTTGAAATCCATTTTGATCGATCGCCCAAAACCATGGCCTAATTCTTACTTGTAAGTCTTTATTCATATCCATTTCCTGATAAGCCCTAAAGTAGTTAGCCTGTGTACCCATTTCATGGGCGGTTGTTATTCCCCATTTAGCAAAATCTTTTTGCGCTAATTTCATTCCTTTTATGATATCTTTCACTTTGTATTGAGGGACAGCTATCATTCCTTGAGCTTTTTCTTGAACCAGGCCTGTTAATTTCCCAGTATCTTTTTCACGTTCTATATGCCCACCATCAGGACTTGAAGTATTTTCAGAAACACCACTAATTTCTAGCGCTTTTGAATTACATACAGCCATATGTTTACAGGTTCTCTCTAAAATAACCGGATGGTTTGGAGCAACTTTATCTAAATCCCGTCGTGTTGGATTTCGCTTTTCTTTCATTCTACTGTCATCCCACCCCCACCCTCTAATCCATTCACCTTCTGGCAATCGATCCGCTTTTTCTTTAACTTTTTTTAGGATAGCTCCTATGGATGGAGTTTCGTTAGGGCGACAGTCTAATTTAAGTAAATTTAATCCGTATTCAACCGGATGTGTATGACTTTCAATAAATCCTGGTAATACCGTTTTTCCATTCACATCTACAATTTGAGTATTCTCACCTTTCCAAGAAAAAGCCTCTTCCTCAGATCCAACGTAGGCAATGTTTCCATCTTTAATTGCTATTGCCTCAGCTCTCGGTTGCAGGTCATCCATGGTAAAAACTCTCGCATTCATAATAATTGTATCCGCTTCCAAATAATATCTCATTTTATTTCTTCCTTTCGTTTAATATATACTAAAACTATATAGGCGTTACGTGCACTCATTTAGCGCCCGTGGATGGCACATTTGATCTGAAGAAAACGTTTGTTAATAATTTGAATAAGCTCAATAACATCTTAACTGCCAAGGACAAGTAAGTTTCCAATAAGTCTGTTGTATCGTTGTTAGATGGTGATGTACCACGATAATACATAGATTTTCGTAAATCATATTCTACGCGATTCTGCTTACTTTGTATGTATTTACCAACAAGGAGAAAAGCTGATTTACTGCTGATTAAGAAAATGAAATGTTTTATTTTGTAAAACTTTTACCTCGTCCAAGAATAAATGGGAAAGGATCATTGGATTCATTTCATTATTCTTCCTTGATAGCTGAGATGTACTAATCGATTCAAACCCCAGTGCTTTTTGAAGTCCATCATCTATTAGGGCATCGCTCATTTCTTCCAAGCTCTCGAATCCTTGCAGTTGGGCAAGTAACATAAGCTTTATATACGCTGCAGTTGTTAGCTTTTTTGTGTAGTAATCTTGTTTATTTTCTTCTACTTGTTCAAATAGTTTTTTCGTATTTATAGGTGAAACCCATTTACCAAATGATGATTTTAGTGTATTCTTGTCCATACGGATTATCCTTTACTTTTGGATTTGGGCAGGAACCACCTGTACTTCCATTGTAAAGGATTTTTTTGTTTCATGAACACGTAATTATTGAACATTTTCAGTATTTTGAATCATCAGGTTTATTTAATGCAATGCTAGTGACCTCTTATAATTAAAATCTTAGTTATGGAATCGCTACCTTCTCTAATAAAAATTAAAACCAGTAATAAAAAGGAGTATAAAATAATATACCTCCATTTTTATTACTGGTTTTATCTAAGGAATGCTCTATTTCTGGAATAGAGTCTATTAGATTAAGCAGCTCTAAAATGTTGAATTTTTTATAATTTAACAAATATTCTTTCTTTAGTCAACCTATTTCTGTATCATTTAAATATTTACATTATCCCTACTTTTATCACTTAATGGGATGCCACCAGCAGTACGCCTTTATTTTAGCCCACCAAAACGTAATATCCATGTTTAAAATTTTATCAACTTATAAAACAATTCCAATAGAATCTTTAAAGGTTGCGAAGTTCTTTCTCGAAAAGCATGCACATTTCGTTACGTTACATGTATTTCAACTCCCAATAGCACTCACCCAAAACTATAACCTTAATGGTAAATCCACTACCATTAAAATCAAAATATAAGTTTATTTTCTGTGCCTGAAAGTAACCTTTGTATATTTTCTCTGTGTTTAATAATAATAATGGCAGCCATTAAACAAGCAAATATATTAAAATAAAAGGTATGTCCAAAAACAGAAATAAATGAGACAACTGGAATAAGTCCAGTAGCACTAATTGTTCCTAAAGATACATACCGTGTCATAGCTACAATTAATATAAAAAAAGCAATGCATAAAAGAGCCAGAATCCAATTAACCATAAACAGCACAGACACTGCTGTTAATGCTCCCTTCCCCCCTCTAAATTTAAAAAATAAAGGCCAGTTATGCCCAATAACTGCTCCTAAACCTGCGACTAAAAGGCTTAAACTATCTTGAGCATCTCCCGTATAGAAGTAAACTTCAAAGAAAATTAGACCTATAAAACAAGCAATTATCCCTTTTAATACATCTCCGACAAGAACAAATACCGCAGCGGTTTTACCTAATACCCTCAACGTATTGGTTAGCCCCGCGCTTCTACTTCCACAGTTCCTTATGTCCTTCCCATATAATTTACCAACAATGACAGCAGAGTTAAGGCTACCTAAAAAATAACTAGAGGCTAAAGAAGAAAATAGCAGTATGATATTAGTCATTACTTCCTCCCTCTATATAATTAAAATATCTTCCAAATGCTCCTTTAATTTCCAAAGTGATTTTCTGATTCAAAAATGATTTTATTCTAGATTTGCGCCCTTTTATTGAATAAGAATTTTTTTCAAATCGAGACGAATTGGCATATAACATTTCAGTATACTTATAAAACGTCACTCACTTATTTGTTACCGAGTTGTTCCGCCAAACCGATTAAAAGTCCTTCGGTTCCACGAATGTAACAGAGCCGATACGAGTTCTCGTACTGAACCACTTCGCCTACGAGCTGGGCACCATACTTAGTAAGTTTGGCCACCATTTCGTCAATGTCTTCAACGGTGAACATCTCATGTCCAATGGCAATCAAATCTCCTAAGCAATAGATATGCTCTATATTTCCTTGTTCATCTATATCTTTAAGTACGGCATTAAGTGCAGAACTGTTCCCATGTATATCCGTTAGTACAGCAATATTCTTAGACATAACTTCTCCTTCCAATGTTCAACTGAATGGCCTATTTGATGAAACTCAACCTTAAATATCTTCGACAGCTTAATAAATACTTTTGCTTTAAAGCTCCATAAAGTGACTTGGTTTTGGATAAATATCGCCCTTTTAGATTGAGTTGTAAAATTTATCCGCTTGCTTTGTATCTGTATGAAGCACTAAAATTTTATAATGCTTTCTGGCTTCGTTAATTATATTTGTTACAAGAATACTACCGATGCCATTCCTTCTATAATCCATATCAACATAAAACCTTTTCAGTCTGCCTATATGTTGTTCATTAGAAAACGGGTCCTTGTTTAGTTTGCCAATAGAGATAACTAAACCTTTTTCATTAAATACACCAAAGATCCCTTCTCCAAAATGGCTAAACGTATTAATACCATTTTTTTAATCATTCAATAACCGTTCTACAAAGGAAAACCTTCTTCTTTGCTTTGCTCTACTAAAGTGTCTAAAATTTAAAAACAGATTAATAATTTTTCTTATCTCCTATCCCCGCATACACTGCTCACTCCAAGTGTTTTTCCACAAAATGGCCTAATTCAAGCTCAATGCTTCTTCTACAACTGCTTCCTTTTACGGAACAGCGCATAGGCATCATCCATTAAATCTTCCCATTACAATGGTATTGTAGTATTCTTTATCCGATAAAAGTTTGTCATTTTTCAAAATCCCTTCGGTTTTGAAGCCGAAATTCTCATAGAGATTTATTGCTTTCTCATTTGTCTCAAGAACATTTAAGGTTATTTTTTTTATTCCGTTTGAGTCAGCCCAGGCAATTGATTCTTTTAGTAGATTCTTACCAATTCCATAACCCCAATAATCTTTTAGGATACAAACCCCAAACTCTACTTTGTGTGCAAACCTTTTCAAACGATTGCCTTCGCATCTTGAAAAGCCGACAATCTTGTCATGAATTACAGCAACTAAAAAAAGGTTCTTCTTATTTTCTGTATCTGTTTTAATTAGTTCTTCAAAACCTTGAATGTCTATAAATGCTTCACCTTTTTCTCTGTCAAGGTTTTCAGTCTCTCCATCGATTTGCAATCTGATTTCAGACAATTCCTTTGCGTCTATATTTTTAGCAGATCTAATTACATAGGTTGTATCGCTTACAATAAATTCTTGCTGATCAATTCTCATCCGTTCCCCCATCCTTTATTTGTTTTATTTATTTAAACAATCTCGCCCGATACAAGCACAGTGCTTCCTCCACAACTGCGCCCGATTGATGAAGATGCGACATTTTTATGTCGAACTCCTTGTTATTCTTTTCCACTGAACTCTAAAATATTTAAACCCTCTGATACTTCAGGTGCTTCAAAAAAGTTAGTAACATGAGTAAACATCTCTTCCGTGTCAAACTCTGCTCTTTCGGGTTGTTCTATTAGTCTTTATGCAATTTGACGTAAGCATTACTCGTTAGTTAAATTAAGGTAAATTAGTTGATGGCTTGAATTGACATCTAAAGCTAATTCCAAAAACCATTTTCGCTGCCCTTGAGTATTAGCTGGAAAATCCATTACTACATCTGTACCGACACTTAATATGTTTTGGACATGCTTTTTTACCAACGGCTTGATCTGTGCCGAAAATTTTAGATAATCCTCAAATGATTCGATTTGATTGGGATAAAGGGATGAAAGCCATTTATCCTCAGATAACAGTACCGCATTTTTATTACTGCTATTTCTTTTGATTTAGTTGATTTTCCTGCACCCATTTTTCCGCAGAAAAAGTATAAATTCCCACTTTGTTTCATATTTTTAACCCCACAAGTTTAGTTTAGGCCTTGTTGCCCAGATATGTCATTCTACAATATGGCCCGATTGTTGAATTGTTTCATAATACTCTTATCAATCTTATTATATCATAATATTTCGCAATTATTGCAATAAACTTTATTCTAAATAAATAACTTATAATTAAAGCCATAACCTATTTTTGTTACATGATAAAAATAGATTATGGCTGATATAGAATTATTTACCCGGAAATGAATAACCATTGAGTTTCCAATGTAAAGTTATTGCCTAACTACCGAATATATTAATCTTTTCAATAAATAATCAATGATTCTTTAATGTATTATCACTAAAAAATACTAATTTATTAAAATCAACGAGATGCAAATTACTTTTCATTTAACCTCTTATTAACTTTTTCAACTACTGAATACAAGTAATAATCTACATCATCATCTTCTCCACTTGATATATCTATACTAAAATCAATATCATTAGCATCATATTCTAGATTATGATTAATATTATTAATTACCCCATCTAGAAACTCATAAATGTAAGAGTCTTCTTCAAGTTTTAACCCATATTGTTCAGGTTCTTCTAAAAATAATAGCAATTCTTCCTTAGCAGCAAATCCGTATTTTAACGCCTCAAGAAAATATGTTCTTTGCTCTTCTAAAGGTAAGCGTAAAATAAAATACACATAACAATCACAGGGCATCTATGTGATAATCTTCTTAGAAAATAAATTAGGAGATTATGCGATGACCCTAAAAGACAAGCGAATAGAATGGAAAGCGCGGTATGATGCCTGGAAGGAAAGCGGACAAAGTATATCTGAATGGTACCGGGGGAAAGAATTAAAACGCATCAGATGTATTATTGGGTGCAACAATTTCGTGAGCACGACAAAACCTCCATAAAGAAAAGCACATCCAGGGAAACACAATGGCTAACCGTTCAAATGGGTGATTCTCCACTTGTACCACCTCACGAGAAAGAACCGATCTTTATTCACGTTGGTTCTACCTCCATTGAAGTGCGATCAGGAACGGATATGAACTTACTCTCGGATATTATTCATGTTTTAGGGAAGTAATCACGTTCATGAATATGACATTTGAAAAAGTGTATTTAGCTTGCGGTAGCACAGATATGCGTAAATCGATTGATGGACTTGCTGCCATTGTGATAGAATGCTTCGATTTAGACCCTTTTTCTCCTTGCCTGTTTGTATTTTGTAACCGAAAGCGTGATAAGTTAAAAATACTGCAATGGGAAGTCAACGGATTTTGGCTGTATTATCGTCGGCTTGAAAAAGGAACATTTCAATGGCCATCCGATAAAGACACAACGCCTATATCTATTAGCCCACGTCAATTTCGCTGGTTGTTGGATGGTATGTCGATGAACCAGCACCAAGCACACAGAGAAGTACTAGCGCGCACCATTCTATAAAAAATTGAAATATAGAAATACGGGAATTCGACTAGGCAAGTCGGGTTCTTTTTCGTATACTAATTTTATGGATAAAACAGCGGAAACAAACAAGAACACAATGGAATATTATCAAGAGCTCAACGAAAAGCTAGAGTTGGAAAAAGAAGAGCTAGAAGCAAAATTAAAATGGTATGAAGAACAATTTAGATTGCTTCAACAACAAAAATTCGGCTCTTCTAGCGAGAAGACCAATTCTGACCAACTGTCTCTTTTTAACGAGGTAGAGGACACTTCGGATTCCAACCATGAAGAGCCTACGGTGGAGACGATTACATATAAACGCAAGAAGCAATTAGACAACCTGCCTACGGAAACGGTAGAATACCGTTTACCTGCTGAGGAACAGGTGTGTTCGTGTTGCGCTGGTGAACTGCATGAAATGAGCACGCAAGTGCGTAAAGAATTAAAGGTTATTCCTGCGCAGGTGAAAGTGGTGGAACATGTCCAGTACGTCTATAGCTGTCGCCATTGTGAACAACATGAGATACAAACGCCTATTCAAACAGCTAAAATGCCAGCGCCTGTGTTTCCAGGGAGTTTAGCCTCTCCTTCCGCCATGGCCTATACGATGTCGCAAAAATACGTGGAAGGAATGCCGTTGTATCGCCAAGAGAAGCAATTCGAACGATTTGGCGTCTTTATTCCACGTCAAACACTAGCTAATTGGGTCATATATGGTGCGACCACTTGGCTTACACTCATTTACAAAGAGATGCATACCGCCCTATTAGAATTGGATACCATACATGCAGATGAAACAGTTGTACAAGTTTTATCTGAACCAGGTAGAAAAGCTACTTCCAATTCGTATATGTGGCTGTATCGCTCTGGACACACGGATGTGCCAATCATTTTGTATGAGTACCAGCAAACAAGAGCATCCAAACATCCACGACGATTCCTACAGGGATATCAGGGCTACTTAACAGTAGACGGTTACCCTGGTTATAATGGAATAAAGAATGTCGTTCTGATTGGTTGCTGGGCGCATGCACGTCGTAAATTCACAGAAGCATTACAATCGCTTCCCGAATCTTCGACCACTACAGCGGTAAAAGCGAAAGAAGGCTTAGACTTTTGTAATCAATTATTCGATATCGAACGCGACCTAAAGAGCGTTAGCCCACAGGAACGTTATGAACAACGTTTGGAGCGCAGTCAGCCCGTGCTGGATGCTTTTTCAGCATGGCTAAAACAGCAAACGCCGCGTGTTCTTCCGAAGAGTAAACTAGGCAAAGCTGTTACCTATTGCCGTAAACAATGGGATCGCTTAGAAGGATTTTTAAAGGATGGAAGATTGGAGATAGACAACAACTGCGCAGAGCGGTCGATCAAGCCTTTTGTGATCGGAAGAAAAGCTTGGCTTTTTAGTAATACCGCCAAAGGAGCTACATCCAGCGCCACTGTTTATAGCATAGTGGAAACAGCCAAGGAAAACGGATTAAATCCATTCCATTATCTTAGCTACTTATTTGAACGACTTCCCAATATAGATACAACAGATAGGGAACAACTAGCCCAACTCTTACCGTGGTCAACCACGATGCCTCAAGAGTGTCGCGTTCCTACGAAATCTAAGTAAATCTTAACATAGGCCCACATCTACATAATAGGTGTGGGCTGTTTAACGCTTACATAGCAGCACCATTTTAATCTGATAAGCTATTGCCTTTTAAAATAACTATTTAAATTTCAAATAAAAAGCCAACTAACCCCATAATTATGAGATAAATTGGCTTTAAATATACTATATAATAGGCATGACTGCCCTTTTGTGACATGACGTCCACCCAACATAACCTTTTTAAGGAATACAAGGGTAATAACTCTTTATGTCGAATCTCCTTCTAGTAGATGAAGGTGTAACGACTTCTGCTTAGAAAGCAACTAATAAATTAGATAAATATATCTTCATAGTAACAAATGACCCGTAAATGTCAAGTAATTTTCAAACAATTAGTTTTATCAAATACCCATCAGAAATCTAAATGTAATATTGTAAAATAATATCTTTGTAGAGTGAAAAGAAAATGATTGAATCAAATCAATATGTCGTTTTACTGAAAGTATAAAGAAAAATACAATTAATACTAAAAATTACGGCCAAGTGATTATATCACATAAACAGATCCACCAATATCCATATCGAGTCTATCGTGTTTTCCAATAAGGTTCGTCTGTACTAAAATTGAATATGCACATAGAGTCCACTGTTTCATAGTTCAAGTCCACCAAAAAACTGAGATAAAATTAGCTCGTTGTTTCAGCTTAGAAATAGAGCAATACCCCACCATCCTTAACCTTGTTTGTGTCCGTGATAGTGAATTTTTTAGCGAATAGAAAAAAGAAGACTTTTATGGCTCTATCCGCATCAATAACGTACCACGGACAATCCATTCTAAGCTCTGCTGGCGGGGCCTCTTACCCTCCCAGCATTCACTAAGAATTGACATGGCGGTAAAGAGCGAGCAGTTAAAACCGTGGTTGATAAATGCTTCTCCTTCAATGGTAAAGCCTTCCGCACCACAACAGGTAGTAAAAAAGATTGAAAGCTGGTACATATTGAATGTCGTAATCAAAAGTAGTAGTAAACAGTTGAAAATTATATATTTTTTGATTTTTAAATGAATTCAAGAATAGCCAAATAATAGATAGGAAATAAACAATATTAAACTGCAGCGTGAATGCAGGCTACGGTTACTGTATTGATAATAGCGTATTTTTTGAAATGTTTGTAATAAATATTCTTTAAGAATTTCTTTTTATCCATTGTTATAATCCCATCCTGTTGACTAAACAGCAGATTGATTACATTGATAGAATTAAGCTTGCCGCAGGTCACTCACTATCAGCATGTATTACTAATGATTCCTGATAGAATCATATCGATAGAAAATTATAATCAAATACATTTTTTAAATTTGTCACTTACAAAAAGCCACTATTCCGTGAATCAATTTCTTTTTAAGATTATTTGAATGAGCATGTTTTAAACGCATTCAGCATAAATTATACAAATTATTTGACTGTCTTTTTTACTATACTAAAGATTATACTGATTGTAATAGTATAGTTTATCATATCATAAAAACCACATAGAACTTTTACAAAATTATATAGTCCCCTTAATAATAGCTCCTAGTTTTTTGGGGCCGGAATTCAAATCAATATTAATATCTATAAATCCAGCATCTTTTAGAACATTAATCCAATCATCCTCATAATAAAAACCTTGAATAAAGTATTCATTATTTCGTTTTTGAGTGTACCCTGGTAATAAATTAAAAATAAACTCTTGATGCATTAATGGTGAACGAAAGTCCCTTATACATTCTGATAAAATAAGTGACCCACCTTTTTTCAAAGATTTTTTAATGCTATTCAAAGTAGCTAAAATATCTTTAGAACAATGCAAAGCATTTATAGCTAAAATGTAATCAAACTCTCGATTATTAACTTGCAGAGCTATATCTTTATCAAAATTAACAATTAAAGTATCTAGATAATCATACGAAGTTTTATCTTTGATAAATTTACACATAGCATTACTTAAATCAGAAGCAAGATAGTTTATTTTTTTATCTAATATTTTATTAATAGCTTCTCTTGTCCCAGAACCATAACCAGCACCCAGCTCTAAAATAGTCATATTGCTTGCCAGTTTCTGTCCAGAGAGATAATTTGCTATCCATTCATTATGAACTTTATATAAAGAATTACTTTGCCCAAAATATGTTCTCCAGATTTCACCATTATTATTTCTGAAAAGTAAATGTAATGGAGAAATATTTCCTCTCACAACATCTAACCAGTTCTTGCTAATAAAATCTATTGTATTTAGAGATACCTTTAAATTAAAATTTGTAGGTTTTTTAATAGATGTCTTATTGTTAATCAACGAGTATTCTATTTTATTTTTTCTAATAAAACCTTCTTGAACTACGAATTCTAATGCCCACTTAACACTGGGCACAAAAGAATAATCACAATTTATTCTATTTAATACTTCGTTAATAGTAATCCAATCATTTGTTTTAGTAAATAAACCCAATTGATTGAAAATCTTCATTATCTTTTTTCCTGTATAGTATGATGCATATTTATATGCTTGATGGTATTCTTGTGAAAAGAGAGTATTTTCTGCCACTTTAATTCAACACTTCCTTTCTATATAATCCAATAATTTATTCTTGACTTACAAATTAATGATATAAGTAAATTACCCAATACCCGATAAATTACTTATATCATATTTATTGAATACTTAATTCTTTAAAGTGAGAGAAGAGTCTTCTTTAATATAAAGAAATTGATTTGTTTTTACATCTTCTAATGATTGTGTTCTACCGCTTGGCCATTCTATTTTTATCTCATTAATTATTTCTTCAGACCCTGTTCCAAAATGAATACGTGGATCACTTTGTCCTCCAAAACCATTTCCACCATCCTTTTCAATTAGAGTTTCTTTATTTTCAGTAGTGATAGTTACTTTTGCTCCAATTGCATCTATGTTACTTGGAAAACTACCTTCGAGTTCAATATTTATCCAATTATTATCATTACTAATTTCATTTTTATAAACCTTTGCTGGAGCATTTTGATTAGCGAAAACCAAATCTAATTCTCCTGAGTTGTCTATATCTATTGGGGATACTCCTCTACCATCATAAGTAAAATTAATCCCTGCTTCCTCTGCAACATCTATAAATTCTTTATTATCTCCTTGATTTAAAAATAAAAATTTGCTTTCATCTCCTGACAAATCTTTATCTCCAATAGTAGGCCAATTTTTAGTATCCTCTACTACATTTCCTGGCGTAGTTACAAGAGTTCCTAAATCAAACCAATAATCTTCACTACTCTCACCAGTTATGAATCCATTTGTGACTATTAAACTAAATTCTCCAGAATTGTCTACATCAAAAAATTTCGCTCCCCATGAAAAACCAGCATAGTTAATATTAAGCTTATCTGCTATGTTTTCATACTCTCCATTTTCTTTGGGATACCAAAAATCATTTCCTTCAATTATATAAGACTCTTTGCTAACATTACTTACATATATTCCATATTCCCCTTCATGAAAAATATCGGCAAAATCAACATTCATTCCTTTGTGAGTATCATTTCCAAAGTTATTTGATTGAGTAATTTTTTCAAATCCTTCCCCTTCCTGATTAATATATATTGAGTCCGGACCAAAGTCATTAGCATTATATATATCTGGATACCCATCACCATTTAAATCAACTGACCCCGTAGCTAAAGTCCAACCAGTATCATCTACACTCATTTCATTAGCTACTTCAGTGAATGTACCATCTCCATTATTTCTATAAAGATAATTATCTCCGCCATTCAAAGCTGTCTCAAAATCATCATGCATTATTTTTGTTGTATCAAGATCCCATAAGTTATTTTCACTTCTGAAATAGTTGCCAACATATATATCCAAATAACCATCTTGATTATAATCTATAGCAATAGCTTTAGCTGGATACCCAAATTCATTAATACCTGATTCCTCGGTTACATCGGTAAATGATCCATCTCCATTGTTTTTAAATAACTTACTATGTCCCCAGCTACCAACAAATAAATCTGGAAATCCATCATTATCATAATCAAAAAATAGAGCAGTAGTAGAAATACCATCTTGATTAATATTATTTATTTCACTCTCAACCTTTTTAAAACTACCATTCCCATCATTTTCAAATAAAGCATTCTCAGTTCCAATTTCAGAATTAGTAAAATATAAATCATAATACCCATCTTGGTTGTAATCAACAACAGCAACAGATGACCCAATTGAAGCTATCCATGGCATAATATTATCTACCTTAGAATCAAACTGAGGTTTTGTGTGCTGAAATTTAACACCTGCTTCTTCTGTTATATCTGCATATTTAAAAGAGATATCGTGCTTATTTTTTGTATCAGATTTTCCTAATGTGTTCGATTTTTCATTACTACTGCAGCCAACACATAATACTACTAAAACAATCAATATATATCTAAATTTCATGCTTACTCACTCTCCTTTACTAGCTTAAATAATTCCCCCATCAGGGACTATTACTTTGCCTGTTATATAAGACGATGCACTGGATAACAAAAACATTATAATAGATGATATTTCATGAGTATGTCCTATTCTCCTAAGAGAAATTTCTTTAATTACACGATCTTTAATTTTATCTTCTGTCATCTCAGTTAAAATATATCCCGGAGCTACTGAATTTACTCGTACACCCATCGGTCCCAACTCTTTGCTAATGCTTTTGGTAAAACCAATTATTCCAGCTTTTGAAGCTGCATAATTAGATTGACCTTCTTTACCCATTACTCCAGAAATAGATGATAAATTGACAATGGCGCCTTTATTAACTGCTAATTTTCTACTTAACTCTCTACTTAGAATAAATGGAATCGTTAAATTTACAGCAAGAACATTATTCCAATCTGAATTAGAAAGATACATGAGAGGTTTGTCATGTATAACCCCAACATTATTAACAAGAAAATCAATTTTATCTATACTTTTCAAAAAAATCATTAGCTCGTCAATTTCTGTATTTTTCGTAAAATCAACTTTTAAACATCTAATAGATACTGCTGTAGTTTTGGTTAATTCTAGAACCATTTCTATTGCTTTACTTTTGCTTTGCGAATAAGTGAATATCACATTACATCCTGATTCAACCAAATCATATACTAATTGCTCACCTATACCTCTTGTTCCTCCAGTAACCAATGCTGTTTTACCTTTAAAATCAAATGAAAAATCATTCATTATAACCTCCTCCTAAACTTTTTTGAAAATGGAAGCTGATGTAAAACCTCCATACGCAGAAACTGTTTTCATTACTGTTTTTAAATTTTCTTGTCTAACTTTTTGCTTTATAATATTCTTTGTCATGAATTTTGGAGAACTCTCATCTCTTACTTTATAATGAATTGGTAAAATAATATTTTTACACAAACATTCTATTAAAATTGTAATTTCTAATAAACTGCTTGCTCCCAAAGTATGCCCTATATACTGTTTAAATCCACTTATAAATGGTTGTTGTTTTCCACTGAAAGATTTTATAATTTCCTTCATCTCATATTTATCCCAAAGGTAATTACCCGTTCCATGGGGGATAATTAAATCAATAGTATTTACCTTAGAATCCTTAATAACTTGATCAATAACTTGTGAATAAGAATTTTCCTTTACATTTGGCAATGTCATTCTCCATGTCTCTTGCTGGAAAGCCCCCCCTACGTATTCACACTTTACATTAGCTGTTCGATTAAAAGCGTGTTCTTCTGACTCTAACAAAATTGCTGATGCACCATCACCTAGAACGGTTCCATCTCCCGAAAGTGAAAATGGCAATATTGTCTCTTTATTAGAACAAAAACCTTTTTTATTCAACCAAAGAAATTCAGTTGGATGTGCATAATCAGATGAAACTACAATAGCTATATCAGATTTTTTGCTTTTAATTAATGAATTAGCTAAATCTAATCCGTAACTTCCAGATGCACAGGCATTATTAACAATATAATTTTGACCTTTAAACCCAAAAATTTTTGCTAAATAAAATATATGCGGAAAGGTTTGTATATGGAAAAAATCCTCTTGATAATTTTGAAATGATTCTTTTAGATTCTTATTATAAAAATCTTCTTTCAGTAATGAATCAGTTAAATTATTCACACCTGGATTTTCATGAGCAATAACTAAACTAATTCTGTTATTATTGCTAACTTCTAAATTTGATTCAATTATTAATTGTTTAATTGCTACTAATAAGAATTGAAAGTCTTTGTCGTTAAAAAAAGGAATTTTCTTTATTAAATTTAATTCTTTACTACTAAACCAAGTCGATAAATCTAATTCTCTAATTGGGTATACAGGAAAATTTTGAGTGTATTCTGTTCCTAAATTATAATAGCGCCTACTCATAGTATTTTTTTGATTTAAAAAAGATGACCAAGCTTCCTCCATACTGATTCCAGCTGAACATAATATACTTGACCCAGTAATTAACGTTTTCATATAAATCACCACTCTATATACTATTTATTGTTTTTAATTGATAAATTAAATCAAGCAATGTATAAAATTGTTGACTAGTTAGAGAGGCTAATTTGTCTCCATTCCCACCCAATTCTAATACCAAACTGCTTATACTTTCAGGTTTAATATCACTATCTATAACATCTTGAAAAGCATCAGGAACGTTCAAATTCACTTCACATAATACAACTTTGTGAGTTTTGTTCCCTTCAAGTAAATCTGTTGCAAATTCTAATGCTTTCTTCCCCGATTCACGCCCCTGTGAAATAGTAATGTTTGCTCCAACACAATTCAAAACAATTGAAGCATACCCACTGATTGAATTTAGAACAGTATTAGGGAAAAATTTGGGATTCAACTTATCATGTCCGTATTTTTCAGCGTCTAAATAAAGTTCTGAAATTGCTTGTAAGTTTGAAAAAGAAGATCCTACTACAATACTAATATTGGGATTTTTTTCGGTTTCTTCAATCTTTACCTTTGCCTTTTTCAATGCTTTATACATTGAAATACATGGTAATCTAATTTCCTTGGGTACTCTTCTTAATTTAGCTATTTCAACGATAGAGTTAGGTGTGATATAGATTTTATTAGAATCTATAAAATCATAAACGGTCTTACCTGGTAATGATTTAACATCACCATAAGGTGTCATCACATCATATCCACTTATAGTTATTGGTTGCATAATTATATCTCTCCTTCTTTTAACACTCTTCGATTAATCAAATAACGATATGGAATCATGAACACAATGCTAGTTAAAAATAAAGCATAGAAAGGAGCAAAAGGTATTCTATATAAACGAAGCACTCCATCTAAAATTGCCACAACTATTCCAAAATATATTTGATCTTTTCTAGAATTTGGAGTAGTTTTTGGATCTGTCACCATGAAGAAAAAGAACAATTGCATTGATGCTCCCATAATTGGTCCTAATGCTACCAATAAAGGTGCTCCAAAAATAAAGTGCCTTAAAATACCAATAATCATGAAAGAAATTATAAATGTTAGAGTGATCGCTAATCTTTTAGCTATAATTACTACGATTATTCCTAATATAAGAATAATAAACATCATCAAATAACCATTTGACCACTGTTTAGGTGAAATTAACACATACGATGGTAGAAGGGTAATCATGAAAACAACTGCTATATTATTAGGATTAAATATATGACTCCCCTTAAACCTTAGTACATATTTAAAAACAATTGAAAGAAATCCTGCTAATATATATGGCCAAATTAAATTAGAACTTAATAATAAACTTAATCCCATACCTGTTATTAAAGGACTTAATGGATATATCCATTTTTTCAAAATGAGTTTCCCTAAAATAATCTCTGTGGTTACTGTTGTAACAATTGATGCAATAACTTGAGGAATTCCTTGTTGAAAGTTTAAATATGTTTGTCCAGCAATAATAAAAGCACCTAAAAATAATATTATGCAATATCTGGGGTCAATTTTATAATCTCCCCAGTCTATAACTGCTTTAAATTTTGTCACTTACTTTACCTCCTAATTAATAATGAGGAATTTACGCCTCCAAAGGCATAAGAATTCGACAAAACATAGTCTATACTTTTTTTAAATGGAGCCCCTTTTACTAAATTTAAATTTATATTTGGATCAACTTTTTTTAAATTTAGTGTATGAGGAATCATTCCTGTATTCAAGATTTTCACTGATATAATCGCCTCGATAGCACTTGCAGCTCCTAAAGTATGACCAATATGTCCCTTTATTGAGCTTACTAAAGGATTATTAGTTCCAAAAACTTTTTTAATTGCTACATTTTCCATTAAATCATTTGCTACTGTACCAGTACCATGTGCACTGATATAACCAATATCCTCTTTAGATATATTCCCCATCTCAATAGCTTTTTTCATTGCCAATGATGCCCCATCTCCCTCTGGATCTGGTTGAGTAATATGATGAGCATCTGAACTTAATCCATATCCTACAAGAAGAGCCTTTCTTTTTTTAGCCCTTTTTCTTAAATGTTCTTTACTTTCTAAAATCACAACACCGGAACCTTCTCCTAATAATAGTCCTCTTCTGTTCTTATCAAAGGGTCTACATTGGTCCGGACTCAACGCTTTTAAACTATTAAATCCAGAAAGTGCCACCCAAGAAAGAATATCAACTCCACCAGCTATCATCACATCCGCATTTCCTTTTATTATGTCTTCCATAGCTCTTGAAATAGCAATATTACCAGCAGCACAAGCGTTTGTTATAGTCCATTTAGGTCCTTGTAAATTCAACTTTTCGTATATTTGATCAGCAATTACATTGGGTCCCGCTTTTCCTTTCCACTTTGAATTATTTAATAAATGATTTTCTAGACTATCAATCTCTCCCATAGTTGTACCAATAGATATTCCTACACTCATTGTATTATTTATAGAAAGAGAGGCGTCTTCTAAAGCTTGTTTCACTGTTTCAAAAAAAAGGGACGTTGCACTCCCCATGTAGCTATTCTTACTAACTATTGATGTCAACTTTTTAATTTCGCAAGCATTATAATTATGAAAAGGGGTTTCTGAAAATTTTTTCACCTTATCAGCACCACTGGCTCCTTCCAAAATATTGTTCCAGCTACTATTCAAATCAGTACCTATTGATGAAATTAAACCAAGACCTGATATAGCTATTTCTCTCATTTCATCTCCTCCTAATTTCCCCATAGTATCCCTAAATCTGTAATATGCTCTTTTGGCCTTTGGAAAGAATCTATTCCTCTTTCTGATTTCACTAAAGAGTAAGCTTGATCACTATCTAAATTTTCTCTATTCAGCAATTCTTCATGATTTGGAAATCTATTTAAACCATCTTTCCAGACTTGAATACCTTCTTCAATTTCTCCTTTCTTAATTAACGCATCACCATAAGCCACATACGCATCTGGCCATAGGGGATTGTCAATATGGTTATATTCAATTGAAATTGACACACAGAATGCAAGTTCTTGGATAGCATTATCAATTCTTTTTAACCCAATTGGCCAATATAGATTATTTAGGCCCCTAGCATAGTAAGCAAACCAATTATTTTCATTAATACTTAGTACTTCCTGTAATTCATTAATTGATAAATTAGATATCTGTCCTAATCTCCCTGTTCCTAATTGTGGATCTTGTAATTTGTCTACGTAAGCTAACGCTTTTTGTAAATGAATTTCCTCATTATTAATTTCTAATTCTTCCAGATAGTTAATATACTCATCCAATTCATCTTTCATTACCAAACGAAGATCATTTAAATATTTCATATTTTTAGGGCTACTTTCGACTAATTGTTTTAATTCATTTTCAGTATTATTACTAATACTGGTAGAAATTTCTTCGCTAAAATTAATTCCTAATTCTTCTTCTGTCAAAGATGAATCAATTTCTGGTAATTCATACTTAATATTGATGAAAAAGAACCAAATACAGTAAAATAATATTAGTAAAGCTATTATTATACTTCCAAATATCATTACTTTCTTAATACTCATTATTATCTCCTTCCTTTCTTAATCCTAATTATGTACTTTAGTTAAAAAACTAACTCTGCTTTTTTTGATTACTATAGTTGGTTTTTATAATCTTTTTTAATTAATTATCAAAAGATTATATGTGACTGATTTTATTTATTGGAGAATCCAACAGTTATATGTGCTTTTGAATTTTGAAGATATAAAATTATAGAACTTAATTTTCATTTTATATTTTAAAACTTGTAATTTTTCTTCTAAAACAAATAATAAAAATGCTGGAATAGATTCAGTTCAAGACTGATATTCCAGCAAATCATTTATTGGTCTTTAAGGTTCAAGGAAAAAATTAACCCCCAAAATTAGCCCTTTTCATATCTAATCCTTGTGTACAACCCTTTTTTTATTATCATCGTCGAAAGCATATTGATATTTAATAATCTGAGCAATTTCTTCGACCATCTTATCTAATCGTGTTAATACATCTGAACTTATAATTTTATTATTAAAGAAGTCTTGATTTTCTATAAAAACGTAAGTTGGTACAATTGCAGCTTGCATAAAAGATAAGATAGGTTTTAGTTGTTGTTCAATCACTAGAAAATGTTTACTAGTACCTGCAGTTATATAAGTTCCAACAATTTTTCCATAAAAAGCATTTGAAGGTAGTAAATCAAAAACATTTTTTAAAACTCCGGGTATAGAAGCTTGGAATATAGAAGTTCCAATAATAATTATGTCTGCAGACATGATTAATTCTGCAACATACCTGGTATCTCCTACATAATCTATATAATTTCTTCCATCACTATACGATATATTTAACTCACTTAAATCTATAATCTCTATATTGGATTTTGAAAACTGCTTTAATAATAGATTATTTATATAATTCATTGTAAGCTTAGTTTTTGTTCCAGTTGTTGTTCCTATAATACCAAGAACTCTCATTACTAATCCTCCTTGTATATTATGTTTAAGCCTAATAATAAATAGATTTTAGGCATTCACTTGTACCTTAAAAATGAAATAATAATAGTTAGTTACTTTATTCATTGTTGGAGGGCGCAGCTTCGTAATGAGCGTATGCTTGCCAAGACAAGTATACCGCGAATTAGAAAGAAGTAAGCACCAGCGCGGTAGCCCTCAAACAAAAGTGTTTACAATGCTGATCTGTCTTTGGGAAAATAGCCATAGGTAGCTTTCCTACCAAGGGATTGTTCCAATTCCTCTCGTTGCCCCAAGCAAACACTTGAGTGTCTTCCAAAAAAAGAGTGTTGCCCTGGCCCTATGTTATAGACCTACACGTTGACTGACTCCTGGTATATTCCAATAGCTCGCAAGGCTGTCGTTCATAGGTTTCCCAGGGGCACCTCAGCATCGTAGGCGCTATTTCCTTACACCAAACCATGACTTCTCCTTGTTCGTCGGAATTGACGTGCATAACGTCGTCTGTTACTTAACCCGGGACAAAGCGAAACGAGCTCTGAGCCCATTTACTATTACCAACAATCGTCCCGGAATTCAAGAGTTGAAAGACCTCATCTCCAAACTCGTCAAAAAACATGGGTTTGAACAGGTTTTATTCGGTCTGGAACACACCGGAAGTTACTCGACACACACGGCAATCTATCTTCGGCAGCACCTGGATTTTGGCGTATCGGATAAACTGGTTTATGCATTGAGCCCGGCCTCATCAAAGAATTTAAAAAGCTAATTTTCTCTATGCTCCCAAGAATGACCGGGTGGATGCCCGGTATATCGCTGCGAAACTCCGTGCAGCCAATTTACCGCATCCTTATACGTGGAGTGAACCACAAATGGCTTTACAACGGCTTACACGTGCACGGTATCACTTGGTGCAGGATTTAACACAAGAGAGTAACTTTCTCCTGACCAACTTATATTTAAAGTTCAGCGAATATACCATCACCGGACAATTTCAAAAAACAAGCTCGGTGCGACATCCATGGCAGTCATAGAAGAATTTGCATCTGTCGAAGAGGTGGTTGATGTGTCTTTGGACGAGCTCATTGACTTCCTAATGTACCATGGCAAAAATCGTTTTGATAATACCGAAGCTGCTGCCCGTTCCTTAAAAAAGGCAGCACGATCTTCTTACCGTCTATCTGATTCCATGGCAGATTCCGTAAACTTGGCGATGGCTTCCAGTATTCAGGTGATTCGCACCATTCAACAGGAATTAAAAGTCCTGAAAAAAGCGATTATGAATCATTTAGAAACCATTCCACAAACGTTGGATTCCGTTCCTAGCATTGGTCCCATCTTCACATCCGGTATTCTGGCTGAAGTAGACATTCATCAATTTCAAAAACAGCAGCAGCTGGCTCAATTCGGAGGGATTGCCTGGAATCAGGATCAATCCGGTGACTTTACTGCCAAGCGAACCCGGCTAATTTAATCGGTAAACCGCTATCTCAAGTACTATCTCTTTGAGGCCGCAAGCAGTGTTCGGGGGGCACGCCCCTGTTTTTGCCCAGTACTATGCCAAAAAGCGGGCAGAACCGAAAGAGTTTGCCCTTGCGCTTACAGCTCGAAAACTTATGAGGTTGATTTTTTATCTGCTGAAGAACAACCAAATTTATCAACCAGAAGGAGGGATGCCACAAAATCATAAATAGATTTTTATCACGCTTTCTCTTCACTTATTAATTAGTTTAAATGGAATTAAATATAAACTAATTAGGGTGGGTTTAGTTTTCTATTGTCTTTTTTAACTGTATTGAAGCTAAGGCAGCAAGTTTTTTTATCAGTGCTTGACATTATACCGCTACTCTTCTTAAGGTACTTATCAGCAAAAAAGCTTATAGAGTGTAATTAGATTTTCTCTATAAGCTACCAATTTTTTAAAACTTCAAATAACGACTTCAACTAGGTATTAAAATTAAACATCACTAATACTAATATGAAATTCTAAACCATACCTATTTCTCCATATCCAATACTTTTCTATTTATGCAAATAAATTGATCTATCAATCCAGAAGTTAATAAAAAATCTAGAGATTCAATGGTGCAGACCAAGATATTTACTCTGGATAATAGGAAAATAATCACAGCTCTCCTTACTGCAGCTGCTCACTCTAACGTTCCCATTCAATATCTCAATTTTTCTTACTATTGAATCTTTTTATATATATATTTTCTCTTAAAAGATCTACCCATTCTAGATAGAAATTATCTTTTTCTTTTTCATTAGCAACAGTTATTTCAGTATGTTTTAAAACAAAAAGCCATTTTAAGATTGTTTGTCTAGTCGACTTATTTATTGCTTTTATGTGCTTATTCCATAGCGCTTCATCTTGTAATCTTCTTGCCTCATATCCAAAAGCCATACCTTGACAAAAAGGACCTTTAAATTCTTCCGGAACTTTATCTAACAGCATAAAAGCTTGTTCAATTCTATCAAACCAACTATAAGCTACTGCAATTCCAACTCCGCTATAAACATCTTCTTGAAACTGTAAATCTACTTTTTCAATTTCTTTATTAACATAAATGATATCAAATCTTGAAATAAACCATAAACTTCTACCAAAACCTTGGTAACAAACCCTTTGTTGATTATTATTAAAGTTTTTAAAGTTGTTGATAACTTGAGGATTACTTTTATATAATTTAAAACAAGAACTAAAACCAACTCCATCAAATAGAATTATTCCATGTCTTAAATCTATTTGTTTTAACCATAATTCATATTTCCCTTTTTTTCTTCCATATAGAAACCATAAAAACCATCCTAATCCTACATAATACTGATATATTGACTTTTTAGAGAGCTGTTTAGTCATTTCTTCAAAGCTTTTTCCTTTCTCCAAACTAAATGCAAGAATTGCTATTCCAAGACCAGCTCCTTCAAAGGCGAACCCTCTATAAAATGGAGAGAATTTTGTATTCAACTTTACATTTAGTTTATTCATGTCTTTTACTTTCAAAGTTAATACAACTCCAGAAAAGAATGAATAAAGTATTTTCCAATATCGAATTAAAAATAAATAGCGAAGTTTTAATCTTCCTCCTCTTGAAATAAAATAAAAAATTGAAAATATAATTGTCAAAATAATGATTTTATAAAATAATAGTTTTTTTACCATAATTTATATAAGGTTTATCCTTTATTTATTATCTCTATCAAATCAGATAGAGTAGAAATTTCTGATAAATCTTCATCAGAAATATGAATGTCAAAATCTCTCTCAATATCCACCGCTACTTCTAACATCATCAATGAATCAACACCTAAACTATCAAAAGGTTCATTAAAATGACTTTCTTCAATTCGAAACTCCACAAACTCCTGTACTAAACTAACGATTGCGTTCTTTTTATTTTCCATTACCATTAGTTATTCCTCCCACTATATCATTTTAGTTTATCTGGCTCTACGTCGATATTCTGACGGACTAATTCCTACAATTTTTTTAAATGTTCTAGAAAAATGTGTAAGATCATTATACCCAATTGTAAAACAAACATCTGTTACTGAATAATTATGTTGTAATAGTATTTTAGCCTTCTCAATCCTTTTTTGAATTACATAAGTTTTAAAACCTACCCCTACTTTCTCTTTAAATACTCTTGAGTAATGAGATTTATTTAAATAAAATTTACTTGCTACTTTTTCTAATGATAGTTCACTTTCACATAAGTTCTCAGATATATACTTCAATGAGTCTTTTACTATTGAGTTTTTTTCTTCTATAAATCCAAAACCAAAAATGGATTGTAGAAAAGATTCAATGAGAATTGAACTATTACAATTGAAATTAGTTATAATCATAATTGAGGGTGGAGATTCTGGATGTATTTTTTCTAAATTCCAATTACAAGGTAAAGAGGCTTGCTTAGTAAGAATTACAATTAAATCGTATACCTTTTCTTTTGTGTACATAAGAAGAGTTTTAAAATCACTTATTTTCTTCGTTTTAGCGTTATCTGGAATGTCCTCATGCATTAAATCATTAGCATAAGTAGTGGAACTATACTGATGAATACCAACCAGAATATCCATAAACATCCTCCTCAAGCACATTTTAAGATTTTTTATTTATATAATAAGTATAAATCTACATATAAATATGACTACGGGTTTTATTTACATATCCTATGCTTTTTTTTATTTTTTTGAATAATTCGTATAAAATTGTCAAAATAAATCAATATTACCCGAGTTTAATAGGCGAAATAATTATAAAATTGTTTTATAAAATTTAGATTGGAGGATATGATAAATGCCAATTATTCATAAAGAGGACACAGAATGGAAAGAAGGAGGTTTCAAAAACTCGGAATATAGATTTCTTTGGAATGAAAAAACTGAATCCACCCATAAACAAGCTATTATTGTACGTTTCGGTCCTAACGGTTATATTCCTAAACATGATCATCCAGGACGAGAATACGCTTATGTGTTAGAAGGGGAAATGATTGTAGATGGTAAAAAATTAGTAAAAGGAGACTTTCTAACTGCTGGTTCAGGAGAAATACACACTGTATCAACTAAAACAGGGGTAACTTTCTTAAGTATTATAGAAAATGATATTGAAATAATTGGTGAAGATTAAAATTAAATAGATGTATTATTTGTAAAAGGCGATTCTTTTTTTGAGAATCGCCTTTTAATAAGTAAGCAGGAAAATAATAGACCGAATTTTATTATAACGGAACTACCTCTATACTTGGAGTTACCCAGTAACAAGAGGTAGTTTTAGTGTGAAAACAAAATCAGTGGAAACTTCTATGTAAAATATTTCAGAAGGCACACCAAATAAACCATAAAAAAAATGCACTTTTTATGGTGATTATCTGTTTATTAACCTGTAGATGACTGTTCTTCCTTGGCAAAATCTTTAGGTAAGAACCCTTCTACAATTAATAGTCTTGTCGCCTGTTTGATTGCTTTTTCCTTCTGTTTCTGCACTAAATTGACTGGCATATCCATTTTGTACAAATCAGTTGGATTCCATATTTCACCTGTGGAAAGCATATGGTAGATTGCCGTGAGTATCATACGGGCAATCGCAATAATGGCACGTTTCTTCCCACGCCGTTTGTAGATGCGTTCATATTTCTTGCGGTAATATGGCTGGTTTTCCGTTGATTTAACTGCCGCATGAGCACACTGGACAAGTGCTGGTTTGAGATAAACACCTGCTCGTGAAATTTTGACTGATTTCTTTTTTCCAGCCGATTCATTACTGCTTGGGGCAAGTCCAGCCCAAGAACAGAGTCTTTTGGAAGAGGAAAATTGCGACATGTCCACACCGATTTCTGAGATAATCTGAATCGCTGATTGACGACGAATTCCTGGGATCGTTTCTAAAAGCTGAACAGCTGGGTTATATGGTTTAATCATCTCATCCAGCTGATAATCTAGAAGCTCAATGGAATAATCGAGATATGTTTTGTGTCTTTCGATGAGTTGAATCCGTATAATTTATTCTGGTGTAAAGCTGTAACCCTCAATGGATTCAATTAATTCTTGTCCTTTTGATTGCATACGACTGTGAAGTAAAGAAAGGACGTGATCAGGATTAAATTTATCGGTTGAAATGAGGTAATCTCGGACTTTCTTCGAGCTAACACCAAACATATCAGAAACGACGGAGTCCATCGCAACATTCCCAACGGTAAATGCGTTTTGGAGTCGATTCTTCTCACTGGAACGATGGCTAATTAAGCGAGTGCGGTAGCGTGTAAATTCTCGAAATACTCAAATATCTTTCGTGGGAATAAAGCTGCCTCTGACTAAACCCATACGGAAAAGTTCGGCAATCCATTTGGAGTCCTTTTTATCATCTTTATTTCCTTTTACTGCACGAACCCATTTTGGATTCGCAATGGTAATATTCATCTCACCTTCAAGTAAATTGGAAACGGGGACCCAATATTTCCCGGTACTTTCCATACAGACATCGTAACAGTTGTGTTCCAATAACCAGTTTTTCAATGCTAGAATCTGGTTATTAAACGTTGAAAATCGTTTCCTTTGATAGTGTGGTGTTAACTCATCAGCTTTGGTGGTAATGATGGTCGCAATTAAGAAGCGTTTGTGCACATCAATACCACAACAAACGGGATACACGACTTTCATGGGACTTCGCTCCTTTCTATAGGTAGCGAAGAGGCAGTGACTGATCGGGGCAGCATTTAACAGGATTTGTTAAAACAATGATTAGTGTGCGGACTCTAATCCACTCATTTGCGCTTGAGAGCCCCAACCTTACACTGGTTTTTATGCTGGTTCAAACATTCGAGGTTTCTTACAACTCACCTCACCGTGCTTTGTAGTGTGCCTCTCCTAACTCTATTATAAACGAAAATCCGCATTCGTTTTCATTACTATTTGACTCGAGGAGCGGAGCGAGTCGAGATGGAGGTTTTTATGAAGGAAAACCCGATTGTTCTCGTAACAATCCCAACAACACCTTCTTCTATACCTGCAAATCCTGTGGCAGAAGTTTCTTGCCACGCTCTGCATGTAACGATTTTGGAAGGTTGTCAGGAATCTTTGGCAGTAGCCTTGATAAAGGAGGTGTGCCGCCATGCTCGTTGACTTCTCCCAGATGAAAAATTGTTATTTAGTCTGTGGCTATACAGATCTTCGCAAAGGCATTGATGGTCTGGCTTCCGTAATCACCAGTCAATTTCAATTGGATCTTTTAGACGAATCTGTTTTCTTATTCTGCGGGAGAAGAGTTGAAAAACTGACATCAAAACAAATCGAGTGGCTATTCGATGGATTCTACATCTATCAAAAACAAAAAATTTAACCTGCCAAATTAGGTGTCCTCACTTAATCATGGAGGAGAGAAATCTTTTTTTATTTTTCTTCCCTTTTTAATAAAATGTAGTACGATAAAAGAAATTGTTTAGACACTGGGGTTAATGCGTTGACAGAATTGGAAAAGAAGCTGATGAAACGACCTACAAAATTACGCCGGGTAGACAAAAAGCTAGCTATAACCGATGAAAGAATATGGTTATTTCGCACAGCAGCAACCGCAAAACATCCCATTACTCTTTATCATTCTTCCGAGACACGCCGGTTTGAAATAGCAGAAACCTTTCTTAAAGGGCAGCTTCAAACGTGTTGGGAACATGTTCGGAGAAAGTTTTTAGAGACCAATGATCCAAACAGACAAGGCGCCGTTGGCGTCCATTACTGTGACCAGCTTTTTAAGCTGGAAAGAAAATGGAAAACTTTATCTCCAAAGGAACGGTTACAACAACGCCAGCTGGAAAGCCAGTGATTATTGCCAAGGTGAAGCCACTTTCAAAATATATAAAACGAGCATAATAGCCCTAATAGAGCATCTTTACGAAAAGTTTACTCCTTTTAGGGCTATTTGTCATGGCGTCATATTATTTCCCGCTTACTTTTGAAAATTGCAAAGTTAAAGGTTATTAATATAATAGCAATCAATTATAGATTTACTATGATATCAATTACTTGCTGATATTGCTGCTTTCGTAATTGAGTCAATAATAAATTCAGCATCTAATTCAGTTAAGTTAAATGGGGGATAAATAATTAATGTACCATTACCATAAGTTCCTAATAATCCTTCATTTAAAAGATTCTTTACAAATTTTTCAGAAAAAGTACTATCAGAAAAAAACTCAATTCCTATCATTAGCCCTTTTCCTCTAATTTCTTTAAAACTTGAAGTTTGTGCCAACTTATTTTTCAACTCTGATTTAAGAATGTATTCATATTTGAGTACATTGTCTAACAGATTTTCCTCATCAATCTTATTGATAACTGCTAATCCTATTGCACATCCTACTGGATGTCCACTTAAAGTAGACCCATGAGGAAAGCCACCATTTTTTTCACCTAGAAAAGACTCAGCAATATTTTGTTTCATCATTGTAACTCCTAATGGAAAATATCCAGATGTTAAACTCTTTGAGAACGTTACGATATCCCCATTAATATTCATTAATTCATTCGCGCTCCAATCCCCTAACCTACCAATACCAGTTGTTACTTCATCAACAATTAATAAAATATCGTGTTTTTTTGTTAGTTCCCTAACTTTTTGTAGATATTTTTTTGGAATTACTTGAACACCTGATACACCTTGAATCGGTTCTATTATCATAGCTGCAATTGTTTCTGAATTCTCATCCTCTATTAAGTCTTGTAACTCTTTACACTTTTTCTCGATTTCTAAATCTTGCTCGTCACTATTAAAAACTGGCGGGTTAACTGAAAGCATCCCTTTAAGGATTGGCCCAAATAGATCATGGAGTCCAACATTTGTTACTGATAAACTTCCATAGCTATTCCCATGAAATCCCCCATTTAGACTAATATATTTTTTCTTTCTTGTTTTACCTTTGGATAAAAAATGTTGCCTAGCAATTTTTAAAGCCGTTTCAGTTGTTCCTGTACCATCAATTGAATAAAATGCCATATTATAATCTGGCATTTTTTCTACTAATTTTCTTGCTAATTCATTAGCCTTATCATGTCCTTGCGCAAATAAAGTACCTGTTGACAGTTTTTTATACTGTTTAATAGCAGCATTTATTATATCTTCCTGTCCAGAACCTAAAGATAAAGCAGCATTACTGATATTATAATAAAACTCCCCTTTCTTATCCTTTATCCACGAACTAGTTGAAGATTCTGATATTATTAATTTGTTATTTATTTCCTTCTCGCTTAAATTAGTTATATCAGGCATCAATGTAAATGGATGTAAAACATGATAATCCAAAAAAATCACCTTCTCCTTTTAATTATATTTAAATCAATTATAGGTTAATCAAACAATATATTATATTGTTTTTTTGATTAATATCAGTAATTTCTTGGTATTCTTAATCCACTCAAAAAAGTATAATTTCATACTCAAAAAAAATACTGATAGTTACAATTAATCTCGCCTAATTAAAAAGCAAAAATTAATTGTAACTATCAGTAAGCTAGAAAAAAATGAAACCACTAATATGAGCATATTCCCAAGGGATTACCACTGTTATCTTTAAATTCAAAAAAAGAAACTCCGTCTTCAAATTTAATTTCCGTATAATGTTCCGTATTCTTTTTTATAATATCAAATATGTCTTCTATATTTTTCGAATAAAAGTATAGTATTGCATGATCTAATTTGTTTGTTGTAACGTTTTCTGTTTCGATTAATGTAAGTGGAGTTTCGCCAACTTTTAATGCTAGATAGTAATCTTCTCTAAAATCGATTTCAAGATTAAAAATTTTTTCGTACCAGTTCAATGAATTTTCCAAATTATCTACTTGAATAAATACTGTATCAATTTTTTTTACTAGTGGATTCATTAAATACACTCCCTTTTGATTTTTCTTATTTATATTCAAAAAATAACACCTTTATTACTTCTATTCATGATAATAGAATATAGTTTAATAGCTATAATTAATGCAACTAATGAAAATAAAACTGTAGTTACCTTTAAAGAAATCAACGTAGAAAATACACCAATAATAAATGTAATAATTATTTGAAAAGCTCCTTGTATCATTGCAATAACACTTCCTACTCTTCCCATTACTTCTTTAGGAATATTATTTTGAAAGAAGGTCATATATCCAATTGAAGCATATGCTAAAAAGAAACCTAAAACAACAAAACTGATTCCAGCTATTATAATATTAGGGGAGCTGTAAAATAATATATATCCTATAGAGCCTAGCATACTACCTATCCCTAAGTAATGTTTAATACTTATACTATTTGGTGTATAGGTACTAACAATCGATCCGACTACTGATCCTATTCCAGCTAAACTCATCAATAATCCATAATCTCTTTCAGTAGCAAGCAAATTATTCTTTATATAAGTGGCCTCTTGAGAATCTAAGGAGAAAATTAATACCATTGACACATTGAACAAAACAATAATTTTTAATAAATATTTGTTTTCAATAAAATACCCTCTTACTGTCCTAAAATCACTTAACAAAATTGCTAGTTTACTTGATGCTACTCTTTCTATTTCCTTCCTTGATTCATTGTTTGGAATTAAAAATATAAAGAATGAACAAACTAAAAATAATAAGCTAGTTATAAATATTGCAAAGTCAATATTGTAACCAGCTATAATAATTCCTGCCAAAGCGGGTCCTGTCATTAAAGCTCCAGTAGTTACACTGGAGAGTATACTGTTAAATTTCTTTCTAAAATCTTGAGGAACGTTATTTGTGATGAAAACATTAGATGTCGGCCCAAAAAACGCGCCCGCCACTCCTACAAAAAAAACGAATAAATAAATTAAATAAATATTATCTGTGAAAAACACCATAATTATTAATATTGATCTCAAAACATTAATTGTCATGAGAATGATTTTTTTATCAATTCTATCTATAACTCTTCCACTCCATATGTTTGTTAATAAACTACTTAGTGGTGTTAAAGAATAAAGTATTGCTATAGAGAAAGGAGAATTTGATATTGCTAAGACTTTTAAATTTATTGCAACCAAAAAAACCCACTTACCTATCTCTGAAAAACCAATACCAGTAACATATAATGATATTATTTTTTTATTCACTATACATTAAATCTCCTTTCTAATTTACAACTAAGCAGCATAACAAAATAATGCATATGAATCATTCATTATTATGAGTACTTTGTCTAGACTTTTTTCGCTTCCTTCTTAATAATTCATATGACTCGGGTGAATCGACATTTACTATCCCAGTAAATAAGGAATCGTATGAAAATGAAATAGTAACTTCTTTATTAAGTGTTCCATTATTGAATCCAATTGTAGCTTGATTTTCACCTTTTGATTGAAGTAAGCAAATTGTTTTAACAAATTCTTCATAACTATTAACTTCTGTTTCAGATAGTTTTAAAATAACATCCCCTTCTCGTAATCCAGCTTTGTACGCTGGTCCTTCTTTGAAACATTCTCTAATTACAACACCTCCATCTACATTATTACTATATAATGCATTATTTGTTGCAATAGTAGCTCCAATTTTTGGATAAGTGAAGAATTTTTTTTGTAAATCTTGTCCTAATTCAAGTACAGTTTTTATATTCATCATAGCTCTTCTCCAGCTGTGCTCCATACAATCTTTAATCCATAAACCGAGAGGATTATTTTCATATCCTCTTATTTCAATAGTTAATTTAATAAATTGATTATCTATTTTTTCTAAGAAATAGGAAGTTTGAAGATTGTAAACGATTTCCTTTCCATCAGGTAAAAGAGACTTGTATTCGTCTTTCAATAAGAACATTTCATTTTTGATTGATTCCAGCACAACTGCGTGGTTTTCTATATCACCATATAAATAATGATACCTATCTCCTTCTTTAGGATTAATTGGGTCACCTGTAGACTCACAAAAATCACTTTGATATAAATTTGAACCTTCTGGACTAACTATCAACCACCATACTTCATCAATAGGGGCCTCAATATATATTTTATTAACTGTTTTAAGAATATATTTATTTTGCATAAGTGATATCTCCTTATCTATTTTACTATAGTTTTTAAAAAATTCAAATGATTTCCATCAAATTCTTTTAATATTTGCTCTGCTTTAAATGCAAAACTATATATTAAACTTGGAAATGTACAAAAAAGCTGTAATATTTCTTCATTATAATTAGGTAAGTCTACATTGAAATTATCAAAAGTTGATAATACTCTACTAATTTGATTTTCCATATAACCCTCTATTGCAATAGAATACTTGTTCATAGAACTTTCCCAGCTTTCTTCTCCTTTTAAATAACCTTCTAAATATTTCGCTAATAGCCTTGAACCTTCAAATGCATCATCAATACCACTTCCAGATATTGGATGAACCCAACTGCATGCATCACCTACCAGTGCCCACCTTTTTCCAAATGGCTTTCTAATAAACATATTCTGATCACCAATCCCTTTTAATTTTCCAACTAAATTAGCATTTTTAAATCTGTCTTCAATACAGGGAAATGAAGTGATTCTATTTATGAAGGCTTCTACTTTGTTATATTTAGTTAACTCCCTATTATCCATTGGTATTAATAAGACTACATGCAGCTTATCGTTTGTTGGAGCACAGATTATGATATCACCCGAGTTATAATGCCATTCAAGGCAATGTGGCATCAATGGGAATACATTTTCAAAATACCCGTACAAGCATGGATACGTTTTATCAGTCTCCTTAGCCATAGACGCTTTTACTTTTCTTGCAACTGTAGAGTTTTTACCATCGGCACCAATTAATACTTTACATGAAACAATATGAATTTTATCTTCATACTGATATCTTACTGTATAGCCATCATCATTTTCTTGAACACTTACCAGTTTACTTTTTTTTCTGAATATTACGTTGTGATAATCATCTAATTTATTTATAAGTAAATTATCTAGACTATATCTATCCATTGCAGATAATCTTTCAGTCATAGTTATATTCGATTCAAATGATGACCTATTGATATTAATACGCATTCGTTTTATTTGAGGAGAATTTATTTGATTAAAGGAACTTACCAAGTTGTTTTCAAGAAAAAAATCTGTCTCACCAAAAATATGTGTTGAATTTGTATCACTAGGAAAATCAGCCTTATCAATTATCAATATTCTACAATCCAATTTAGCTAATCTTACAGCAAGAGAACTTCCTGCACATCTTGACCCAATAATGATTACATCAAACATTCATATTTTCCTTTCTTTTAATAAAGAGGGCAAAAATATTTTTGCCCTCTCCAACTTTTAATTAGTCTGTGCACAGTTATAAATTTTTGCTTTTTGTTTTCCTTCTAAATCATATAGATCTACTGCAACTGCGCTTGTAAAAGTAGTATCTTTTGGTGGTAAGCTAGTAATAGTTCCTTTCATATGAATAGGAACTAAATTTTTGAAAGTCCCTGCAGGTGTTTCAATAGACCAGTACAACCAGCTTTCCCCTGGTACTCCGTCCTTTAGTTTTTTTCCTTTTGGAATATTAAAGGACGCCCTCATTGGCTCTTCATTTGCTCGAAGCCCTCCTCGAACAATAATTGATTCTCCTGGCCATAATACTTTTGACGTGGTTTTCAGATAAACATTATCTATATCAATATCTACTGAAATCCCACTTTTTCTAGAGTAGTCTGCATCTAAAACTTTAAATTTAGTCGGCTCGACTTGGGTAAAGAATAATTCTTCTGTTTTACCATTTTCTAACTCTAAAATTGTGCTACTTTTTGAATTAGGCAATGTCATCTCAACACTTCTTACTAAACTTTTAATCATAAGCTTGCTCCTCCTTTAAAATTAAGATATCTTGATCAAGATACTTTAAATTTATCGTATTTTTTAGTATAATCCTTGTTTTTTTATAATTAAAATTACTGTTTTTATATTATTCTGCTTATTTATCTGCAATTATTAACATTCTAGGGGAATCGATTGTCAGTTTCTCATTATTCCATCCTCCATATATTTCTATATTCTTAAAACCTATACTTTGTAAAATGCCTCTTAATTCAGTAGCTGTATATAATCTTATGTCAAGTACAGCTTCCTCCATTTTATCTTTCTCATACCACATGGTGACTTCTTTCCATCTTCCACTAACAGAATTAAAATGTCTTGTGGAGAATACAGGCTGATCTCCCATAAAGTTCCACAACTTAGGATTGAAATTTTTGATTTTATAATCTCTATTCTCAGTTTCTATTAATAATTTTCCTCCTTGTTTTAAATATTTGAATACCTTTTTTAAAGCAATTCTATCTTCATATTCAGAAACATAACCAAGAGCAGTTGAAATATTAATAATAAAATCAAACATATCATTATTAAATGACATATCAGCCATTTCAGATAATATCCAGTTAATATTATTCATGTTTTGCTGAGCTGATATTGTCTTTCCTGACTCAATTGCTGTTTTAGAACCATCTAAACAGAATAAATTATGCCCTTCTTTAGCTAATGGCATTGCTATTCTTCCATTTCCAGATCCTAAATCTAATATGACCGATTTCTCTGACATACATAATAATTTTTTTATTCCTTCAATTTCCTCAACTGTTCTTGTCTTATTAAGTATATAAGGAGAAAAATTCAAATATTTTTCTCCAAAGAACGTTTTCCAGGGATATTCTTCTTTCAATATAGTCACCTCATTACATTTTTTATTTAAAATAAATTTCTTATCACCAAAAAAGCAACTTATAAATTATTTGTAAAACCATTAATGATTGTTTTCTTTTTATATTGAGTAGGTGTAAGTCCAACTCTCTTTTTAAATATCTTTATAAAGTGAGATAGATTTGAATAACCAACCTCGTTACTAACTTCAGTTACAGAATAATCTTTTTCTAAAAGAAGCCTAGCTTGTTCAATTCTTTTTTTTGTTACATATAATTTAAATCCCATTCCCACATTTTCTTTAAATAATTTAGAATAATATGTTGGAGAAATGTGAAACTCATTACCAACATCTGTAATTTTAAAATCATAGTTAAACATATTTTCATGTATAAATGTTAGTGAGTCTTTGAATATATTACTATTACTTTCAATAAATATAGAAAATATATTACCTGACTCCACAAAATCCACCATGTGCTTAATACTAGATTCTGTTAACTTCTCAATCCCCAAGAAATAAATAATCGGTATCTTAATTTTGGAAAGAAAATTTAAATAAATATTTGGAATTTCTTTTTCTTCGGAGAAAACTATTATCATTTCTGTATTTTTAATAAAATCTACATCTTTAACCTCTTTTAACTTTAATATAAAATCTTGTTTAATTCTTATACTATTTGATGGATCATATAAAAAGGTTACTATTTTCATTGTTAACCTCCTCGAAAAACAACTATTATCGAAAACACACATCAATTTTTCATATCATTTACTTTTCTGAAGCTAATTGATTATTTCACATAAACAGATCCACCAATATCCATATCGAGTCCATCGTGTTTTCCAATAAGGTTCGTTTGTACTAAAATTGAATATGCACATAGAGTCCACTGTTTCATAGTTCAAGTCCACCAAAAAACTGAGATAAAATTAGCTCGTTGTTTCAGCTTAGAAATAGAGCAATACCCCACCATCCTTGACCTTGTTTGTGTCCGTGATAGTGAATTTTTTAGCGAATAGAATGAGTATGGCATTCAATATGTACCAGCCTTGCAATCTTTTTTACCACTAAATGCGGGGGATTTTACCACCTATTGCGGAAAGCTTTACCACTGAAGAATAAGCACTTATTAACCACAGTGTTAACTGCTTGCCCTTTACCGCCATGCCACTTCTTAGTGATCGTTGGAAGGGGTCGGGGCCCCGCCAGCGGAACTTAGAAGTGATTGTCCGTGGTACGCTATTGATGCGGATGGAGCCATAAAAGGCTTCTTTTTTGCTATCCGCTACAAAGTTCACTATCACCACAGACACAAACAAGGTCAAGGGTGGTGGGATTGTTGCTATATCAAGAATGAAACTACTAGATTAGCTCCCATGTCTAAACTCTGTACAGATGGTAAAAAGCTCCGCAATGGGTGGTACATTTCTTCGCAAAAGGTGGTAAAAAAGACCGCACAAGTGGTAAAAATCATTCGCCGTACTCAAATAGAAAAAAGAAGACTTTTATGGCTTTATCCGCATTAATAGTGTACTACGGACAATCCATTCTAAGCTCTACTGGCGAGAGTCTCCTTTCTTCCAACGATCACCAAAAATTGACACGACGGTAAAGAACAAGCAGTTAAAACTGTGGTTAAAAATAGTCATACTCCAGTAATATAAATCATTATTGTCATAAGTGGACTTTGATTGAGGATTAATGAACCCCAATTGAATACTAGAAGACCTCTTCTTGTGAATCCATGGACTTATTCATGTGAAATAACCACTACTATAGCGCTATCCCTCCTTATTACTTTTTCATTACAAAAATTATAAAATAGAAGGAATCTAATTACTGGGATTTTATTGTGAGAAATAATGCTTTTTTATTGAACAATATGTATTTAGAGTTATTATCATTTGAAGGCGCTCCAACAAGTCAAGAGAATTAACTGATTTATGATTTATATCAAACTCCTATACTATTTCTAAGTCTATGAAAATGGTATCGTAACGAAGTATATAGGCACAACGGTGGCTGGGAATGAATCGGCATATGAAGCAATTGACACAGCATTACATGCTCGTCAAAAATATTGTTGAAGTCATTCGTCATTCTGGAGAGAATCTCCAACTTGCAGCTGAAGAATTCGAAGCTGCCGATCAAGAAATTAGTAAGCTTATGACATCTTCCCAATATATTATGGTTGGGAGGGAACAGTTGATGGAGCAAAAGAAAGGGCTAGCATTACAAAAAATCACACAACAAATGACGCAAGTACAACAAACGTATGATAACTATTGAAAAATCAAATCAAGCGATTGCTCATCTGCAGGAGGGTTATCACGATGTATTTCAACGTATTACATCTTCATATAGGGTGAACATCAAGAAAAGATGGAAGTATTCTTTTATGAAGTAAACCCCCATTCAAACCACGCATATAAAATCCCAGCACCTCCTTGGTAAGATATAGATATCAATAAAAGGAGGTGCTTTTATATGCCTGAACAAAAACTTACCATTGTCCCCGTTACATTACATTCCAAAAATGAAAATAGTACGGCATCCTATCCAGAGGGGCCCTCTTTCTATTCAACTTGCACAATCAAAATGGGCAAAGTTGATATTTCCTTCTCTAACGGCGTAGATGAGCACATCATTCAAACCATTATGAGGGAGTTGAAAAACCTATGAAATACGATTATACAAATGTCAAAAATATTTACATCATCTGTGGTAAGACAGATATGAGAAAGGGCATTGATGGACTAGCGACGTTGGTTCAGGATTCTTTTGACCTTGACCCTTACGGAGATTCTATCTTCTTATTTTCCGGCTGGAGTAAGGACCGATATAAATGTTTATATTTTGATGGCAATGGCTTTGCCATGCTGTATAAACGTTTAGATAACGGAAAACTTCAATGGCCCAAAAACGAAAATGAGATGCGAAATCTATCGCAACAAGAACTTCGATGGTTACTCGAAGGTTTATCCATGCAGCAGCCAAAGGCGATTCAACAATCACCAAAAAGTTTGTTCTAAAATTACTACAAATGCTTCACTCTTACGTTCAACATGGTATACTATAACTACCTTAAATTCGAACGGAAAGTGGTGAACTGGATGGTTAATACTTCTTCTAATCATGAGAATCCATCCGATAAATTAATTCGGCTTCTTGAAGAACAATTGGATCTTTCTAATCAACAAAACAAAGAATTATCGGAACAGGTTAAAGTGTTAACCGAGCAAGTTCGCCATTTAACAAAGCTTTTATATGGAGCTAAAACAGAGAAATCGAAATATAATGCGCCTGATGGGCAGACCTCCTTATTTGATGATGATTCAACTTTTACCGATTCTGAGCAGACAGAAGAACAAAGCCAACAGACGATTTCTTATACTGTTGTACGAAAGGTTCAAAAAAAACGAAATGATTCATTACGTGCTGATGTCGAGGTAGAAGTGATCCACCATCATCCAAAAAATACAAACTGTACGTGTTGCAATCGTCAAATGGTTGAGATTGACGGCACCATGGTGCGTGAAGAAGCAACCTTTATTCCTGCGAAAATGAGGAAAGTGCAACACGTAGAACATGCCTATGAATGTAAAAACTGTAAAGGTGATGCATTCCAGCCAGCGCAAATTGAACGTGGCAAAGCACCGCAACCAGTCATTCAGCGAAGTATCGCTAGTCCCAGCGTTCTAGCCAAAGTCATCTATGATAAATTCATGCAATACGTACCCCTTTACCGGCAAGTAAAAGAATGGGAACGTTACGGCCTGAATACAAATGATAAAAATCTTTCTAATTGGGTTATCCGAACATCGCATGATTGGCTATTGCTTATTTATGACCATATGAAGCATAAGATGATGTCTAAATCGATTTTACATGTCGATGAAACGCATGGACAAATCATCAACCGATCCGATGGAAAATCCGGTCAATCCAACGCTTACAATTGGGTTTATCGAACAGTCCCTTGTCAAGGGCCAACCATCGTTTTGTTTCAAAGTGCATTATCACGCGCACGATCTGTTCTTAAAAGCTTCATTGAAGATTATTCAGGGACCATTGTGTGCGATGGTTATTCTGCCTATGACAAAATCGAAGGGGTGACCTTCGCAAATTGTTGGGCACATGTTCGCCGCTATTGGCTAAAAGCAGACAGTAAAAATGGGCGAATTGGTGTAACATATTGTGATGATTTATACCAATTGGAGAGGCAGTTTAAGCACTTATCACCGAGTGAACGGAGAAAAAGACGGAACAAATTCTCAAGACCCATTGTAGATAAGTTTCTGGACTGGGTTGATAAATCACCATTCTATGGGAAAAGCGCACTCGCCAAAGCTGCCGATTACACGCTAAACCGGATAAATGGACTAAAAGCATTTTTGAAAGATGGTCGTATTGAAATGGATAATAATCCAGCGGAAAACGCCATCCGCCCAAGTGTAATCGGGCGAAAAAATTGGCTTTTTTCCGTGAGTGAGGCTGGCGCCAAAGCCAATGCGATCTGTTTAAGTATCGCAGAAACGGCTAAGGTAAATGGTATAGATTTCTATCGCTATCTGGTGAAATTACTAACGGATTTGCCAAATTTACATATACATAGAAATCCAGAGGTTTTAAATGAATATATGCCTTGGTCAAAAATGATTCAAGCCGAATGTAGTAAATAACCGTAAATTTGATTTAAAAAATCAAGATTATACGGTTATTTGTCATGCGTACCAAAAAGGTGCGCATTTTTTATTTCGGGCTNTATTCTGCCTATGACAAAATCGAAGGGGTGACCTTCGCAAATTGTTGGGCACATGTTCGCCGCTATTGGCTAAAAGCAGACAGTAAAAATGGGCGAATTGGTGTAACATATTGTGATGATTTATACCAATTGGAGAGGCAGTTTAAGCACTTATCACCGAGTGAACGGAGAAAAAGACGGAACAAATTCTCAAGACCCATTGTAGATAAGTTTCTGGACTGGGTTGATAAATCACCATTCTATGGGAAAAGCGCACTCGCCAAAGCTGCCGATTACACGCTAAACCGGATAAATGGACTAAAAGCATTTTTGAAAGATGGTCGTATTGAAATGGATAATAATCCAGCGGAAAACGCCATCCGCCCAAGTGTAATCGGGCGAAAAAATTGGCTTTTTTCCGTGAGTNGACCTAATTCAGCCTTCTATCTAGTTTCTGTTCGTCAGTTCAGGAGTTTGCGTCCGACTTCCTTCAGCCACTACCTCGCGATAGCCACCTTGTCTTTCGCTAACAGTTCCTACTGCCATGCCTGTAGTGGACTTTCACCACCAAGTTTTCGCCCATGCAGGGCGCACCTAAAAAAGAGTAAAGTAACCGCAATTTCAGGTTTACATTACTCTTCTCTAACGTTTAATCACTCATACTTTTTTAATGATACCAATCGTTATTAGCGCATCTAAATGCAGGTCTAGTTTTTCGGGAACTTTTCCATCTTTAATAAGTACACCCAATTCCATATTCTGTTCCATAGCAGCTTTGGTTAAATTCGCACTAATAATAAAAGCAACTTCTCCATCAGAAACTGCACACTTTGGGTGTACTGCCCCTAAGAATTGATCAGTTGGTTTATTCTCATATTGATCCCACACGTATATATTTAGAGAGGGAATTATTTCCTTCATAACTTTAATGGAATCATTGTTTACTCTTCCACCTTGTTCATGTGAAACTTCTAAAAGTATATCTATTTTCACCTTTCTACTTATTGCATTATTTAACGAGCTAACTATAGAAGGCAATTCATAAGCAACAAAGCTTACTATAAAAAGGCGTTTTCGTGCTGAATCTATTACTTCTTTAAGAACTTGTTCTGTATGTCTTATGGATACTAAGTCAGTAGAAGGTCCAGACCATACTAATTCAATTAACCCCTGACGCTTTATTGAATTATATGAGGTTATACTTGCTGTTCTTAAAGCAGCTGCTATTTCATTTGGCGATATCTTAGGTTCATCTTCCCAAGCATTCTTTAACTTAAGAAGCAACTCATTTTTAACATTCAATCCTTGTTTGAATGATGTACTTATTAGATCTTGAGCAGTATTAATTTTCATGATTTTCTTCGCCATATATTCAATTCTATCTGGGTGCAATTCAATCCATATATTAGCAATAACTTCCCAAAGATTTTTCATCTAACATAAGTCCCGTGAAAAAAATGCCGTATCTTTGTTTTCTAATGTATTTACTAAGAGGGCCCTATCCAAATAGCGATTTCCTCTTTCACACGATGTTTCCGCAACGAAAGAACACGCATGACAAGATGCAGCATGAAGTGACCTATCCTCACTAGGATCGTGTTCTGAGCACATAGGATCTGAAGAACAGATAGCAGCTCTTGAAAGTGCCTGTTCAATTAACCTACCTAGATTTTGAGGATTACCCAGCTCTACCAGACCACCGAGTGTACCATCAGAATCAGCTGCCGCAGTATAAAGTAAAACTCCGGCCATTGATGCTTCATCATTAGCATATATCCGTTCTCGAATACTTGCTTCATTATACCCACATTCTAAAGCTAACTCGCGAATTAATAAATGTGCAAATGTGTGTAACATAGTAAACCTTATTCCTGGATACCCTTCACTTGGATCCAATTTACGTGCATTTCGCCAACCATGATGCCCGTTCTCAAGCATTTTATTTCGTTCCTTAACTGCAGAGATTCTTTCCCATTTTTTAATTTCCTCTTCCTTAAATTGAATAAATATTCCTTCACCATGAACCTCACTAGCTGGAACCCATTTAGTACTCCTTTTGGTGAGTTTTGCCATTGTAGGTCGTTCTTCATCATCCATAAACTCTTCAATTGCCTCTACCCTTGTATAGCCTATTAAAGCATTTACTTCCCTTAGCCGCTCAAGAAGTAGTACATTATCAATTTCAGATTCAAAATTAGCTGGAGGTTCTACTGTTCTACTAAGGAAATGTGGCCAGTCTCTAGGTGGAGAAGATGAAGTAAGAACTTCCCACTCGGGTATTTTTATATCTACTTCACTAACAATCTCCTCCTGTGAAGCTCCTTCTCTTTTATCTTGAATTGCTTTCCACACGTCTTTTTCATTATACTGTCCTATTCCAGGTAGTGCTCCACTCTTGGATAATGCTTTGATAGTCAGCTTAACCTCCAATTCTGAATCAATATCTTCAAAGTAATGCCATCCATCCATTATTAGTTGAATCAGTGGATTTTTTTCCATAGGAATTGCTAACGCGGAAATTGTAATCGGAAACCAACTGTTCGTAGCTCCCAATAAAACAGCTCTAGGGTCTTGGTCACATGAAGAATCATAACTATCCAAGTGTGGATGTCGCCCACGACAGGCTGGTAAATTATCTTGTCCATCTTTACCAAAAGCATGTACAAGTGATTTACTTTTATTACAAGAATCACACTTAACCCAAAGATTTTGTGTTTGTAAAGAAGCACCACTTTCAAAAAAACGTAAAGTACCTCTACAGTCATCTTGTCCTCCGTGCACAAACCAATGCCAGGGAAAATCATCTATGTGGCCATTTTTACAAGCTAGTAAAAAGCGAGCAGGTACTGCCTCTGATTTAGCTCCCTTTTCACAATTTTCGTGAACAAAATGTGTCTTTTCAGGGCGGAAGGCATTTGCCTTAACATTAAATAATCCTGAATCATATTCGGCCAATAAACCACACCGAACGCATCTAAGCCATCTAGGAAATGGTCGAACGGGTACTCCAATCTTTCCTTCTGCTGATAAAGGACTAGCATTCTCATCTCTTAAAAAAGGAGCAACTCGAAGCCTTTCAACTTGTGGACCAAGTCTTTTCCTCACAGCAGCTAACAACCTAGCTTCCTCTATAGGTGAACATTGTTCTTCATCCCACCGCTCTAATCCCATAGTAATAACAGAAAGGTTCGGAAGGTCTATAAGTGCACCTGGTCCATAAGTCCAAAGTAGCTGTGTAGGACGGACATCACCGACTTTATGTGTACTCATTTAAATCACCCGTCTCGTCATTATTTCTTTCCTGCTCTTTCTTTTTCCTTAATTGCCACTCTGGTGCATCTGGAAGTTTGTCTACATCCATGATCAATTGAACACCTGGCTCAACTTCTCGCATTGACATTGGTACAGTAAATTTATCCCAAGATACTATACCCGGTTTTTGTAATAATGGAGCAAGGTCTCCTTTTTTCCGTTCTGCTTCATACCCAAGTTTTCTCCCTGGTTTAATTGATTCTTTAACCCACGAATCAATTCGAACTTTTATCATTTCTTCAACTTTCTCTGCGATTGACCTATCATTCTTAATATTCCAAGCTCTATTTGTAACTACTTGTCTTACAATTTCAGCTACTGTATTAGATGTATCGTCTAAGTTCTGTGCCCCAACATTAGGGTTTAAACCATCATTTTTAAGTCTTATGTGACTCACTATTGTTCCAGTCAGCCCCCTATCTAGTGCTCTTGGTGCAAATGGTGTAACTGACTGTGCTTCTACATGTTTATAAAAACTTGAATGGTAGTGTTCGAAAGTTTCATAATGTGAAATGTCTCTTGGTCTAGACCAAGTCAAAACAGAAAATACTAATCCTGGAGAAGAACGCCCTACACGACTTGTGGATTGAATATATTCTGCAGTACCTTTCGGTTGTCCATTTACAACCATCAACCCTAAACGGTTAACATCTACCCCTACCGAAAGCATGTTAGTTGCTAGAGCAATATCAATTGCTTGTGGTTCTCCTTGACCCCATTTCGGTTTAAAATTAAGCTCTAATTTATCAAGGATTTTTGGTATTTCCCTACTTGATGTTCTAGAAGTGAGTTCATCTATATTTTGAACTTTACGTTGACTTAAACCAGGTCTATCTATCTCACTCATTTGAACTCTATATGAACGTGTTTGAACATCATCTTCTGCTAATCGGCGCATACCTCCTAACTCACGTAAAGAATTAAAATATCCTACAAGGGTCATATAAGGATCTGCTACCTGGCCGAAATGATTATATAATGATTGAGCTGCAGTAAGTAATGCTACATATACTCGTATTAATACAGCAGGCCGTGAACTTCCCGGTGAACAAATACCAACATATCGACGACCTGGCTTTTGTTCTTTGGACCTCTGAACTGAAAAGAAATTGTCTTCAATATCAAGTCCTTGAGGAGGAAAAATTGACACATGACGTAAAAAAACATTCGTAACCTGTTCTTCTGCCTTTTTAACTGTTGCGGTGGAAGCAATTACTTTGGGCTTAACATCTTTCCCTTTGTAACTCCATGTTGAAAGAGAATCAACTGCGGTTTCATATAAGCCTACCATAGTTCCTAGAGGTCCACTTATTAAATGAAACTCATCTTGAATAATTAGATCAGGTGGTCGTAGACGTTCTACTTGCTGTGCATTAGTAACTGGGTACTTCCCTTTTTTGGGATGTTGTCCTGAACAATCTGAATCCGACCATATCAATCCATGTCTCGGGCATTCATGTGTAACATATCCAAACAGAGTCTTAATTTCACCACGCCAGGCCATTAATGCAAATTTATCAACAGTTGCAATTAGCATTGAAGGAGGATTGCGATAAATTTCTTCATCAACAACAAGAACTGGCAGTCCTTGTTCTCTTGATTTTGCTCGACTAAACTCACAACGACCATATTTATCTCCACAAAAAATAAATGTCTTACCCATAACTTTATCTATTTGTATATCACGACCTGGTGATATTTCACTACCACACCATGGACAGCTCGTAAGCTGTGCTGGAGTAGAGCCACTCCCACGTTTCCCATCTCGTTCACTTTCAATTGCTTCATGACTTTGTTCAGTAGTATTAGGAGTGACTTTTTTCCCAACCCATAAACCTATTGTAAAAGGATTGTTCCCCCACTCTTTAGTATTATTTTTCCTTAGAATTTCCATTGAGCAGAGGAGAGTAGTGGCTCGTTGAAATTGTTGCAGAGTCAATAGCCTCAATGTATATCTCATAACAACAGATAACCCACGACTAGCATCTAACCCTCCTAGTTTCCCTTGCCGTCTTCGAATTGCCATTGTAAAAGCAGCTACTCCTAGATAGGCTTCCGTTTTCCCTCCACCAGTCGGAAACCATAATAAATCAGCATATGCTTCGATTTTATCAGTTCTATCCTTATGTGCCGGATCTGTTAGTGATGGTATTGATAGGAGCATAAAGGCTAACTGAAAAGGTCGCCAAGATCGATTTTTACGTATATCAAGGCTTTCATAGTCTACTTTTACTCCACGTCTTCGTTTTAATGAGTATATACTCCGAATTCGTTGATAAGCCATTGCTTTATTAGCAAACCTAAATGAAGCTAAGGCATCAACATCAGTACCAAGTACCGTTATTCCTTCACGAAGTCTTCTTAATATTTCCTCACATCTATCCATAGCATTATGTGCAACATTATCAAAACCTTTAATTGAATTCCCGATTCTCTCCCGTTGTTCTTGTATCCAGTCTTGATAATCGTTTGTTAATACTGACAATGCATCACAAAGTTCATCTTGTTCCATAGATGCTAAATTATCCATATCAAGAAAACCTTTTTCAACCATTTGTTGCATGGTTGGACGATCTTCTGGCTCTGAACCTGGTGTCTCAGTTACAGGAATTTCATAACTTGGTAATACGCTCGTTCGAACTTCTGTTGAGTGACTACTATTATCTTTAGTAGTTTTAGCATGAACTGATATACCATGACCTACTGCAAATTCAACTTGGTTTCTATATACCATCTCAAGTGATTTACGCTCTATATCTGATTCCTCATCATTTTTAAGCATAGGTCTACGTCTAAAAATATCCTTCCCCTCAGGGTCTCTTAATACTAGTTCTGGCTGGAAAACCCATGCTGTATCTTGGTTTTGCTCTGGTTTTAATTGAGTGTTGACTAGAAAAAGAGTAACTAGTCTATCTCCATTTTCAAGTCGTGGATATACTGTTCCTTGAATAAGGACTTCAGGGCATTCACCATCAATAGAAAAAGGGGTGATTTTACCTTCAGTTAATACTATTTCTTTTTTACCACCTGAAGGCACTCTTTTCCAAGCACGGAATGGTTTTCCGTTCTTATCCTCTTTATCACTTTTCCCTCGTATATATCGTCCCCAACTAGCTAGGATTTCCAACTTTTTTACTGAACCATCTACACAAAAAGTAATTCCAACAGAAGAAGGTACGAGAGATTGGTTCGTGGAAGTGTCCGTTCCACCAGTGTTTTCCTCATCATCTGTTCTTCCACTAGCTCCAGAAGAATTTACGTTTGTTTTAGCTAACACTGGATCATCAAATTCTTCCTTTATGGTTTCTTTTGGAGCAAGTCTTCCAACAAGGTAACGATCTCTAACACTCATACCAATAATCTCTTCAAAAGGACCATCGGCCGGACCAAGTAAATCATCTATAACTGCATTTTCAAGCAAACTACGAACATACGCTTGCTCATTTGAAAATTCCCCAGTTAAAATTGGAAAAGAAGAAAAGTCAAAACCATTAATTCCGTTAAATTTCTCTTCAAAAAATTCCCAATCAATACGTTTAATTGGTGATTGGACACTACTAGTAATTTTCAGATCAAGTGTATTGTGATTTTCAACAGGTAAATAACCATCAAAATAAAAGGTTGTTTGGGTTAAGGTGGAGCGTTTACGATATAGTCTCGCAAAAGCGATAAGAACCGGACTTTTATTCATTTCACAAAAGATTAAAAAAGGATCACCTTCATGAACTCCTTTACACTCAGATCCTGGAATATCTAAGATTAAGGAAAAATTAAGCACTTGTTCTTTATTTTCAACCCTTACTAACCAGGCATTTTTTCCTTCTGGTTTCTCAGGATCCCTTATTTCTAAGGCAAAGCGTTTCCTACTTTCCTCACTCAAATTTACCCCTCCATCCTAAGACTATTTTCATATACTAAATTAGATGAATTGCAATAGAATTTTTATAGTTGCCTAGCAATTATTATATTAAAAAAGTTCCATCTGACCAGATAATTTTTCTTGCATTTGGCTAAGTTTCTTTTTAGTTTTCCCCTTTTTCTTACCTGATGATTTATTAGTTTCTTCTAAATAAAGTTTATGGTTAAGTTCAAGAAGACGATTAAGTATATCTGTTCGTGCAGCATCACTTATAGTGTATCTTATTCCATTCTTTGTTTCATAAAAACCATGATTAAGACTAATGTCATCCCAACCATAAGCAGAAATAACTTTATCGTCTAAATTTGCATGCATTTGCCGTAACTCAACAATTTCTTTATCAGTCACATCTTGGTTATGAAACATATTATAAGTTTCTGTCAATCCTATTTCCATATTCTTCATAATTGATTGGCGAAAATCATAATACTGTTTCCCTACTTCCCCTAACCTTTTCGTACATTTAGGAAATGGAAATGTTTCAAAGCAATCAGTTGGATTATAGCGATTATCTGTTTTTAGTGATGATGCATAATAACGAGCCCAAGATTCATGGATCGTGCTTTGCAAGAGACCAAAATCCTCAAATTCGTTTAAAGCAAAAACATTAATAGCATTTGTAAAAACAACTCTTTTAGGCATAAAACTAAAACAAATATGTTTAGAAACAACACAATTCACTAAAACTTTATCAAGCTCAGAAATTGAACTATAGAGAGCTGGTCGTGGTCTATTATATAGCCACCACTTTTCACGACTCGCTTTATCTTTTACTTCTTTACGGTACGGTAACACCCTATCTTCAACTATCCTCATTAAAATTGGGTGTTGTCTCGCTTCTTCTTCTAGCATTCCTGAAAAGTTGATTATCAAACGAGCTGGTTTCTGTTGAGGGTCTCTTAATAAATCATCTCCATTAATCATCGGCCATATTTTTTCCATAGAACTTGGTTCAAAATGCTTAATTTCATCTATTTCAGAATCAGTAAGAACAAAACCTAGTCCACCAGTATCTACCCCTTTAAAGCTTTTTTTCTTATGAAAAGATAAGCGAAATGGATCCGGTTTGAATTGATCTTCATTTAAATAACTGGAAATTCCTTCAACTTCTTTTTCATTCAGTTGTATCCTACCATCATAAGGACCTTTATGAATAGCAACAACAGATATATAAATGGCAGCTTTCCCTGGCCATTCCATATCTGGAAGAGCCCAATAAATTATACCTCCATCATTTATAATAGGAACTAATGCTGATACTCTATTATCCGTCTGACTTATCGAATTAGTCGCAATCAATCCAAAACTTCCACCATCTTTAAGTAGATCGTAAGTTTTTCTAAAAAAATGAGCACTAAGATCAGCATTTCCGTGTGTATCACGATGCAAGTTTAATAACCAATCTCTGTATTTCTCTCCAAGATTTGAACTAATTCTATTTCCCCAAAGAAACGGAGGGTTGCCAATAATAGCATCAAATCCACTATTTTCAGTAGAAAACACCTCTGGGAATTCTAATGGCCAGTGAAATGTTTTTCTTTTGATACCTTTATCTATAAAACAGGAATTAAATATTTTGGTTGCTCGTCTCCTTATACTATCACCCAAGTCAGTACTTCCACTTAAAAATTCTCCTGCAATTTGTGCCAGTGTATTAAGCACCGGTCCAAGTTTAGTTTTATTTCCACTATACTGTAGATGTTCAGCAACAAGGGCATCGGCAATCAAATGTATTGATTCCAGTCTATTTTTAGCCCTTTTGTTTAGGCTCTGTACATACTCTATATCTTTAATATCGCGTATCGCTATTGTTCTTATGTCGCCTCGAAGTTTCAATGCATCTAAGACCGATTTTTCTATGTTCTGACCAAATAAGCGCGTTTGGCTTGAAGCCTCAACCATATCCATATCTAAATTATTTATTTGATTTATGTGGCTAATGCCAATTAGTGAATCCCCATAACGAAGATTATGATCAAGAAATCCAAATGGTCGATTTTTTGCCAATGTTATTAACCAAATCGAGAGCTTAGCTAATTCCACTGCTACCGGATTTAAATCTACTCCGTAAAGACAACGCTCTGCTACAAGTCTTCTAGCAATAAGCAATCTATCGTCAGCCTGTTTTGGCAAAAGTTCATTAGAAGTATTATTCATAACTTGCCCGTTAACTGTAATAACATTACCATTCGATTCTTCAATAGCCCAAGCCTCAACTACTTTTTCTGAAAGCCAACGACATGCTTGAACCAAAAAAGCTCCGGAACCCATAGCTGCATCACATAATTTTAAATTAAGTAATTCCTCAGATGACTTGAGTTCCCATTCCTTTTCTTGCTTACCATCTTTTATTCCATTAAAAACTAAAGGTTCTAATGTGTTCTTTACAATTTTTTCAGTAAGAACTTTTGGTGTATAATGTGTTCCGGTTTTTCTTCGACCTGTTCCCAACGTTACTATAAACGCTTTTTCTTGATATACAATTGGAGAACCCCATGCATCTTTTCTTAGCATTTTACCAAAAGGCGCTATCCGTTTTGCTAATTCAATATTTCCTCCACAAACTCTTAAAATATCCGAAAACTCATTTTCGTTTCCTGAAGAGGAGAGTGCATTTCGAATTGCTGACTCAGATCTCTCAGTTACCTTCTGAATTTTGTCTATCATAAGGTCCTCATTTTTAGCTCTAGTTAATTCTAGTTCAGATAATGAAATACTCGGGTTTTGGGCTTTTTGAGAGCCTATTAAACCTATTGTTACCTCAGGCACACGGACAACTGAGTATTCGAGTAAACCCTCATAAACATGTCCAATTTGTTCAACGTCTAGTCCTTTATATGAAAGAAAGACTGCACCTCCCCGTTGCTCAAGTACCTGCAATGAGTCTAATAACAGTAATACTGCTCGATTATCAATAGGTAACGGGTTTGAAATATCTTCAATCCAACTTGTATCTTTTGATCTTCCTTCTAGAAATGGGTAACGGTCTGGATCAAATAAAGTTCCACCTAATGCCGGAAGTCGTAGAGACTCATGTTCAACCCCTCCATAAACTGCACGAAATAAAGTTAATAACCTAGACCATGCATCATGACGTCTTTCTAAAACTTCAGGACCATATTGATTTGAATCCTCTGACAATTGACCACGTAAATGCGTAATCGAATAAAATTGATCGTAGACTGGGTCTCCCAACAATAGCAGTCCTCGTTCTTCTGCACAAAGTAAAAAAACAAGTCGCATCATTACAGTTAGTCCCGCTTCATAAAGTTCTTCAGGTGGGACACCTTCTAACAACTCTCGATTTCTGTCTTCATCAGCTCTATCTAATGACTGAACGAGTACCTCAACTGCCCGACGAACCTGCTCACCTAAAGTCTCAGTAACATCATCTTGATACTCTAATGACTCAGCTAATAATGACTCAATATTGTCTTCTTTAGGGCCAAAACTTCGACGAACACCTAATAAAGACTGAAATGCCCTAAGAGTAATTGGTTCTTGGAACCATAAACGAGAGTACCATGTTGCATGTCCATAGACACCATCTATTGATTTATGAACTAACATCCATTGCTCACCATTAGTTAGTAATCCGAGGTTTACACCTGTATTTTTAAACAACATAGTCATACGATCCAAAGCTGATACTGGCCAACCATCCTTATTTTCTTTTGAAAATAAATCAGTTTGAGGGTCTTGTATTGATATAAATAAACGAGGTTTCTCGTTTTCATTATTTCTAATTATAAATTCTGGTGAAAAACTAGATAATCCATTTTGGCCCTCTACAATATAAGCAGCTTTATTGTTTAGATACAAAACCTCATCATCGTAATCGAGAACCTCAGTTAGTACAAGTCTTATCCACTCTTTGTGTAGTTCATTGAAGTCAGGATCTTCATTATCTTTGGCATCTAGCCACTCTTCGTAAGCTGAACGAACGTTCTTACGCATAGACGAATTAACAACATCTAATCCTTGAGGGAAAGCCCTTTCTAACACTGGAATAGATAGAAAAGATCCTGATATCTCTATCAAGGAAAGCCATTCATAATGACTGGAAATATTATTCAATAGTTTTCACCTCCTGACAATTGAGACTTAGGCATTAGAAACACAACCGCTACCGGAAATGTTCTGTCTGTTAAATTAGAATATCTTCTATTAATAGTTTCAATTTCTAATTTTTTTTCTGCTGGTAACCTTGATAACCTATCTCGCAAAGCGTTTAAGTCTCGACGAAGTTGATTTTGTTGATCCTCTGGCCATTCAAACAACTGTAACTGTTCAGTTTGTTGATCCTTAAGTTCTCTTTCAATAATGTTTTTTAAATCATCCAATAAAGTAGATATATCCTTTATCTCACTTTCCCTTCGACGATCTATTGTATTTTCTAGATATTTAAGACGATCTCGAGATCGTGCTTCAACTGTAGCAAGTATTGCTTCTTCACTCATGTAAAACCGATTTTTTAGTTCTGAAAATACATCGTGATTAGGCTCAACTGGTAACGAAGACTCCATAAGAGATTCAACCTTAGAAACCTGGGGTATTCTCGAGAATCCTCTATCTTTAAGTAAGCCACCTGCTAATGTTAACTCTTCATGTATACGATGATGGTCACCTCCGGTTACAATTAATCGTGATTGGATAATAAGTGCACAACCATCTAACATGTCATCTGGGACAACCCTTACAGATATACGATTTAATTTTTTTGTATCGTCCAATTTCCATATTTCTTCCCTTAAAAGCCTTAAACTCATTTGAACTAATTTGTGATTTAAGTGAACAAGAACAACATCATCTCTCCCTTTGGCTATATCATGGTCAAAGGTTATCGGACGGCGTTTACCAGTGTGAGGGTGCTCAAGACCCACTGTTGCTTGTCCCCATGACCCCGGCAAAATTGGAACCTCAAATACTTTTCCAAAAGGTATTCCTAAGAAATTTATTGGTTTTAACCCAGGCTTCTCAGCTAACTCCAAAGCTACTTTTACTGCTCTATAAATATTTTCTGGAGCTAGGCGAAAACTATCCTTAGCATCCAAAAGTCGATCATGTAACCTACTGATCTTTTCCCTTAATTGCCTATCAACTCGGATCAACCTACGACTCTTTTCAGCCTTTGTTTCAGCAAGACTGGTATCTAACTTTTTTCGATTACCTAACATGGCTTCCTCAATTTGATGTGCAATAACTGAACCAACACTTCCTAAATCCTCTCGAATTAGATCAACCTTCAAAGCTGCACGCATTAAAAATACATGATCTCCCATAACCTTTGTTACATTTTGAGTAGTATTATCTTGATTAAACCCTTTACCAACCGGGTGCCAAATATATACACATTTTCCCTTTTGCCCGTGCCTATCTATTCGTCCATTCCTTTGCTCCATTACATTGGGATTCCATGGTATTTCAACATGAATTAGATAATTACAATGATTTTGTAAATCTATTCCCTCTGATGCTGCATCAGTTGCTAGCAAGATACGAACGGGGGAAACATTTGGATCTGTTTGAAATGCTGCTTTTACTTGCTCACGCTCTTCTGGTAACATACTTCCATGTAAAAACATTAAACGGTCACCACCAAAGCCATGACTTGCTAAAATTTGATGTAACCAAGTATGTGTTGCACGATACTCTGTAAACAAAACAACCCTTTTATTATTCCATTCCCCACCATTTTTCAGATGACTTTTTAACCACTCTATAATTGCAATCGCTTTCGAATCCATTTTAACCTTTGCATCCTCTGCCCATTGTGAAATCTTATCTAGTATTTCACGTTCTTTCTTACTAAGTGGAGTAGAGGTATTAGTAGCTAAATCTAAAGCATCATGTAACTCTTCTTCAAATAATTCATCATCTGAGTAATCGTCATTGATACGCATTATTGCATTACGTAGTATACGATTACCCAATTTGCTTTTATCCAACTTGGATTTCCGTCCACTTTCTATACCAGTACGATATTTCGCAAGGGTACCTGCAAATGCCATAGGTGAAGAGAATAGTCTTTTCTTTAATAAAATATGAATAAAATCTTCCCCGTAATTTCCTTGATTGTTGTCTAAATTTCTATTTCTAATTTCAATATAGTTTTGTAATAAACTATATACTTCAATTTCCTTTTTTGAATAGTCCACTTCTAATGCTTTAAGTTTCCTTACTGGAAAAACAGGTAGCCCCTTCTCATCTACAATCTCATTTTTTAAACGTCGAACCATTACTTGCTGCAGTTTTTTGTCATCAGGCATTACGGTCCTTGCAAATCGTTGGTCATCAAGTAATTCAAGTAAGGAAGTGAAAGATTCTTGATACCCATTATGTGGGGTAGCACTCAAGAATAAACGGTGATTAAAATGTGGGGAAAGCATACGAATTAACTTAGTTCTCTGACTTTCAATTGCATAGTTAGATGTTGCAGAAGGAGCAACGTTATGTGCCTCATCCAACACCAAAATATCAAATTTCCTTGGATAGGTTACATGCGGTGGTAAGATTTCTTTGATTTGTCTAAGCCCTTCTCCATTTTTCATCCAATCCATAGAAGTAATTAATCGAGGGAATGATGTCCATGGATTTGCATGTATTCCTCGTTCTCTCCTAAGTTGTTTAACATAATTCGTATCGACAATGCGAAAATCTAGACCGAATTTTTCTTGCATCTCAGTTTGCCACTTCAACTGAAGTGACGAGGGACAAATCACTAGAACAGTACGGGCTCTATGTCTAACTAAAAGTTCCTGAATTACTAATCCCGCTTCAATTGTTTTACCAAGACCAACATCATCCGCTATTAATAAATTTACTCGAGCCATATCTATAGCACGTACTACTGGATCCAGCTGATAATCTTCAATCGTAATTCCACTTCGGAAAGGAGATTGCAATAAAGATCTATCTGCATTTGTTGATGCGCCCCAACGAATTGCATCAAGAAATGCTTCTATCTGTTCTGAAGTATCCCATCCAGATATATTGGGAAGACCTGCTTTTTCAATGATTTGTGCACCAGGTTCTAGTTGCCATATAACTTGTAATTCTTCATCATGTGAATCCTCATCAATAGAAGTTAACGTTACAAGGTGTTGCTCTTTAGAAGGTTCTAGCAACGACCCTTGTACCTGTGTAACTACCCATTGCCGTCTTCTAACTTCTACAAGTTGGCCTGGCTTTGGTACGGAACGGATATAAAATTCTTCACTTACCTTATTAGCCTTAGCCATTTATCTTCTCACCTCTAAAATAATGCTGTATAGTTCTAATATTATCTCTTACATGCTTATGGAAACTTAATCCAATCACTTCACCTAGTTTAACTGGAACTGCATTACCAATTAGTCTACCAATGGACTTTCTAATAACCGGCTCTCCTTTTGGTACAAATTCATAGTCACTTGGAAAGCTTTGAAAGATTGCTCCTTCTCTTAATGAAATCGCTCTATCTTGTTCAGGATGTCCAAACCTCCCATTCCCAAAACCAAAAAATTGTGTTGTCATAGTTGGTGCCGGAGACTCCCAAGACATTCTACCGTATACACTAGGATAAGTTTTTCCGGAATCTTTTTTATGACAATCTGCTATTAAATCTTCATCCCAATCCCTCCAAGTGCCACCCGGTCTTGAAGATTTAATCCGTCTTAAGTTGAGCTCATTTAATTCAGAGCTTTGGTGTAACGGATCATCCTTATAAATCTCTCCTGCTTTTATAGGTGGTAATTCATAAATAGCATCACGTACAGTTTTTACTCCATTAGAAAATACCTCTGGCGGTAGTAAATTGATTGGAGCAAATTTAGAGGCTAGTAAAACTAACCTATTACGATGCTGAGGTACCCCATAAACAGCACAATTCACAATCCCGAAACTAACATGGTAATTTAGGGATTTTAGTTCATCTAAAAATTCTTCAAATACATTTTGTCCTTCTAAATTTGATACATTCTCCATAGTTATCAATTCAGGATTAACCTCTCTAACAATCCTTGAGAACTCTTTTAGAAGCCACCATCGTTTATCATCTTGAGTTGCTTTTTGATTATATGTAGAGAAGGTTTGACATGGCGCACAACCTGCCAATAATTTGATACTATTCTTCCTATAATAAGAAGCAATTTCACTACCTTTTAGATCTTCGACTGACTTTAAAAGAAATTCTGCCTTATTATTTTGAGTATATGGAAATTCACACGCAGGATCGATATCAATTCCTAATCTTACTTCAACACCTACTCTTTCAAGTCCATGAGTTAATCCACCTGCCCCAGAGAACAAATCAATTGCATAAATTTTACGTTTAGGAGTCATACTACTTCCCATTATTGTGTTTAGACTTGATTCTTTTACTGCCATTATTAGACCTCCTAATTTTCCAAAAAACTTCACCTTTAAATTGTCTTCTGTCTCTCCTAATTGACGTACAACATTAGATTTGCTTCCACTATCATAAGGCTGACTATAATAAACGTTGCCACATTCTAGACGTTCGACATCACAAATACGAATATAATTAAGTACATTTTTCTATGATATATCCATTGATATGTGCTAGATTCTATTTTCTCCACACAATCACATATCAACGTTAACACAACCTTATAACTTAAATAACTTTCCGTTCTATGTCAATTCTATTATATATTTTACTAGATATGGTGCTTTTTGTCGTTAAATAAGTTTTTGTCTAACTAGACAATCAACAGGAAGTATGTTAATATTCACAATTTTCCTCTATGAAAGTGGGGCTGACTCAAATGTGCTAAAGCTTTAGCACATTTGGGTCAGGCACTCATTGCATAGTTCACCGGCTCTATTACCGACTTTTAAACTTGCTTTTTTAAAATGAATAATCTACTAAAGTTCTTTAATATCGGTTTCTCAATAAAGAAAAAACGAACTCCTCTATTAGAAATCCGTTCGTAAATCATTAAGCTAACTCCAACCGCTCAACAATAGAATGAGGTGATGAATTAGATTACAGGTATGAGGGATTCATCTATTTTACTATGTTGATTGTAGGAATGAATCAACTATTTTCAATTTATGTTTGAATCTTACGTTCTATTAACGTTGCATCCAAACTTCCGTCTAATCCATCCTCTGTAATTATCAAATTTCCAAGCGCTTCTGAAATATCCACACTTTCATAATTTGCTTTTTTCTTCTCCCAATCCTTTTCATATGATTTTTTCCCTAGCATTCCAAGATGCTCTAAATAAGCCGTTTTCCCTTTGTAGCGGAGTGTGAAATCAGGAATATAGGTTTTACCATTTACATTTAAACTTTCTTCATAGGTATACTCCATTTTCAACTTATCGAGTATATTGGCCACAATTACTTCGGACTTTGATCGTACCATTTCTCCACGAATCGTTTTATGGATCAATTTTTCTTCGAAGTACCGTTTTTGTTTATTCGACTCTATTTCAATAATATTTGGAACTTCAAATAAGTCCGTATATCGTTGTTTCGTATCCAAATACCAGTCATTCGAATACTGAACCAATTCATGAATAGATAAGTCACTTAATATAATTAGTTTTTCTTTTTGACGAGAATATGCAGTATACAAAAGTTCTTTCGTCACAAAGGAACTTTTACCATTAATGACTACTATGGTTTTTCCAAAGCTATATCCCTGTGATTTGTGAACGTAAGAGCATATGCAAGTTCTAACTTAGAGTCACTATTATCACCACCAAAATCCGCTTTCGTATAGGAGAATACTTTACCTTCAAACGAGCCAAAACGGAATTTGTACCAACTAGAATTCCTATCGTTTTTGCCATAGTGGCCTGGGTAATCAACCATAATGCCAATTTCACCATTTGCAATATATGCTTTCCCCGTTAAACCATCCCAGTATTCCTTTTCACCATTAACATTAGAGATGACTTTATCTCCGTATATAATATTTTGAACAGATTGAGGGCTGTGCTTTGTCCATATATATTTTTTCCAATTCTCCACAATGTCTTGACGATACTTTTGGTGAATTTGATTATTCAAATAGTAACTTCCAGCTCCAATAAATTTGGTAGGAGACAGAACTTGCCATTCTTCTATCTGTTTACTAGTTGGATAATTAGTATGATTGTCTACAGTGGCTCCCAAACTTTTATTGAAACCATCAATATCATCTATAGTTTTCATCTTGGCAATGTCTACTAATTCTTCAAAGAACACTTTTTCTAACTCATCTAAATCCGTGTATTGACTGTATTTAAGTAAGCCCGAAATAAAAAATACGCACCTTGTTGGTACGCATGACAAATAACCGTATAATCTTGATTTTTTAAATCAAATTTACGGTTATTTACTACATTCGGCTTGAATCATTTTTGACCAAGGCATATATTCATTTAAAACCTCTGGATTTCTATGTATATGTAAATTTGGCAAATCCGTTAGTAATTTCACCAGATAGCGATAGAAATCTATACCATTTACCTTAGCCGTTTCTGCGATACTTATAAACAGATCGCATTGGCTTTGGCGCCAGCCTCACTCACGGAAAAAAGCCAATTTTTTCGCCCGATTACACTTGGACGGATGGCGTTTTCCGCTGGATTATTATCCATTTCAATACGACCATCTTTCAAAAATGCTTTTAGTCCATTTATCCGGTTTAGCGTGTAATCGGCAGCTTTGGCGAGTGCGCTTTTCCCATAGAATGGTGATTTATCAAACCCAGTCCAGAAACTTATCTACAATGGGTCTTGAGAATTTGTTCCGTCTTTTTCTCCGTTCACTCGGTGATAAGTGCTTAAACTGCCTCTCCAATTGGTATAAATCATCACAATATGTTACACCAATTCGCCCATTTTCACTGTCTGCTTTTAGCCAATAGCGGCGAACATGTGCCCAACAATTTGCGAAGGTCACCCCTTCGATTTTGTCATAGGCAGAATAACCATCGCACACAATGGTCCCTGAATAATCTTCAATGAAGCTTTTAAGAACAGATCGTGCGCGTGATAATGCACTTTGAAACAAAACGATGGTTGGCCCTTGACAAGGGACTGTTCGATAAACCCAATTGTAAGCGTTGGATTGACCGGATTTTCCATCGGATCTGTTGATGATTTGTCCGTCCATGCGTTTCATCGACATGTAAAATCGATTTAGACATCATCTTATGCTTCATATGATCATAAATAGGCAATAGCCAATCATGCGATGTTCGGATAACCCAATTAGAAAGATTTTTATCATTTGTATTCAGGCCGTAACGTTCCCATTCTTTTACTTGCCGGTAAAGGGGTACGTATTGCATGAATTTATCATAGATGACTTTGGCTAGAACGCTGGGACTAGCGATACTTCGCTGAATGACTGGTTGCGGTGCTTTGCCACGTTCAATTTGCGCTGGCTGGAATGCATCACCTTTACAGTTTTTACATTCATAGGCATGTTCTACGTGTTGCACTTTCCTCATTTTCGCAGGAATAAAGGTTGCTTCTTCACGCACCATGGTGCCGTCAATCTCAACCATTTGACGATTGCAACACGTACAGTTTGTATTTTTTGGATGATGGTGGATCACTTCTACCTCGACATCAGCACGTAATGAATCATTTCGTTTTTTTTGAACCTTTCGTACAACAGTATAAGAAATCGTCTGTTGGCTTTGTTCTTCTGTCTGCTCAGAATCGGTAAAAGTTGAATCATCATCAAATAAGGAGGTCTGCCCATCAGGCGCATTATATTTCGATTTCTCTGTTTTAGCTCCATATAAAAGCTTTGTTAAATGGCGAACTTGCTCGGTTAACACTTTAACCTGTTCCGATAATTCTTTGTTTTGTTGATTAGAAAGATCCAATTGTTCTTCAAGAAGCCGAATTAATTTATCGGATGGATTCTCATGATTAGAAGAAGTATTAACCATCCAGTTCACCACTTTCCGTTCGAATTTAAGGTAGTTATAGTATACCATGTTGAACGTAAGAGTGAAGCATTTGTAGTAATTTTAGAACAAACTTTTTGGTGATTGTTGAATCGCCTTTGGCTGCTGCATGGATAAACCTTCGAGTAACCATCGAAGTTCTTGTTGCGATAGATTTCGCATCTCATTTTCGTTTTTGGGCCATTGAAGTTTTCCGTTATCTAAACGTTTATACAGCATGGCAAAGCCATTGCCATCAAAATATAAACATTTATATCGGTCCTTACTCCAGCCGGAAAATAAGAAGATAGAATCTCCGTAAGGGTCAAGGCCAAAAAAATCCTGAACCAATGTCGCTAGTCCATCAATACCCTTTCTCATATCTGTCTTACCACAGATGATATAAATATTTTTGACATTTGTATAATCGTATTTCATAGGTTTTTCAACTCCCTCATAATGGTTTGAATGATGTGCTCATCTACGCCGTTAGGGAAGGAAATATCAACTTTGTCTATTTTGATTGTGCAAGCTGAATAGGAAGAGGAATCCTCTAGATAGGATGCAGTACTATTTTCATTTTTGGAATGTAATGTAACGGGGACAATGGTAAGTTTTTGTTCAGGCATATAAAAGCACCTCCTTTTATTGATCTCTATATCTTACCAAGGGGGTGCTGGGAATTTATATGCGTGGTTTGGATGGGGGTTTACAAAGAATCTTTAATAAACTCTTTAAAATTCATTTAAAATTCCACCTTCATTTAATATATCCTTCTATGCATAGTAAATATAGCGAAAAACAATATGTGCATCTTGTCTTTTTGTGCTCCGTTGTGACAGCTTATTTTTATTGGATTTAATTTCTTATTAACCTATTAAAATTGTGTCAAAACCCCTTCACCATCCATATCTTTGTTCAATAATATGGTCCGATTTAGGCAGGCACAGTGCTTATTCAACAACTGCGCTCGTTTGATTAACAATTTAAAATAGCTTCTTATAGCCTAGCCACTCATCTATATCCATATCGCCTTGAACAGATAATAAACGATACAGATACCGATAAGGTTCCCTAATCATTGTTAAGTCGGGTAATTCCATAAACTTTTCGTACCCTATTTTAAAATTAAAGGCGGACTTTTCATCTAAAACATACTCCAAGCCAATGAAGTCAAACTCTCTAGGTGCTATAACATATGCTTCAGTATCCACTAGTCCAGATATTACTTTACCATCATATAAAAATTGTGTAGGATCCATATCAACTAGTACAAATGTAGAAGATTTAGGAGTAGGAGCTTTATCTAAAAGCATCTTAATTTCTACAAGTTTTTCTTGTATTTCATTTTCTTTATTATAAAATCTTGCAACTAATTCAGTCATAGTGTCCTTCAGGTGTTGATTAAACTCTTCTAAGCTAATTTTAAAGGTCCCAGAAGGGTTGCCGACGTAATTTTTTTTATGATTATGAATTCTTGCCAATCCTTCTCCTAGGCTCTGTAAGACGGTAGACGGTTGATTTTTAAATGATTCAAGGGTATTCCCATTTAATCTTTCTACAATCACGAATTCCTTTGAATTTCTTTTTCCCTTATTTATAACCTTTGGAATTGGGAGGGTGGTTATTTCACTTATAGTGTTATTTACTCTTTCTAGTTCATAAACTTGCCTTGGGTCAATACCGAATATTTTTTTACATCCCCACCAAAAGTCATTATTTGGTTCTTCAGTCATTCTGGAAGAACGTACAACAACTTCCTGTTTTTTAGTTTTAACCAGCCATACGTCGCTTGCGTGGTCATCATAACCTGGACTTAATTCTTGCATTTCTTTAAGTGGTTCGTTAAATAAAAATTCTAAATCCATAAATCAGTCCCACTTTCTTACCCGTACTTTCCATATCACTTCTTTCACATAATGGCCCTTATATGCGACACTGGCACGATTTCTTATTAGTATATCGCGCCCTATTGCTGCTATAGCCTTAATGCTTACTTGAACCTTGGTGCCAAGCCATTGCCTTTTTTTCAATCTCCGAAACTAGCCGTTCTTTCCCATTTATGTATGCTTCAATGTCATTGGGAAAGCGCTGGGACAATTCTTTTTTTAAGTCACCATACTCTTTTACAGCATTAGGGTGCCAGCACAAGTAATTGCGAAATGCTAGATGACGTTCGACTTCAGAATCGCCTATCTCATAAAAATGGATATGGTGGGTTCGTTGATCTCCGCCCTTTTGGAAATATCGGCGACCAGGAAGCCCGTTTTCTCCTTTTGGTTCGTAACCAATATCAACCATTGCAGTATTAAAGTAATCAACTTGATTAACATCCTTAACTACAGGCATTATATCAATAACAGGCTTTGCTATTAGACCATCTACGGACGTACTGCCAATATGATAAATTTCAATTATTTCAGACCCGAAAATCTTGCGTAATTTCTCTGCTTCCTCTTCAAACATCAAAGGCCAATCTTTGTTATACAGTGTTACCTCGAGTTTCCTCAATTTTGATTATTCTCTCTTATTTTTGCTGTGTTCTTCAACATAATGGCCCAATTCAGGCAAAAGGACCCAGACCCTTACTTCCAGAAATGCGCCCGATCGCCGCAGACTAGACATGTCGAATAAATACGTCGGGATATTCAACTACTATCCCTAATTGGTCAACCTTAATTGTCGTTTTATATTCAAGACATTCATATTTAAATAATCTATAGCCATTGTGTACATCTAAAAAGGTATAATGTTGTACTAGATTTTTTAATTCTAATGATGGGATATCTATGTACACCATATTAAATTTTCTCATTTCCCCTTTAATCCAATCAAAACGATTTATAGGTAAAGAATTTGAAAAAGGTGTGATTGCTATGTCCACATCAATGGCGCCGTCCAGTTCTTTTATATGTGTATTATTGATAAACCAATGTCCACAGCCATCTGAAGATAAAAATTTCTGTTTTTCATCATCTACATATATTTTAACCTGACGTGTGTTCCATGCTTTATCCAAATGTACTTCATAAAAAACTTGATAAGCTTTTTGCTTATTCGTAAAAAGTACTGTTCCTTTAGCCAATATATTATTGGAATTATATTCCAGATAAAGATACTCGGAGCCAAATGCTTCCATGTTTTCCCAAAAAACTTTTTTCCGCACCCAGCTTTTGCATTTTTTCATTTCATATCTCCCCACCTTTCTTAAAGTTAATTATCTTTCATTATTTATAATTCTACATAAATGAGCATAAAACCTTCTTGCAATATACTTGCCCGATTGAGGCGCAGTCCTTATTCGACAACTGCGCCCGATAACGGAAGACTTTATATCAAGATAAATATTATTTATGACCTCCCGTTTTACATTCGTTAGCATAATAAGGTAGCTTACGATCTAGAAGAAACCATTAGGTTATCCCATTCTTCCTCTAAAATAGCATAGCAATATTCATCCCACCATTGTTCACCATAAGGGATGCATTTTTTAAAATAACCTTCTCTTCTCATGCCGATTTTTTCCATGACACGATAAGATGGAATATTTTCTGGCTGACATGTAGCTACAATTCTATGTAACTTTAGATCCTCAAAACCATATTTTAATATTGCAGATGCAGCTTCCGAAGCGTAACCTTTATTGTAATATTCAGGGTTAAACACCCACCCTATTTCGTAAGAATGCTCTCCAAAATATTTGAAGAACTCTACATGCCCGATTAAAATATTTTCATCAGCTAATATTACTGGAAATTTCTCAGCTGAATCACCAATATTTCTATTAATAAACTCCTTTGTATCTTTTTCCGTTAATACACCTTCTGGCATATATTTCATCACACTCTTTTTGGAAGTATACTCATGTACTTCTTTCCAATCATCTAATTCAAAATTACGTATAATTAATCTTTCTGTTTTTATATACATATTTTTTCCCCTTTAAAAATTCCACATTTGTTTAAAAAGAAGCTTTATTAAATAAACGCGCCCTATAATGGAAGAACATTCAATACATAAATTCAATCGTTTTAGCTGTTCGCTCAGCAGTAGACTTTCCCAAAGTTTGCTCAACAAGATATAGTGCCATGTTAATTCCTGAAGAAACACCACCAGAAGTTACGAGATTTAAACTATGAACTACTTTTCTATCCGATAAAACCTGAATATCTGGATGTTTTTCTTGTAGACCTTTGACAGCTAAATGATGGGTCGCTGCCTTTTTTCCATCTAACAATCCAGTTGCACCTAAAATATACGCTCCAGTGCATACTGAACATATGAATTCAATATTCTTCTGTTTTATAATCCAATTTATTATATTCTGTTTTTTGGCTATAGATTGTACTGCTCTTAAAGGACCTCCTGGGATTATGAGAATATCCATTTCGGGAGCATCAACAATACTGAAATCAGGTTCAATCTTTAGTCCTGAGTGAGCTCGTACTTTCTTGCCAGATTCTGTAATAGTACATACGTCAAATGGATTTGTAGGTAATAAATGTTCTTTATAAAGATTGACGGCTTGATCAGCTTTGCTGTATGAGGTAAGAGATAACACTTCTGCAGGACCAGTAAAATCTAAAATATCTACAAAATCATAAAGTAAAATGCCTACTTTTCTTCTTTTCATCCACCATTCTCCCCCGTATGAGTCATATGTTTGTAAGATAAATAAATATCCTCCAACGAGTACCTTTATTCCGTAAGTGCGCCCTATTACTGAAGAGCGTTCTGCATACCTATGCTTTCTAGATAACGAAGAAACAATTCTATTTTGCATATTTCTCCTTCACTAAATAAAAGCTTTGTATAAAGAAATTAAATCAATTAAGCCTATAACCATTCACCACAACTAGAGCGTCTCATTCAATTTATGAATCTTTGAGTGGGAAATTAAATATATATTGCCAATTATGTCGATTTTGTCTCCCTTTGTTCGTACAGCGCAATCTTTGTTCGAGGCATAAATATTCATTTCTTCCGATAAGGGAGACAGTTCGCTTTGAACCAGCCCCATGTTATTTTCAAGATCAAAGTGAGCCAGGACAGAAAAATCGTCAAGGTCGATTCCGTCTTAAACAGAGCTTATTTCATCTCCAAAGTTCTTCGAGCATAACCATTTAGCAGACATGTTAATTGCACCAGCACTTGCCCCCACCACAACTGCCCTGCTTTTTTTAATCCAATCCGACAATTCATATTCCATCAAAAAAGCATTTTGTTTAAGAGTATTTCCACCCAGCAAGAAAATAACTGAAGCATTGTGAATTAACGTTTGAGCATCTTCCTTTTGAACCCGATAATTAATTAAATGATATTCATCAAACTTAATGCCTGCCTGATCAAGCCATGACCGTTCAGTGGAACCATTATCTTCATAAAGAGACGGATTCGAGCTAACATAACAATTGATTTTCTATCAATGATATCTTCCTTTAAAACCTTTTTCAGATTCTCAGGAAAAAAGTTTCTAAACCAACCTAATTAATAATAAGTTTTCATAAGTACCCCCGTAGCAAAATGTAAATAATATTTATATCCTGCGTAAATCATTCTGTTTTCAATCCACCAACACAATATTCCCACTATTGCCTCGGAAAGCAATAATGGGCGCTTTCTTTTCCCGCGATAGCGCCCGATTGTGGTGTATGCCCTATGTCCCCCAGCAAGTTGTTCCCAAGATCAACTATTATCTAAGATGTTTTTCAAACCAGCCGCACGCCTCAAGTTTCATACTGTAAGTAAACTGATGATTAACAAAAGACATACTAAGTTTAAGTTTATCGAGATGATATAGACAAAATCGAAATATTAGTGCATACTTTATCTCCAATTTTGGGTATTTTTATATAGTAACACGTTTATTTTAAAAAGCAAATAATCTAAAATTTTTGTTGTTAATTCCCTTATTAAATTGATTTGGCGTGCCTGCCGCCCTGAATAGAAGATGTCAATCTGGTTCTTTGGGTGTCAAATATCGCACGTACTATGTTATATACAACGCAAAAAAAGACATCCCTACTAATAAATTCCGTAAGAATGTCGTCATATCGATCTTAATGATACCGGTGGTCGGGGTCGAACCGACACTCCCAAAAAGGGAACGGGATTTTGAGTCCCGCGCGTCTGCCAATTCCGCCACACCGGCATAGTATATTGGAGGCGGTAACCGGATTTGAACCGGTGATAAAGGTTTTGCAGACCTCTGCCTTACCACTTGGCTATACCGCCATCCTAAAAACAAAATTGGAGCGGAAGACGGGATTCGAACCCGCGACCCCCACCTTGGCAAGGTGGTGTTCTACCACTGAACTACTTCCGCTTCATGGCTGGGCCACCAGGATTCGAACCTGGGGTACACGGGATCAAAACCCGATGCCTTACCGCTTGGCTATGGCCCAATATACAAAAAGGGCGACCGGTGGGGATCGAACCCACGTGTGCCGGAGCCACAATCCGGTGCGTTAACCACTTCGCCACGGCCGCCATATGATTGGCAGGGGTAGTAGGAATCGAACCCACATCAAAGGTTTTGGAGACCTTCGTTTTACCATTAAACTATACCCCTAAATATGAAAATGGTGGAGGGGGAGAGATTCGAACTCCCGAACCCTGAGGGAGCGGATTTACAGTCCGCCGCGTTTAGCCACTTCGCTACCCCTCCACGATATGGAAACAAAAATGGTGGCTCGAGACGGAATCGAACCGCCGACACAGGGATTTTCAGTCCCTTGCTCTACCGACTGAGCTATCGAGCCATTTGTTTTATGTATGAAAGCAAAACTAGTTTAAAGTGGCGGTCCGGACGGGACTCGAACCCGCGACCTCCTGCGTGACAGGCAGGCATTCTAACCAACTGAACTACCGGACCAAAAAACTAACAAATATTGGTTGCGGGGACAGGATTTGAACCTGTGACCTTTGGGTTATGAGCCCAACGAGCTACCAGACTGCTCCACCCCGCGATATGAATGATATTTTCAAGAGCCTATAAAACAGTTTACTAAAACTAAATTAAAGTTTCAAGCATTTTCGAACTGGTGGAGGATGCAGGGCTCGAACCTGCGACCCCTTGCTTGTAAGGCAAGTGCTCTCCCAGCTGAGCTAATCCTCCTCAAATGGTGACCCGTACGGGATTCGAACCCGTGTTACCGCCGTGAAAGGGCGGTGTCTTAACCACTTGACCAACGGGCCAATTATGTATGTGACAGTTTATAGTGGCGGAGAGCGAGGGATTCGAACCCTCGAGGCCGCGGTAACGGCCTACACGATTTCCAATCGTGCTCCTTCGGCCACTCGGACAGCTCTCCATTGGCTCCACAGGTAGGATTCGAACCTACGACCGATCGGTTAACAGCCGATTGCTCTACCACTGAGCTACTGTGGAATAATACCAATTAGAATGACTATGCCTGGCGGCGTCCTACTCTTGCAGGGACAAAGTCCCAACTACCATCGGCGCTGGAGAGCTTAACTACTGTGTTCGGCATGGGAACAGGTGTGACCTCTCCGCCATTACTACCAGGCAAAGTTGCTATCTGTTATGTTGTGCTTCAAAGAGGCACAAATCTTATTATAATCGTTTTTGTGAAAAAATCAAGATCTTTGTTGAAAAAAGTCATTTTTTCCTTGTTACCTTGAAAACTAAATAAGAGATCATTCAACGTACATCTACCAAAAAGGTTAGTTAAGTCCTCGATCTATTAGTATTCGTCAGCTCCACGTGTCACCACGCTTCCACCTCGAACCTATCAACCTCATCATCTCTGAGGGATCTTACTCACTTATAGTGATGGGAAGTCTCATCTTGAGGGGGGCTTCATGCTTAGATGCTTTCAGCACTTATCCCTGCCACACGTAGCTACCCAGCTATGCTCCTGGCGGAACAACTGGTACACCAGCGGTGTGTCCATCCCGGTCCTCTCGTACTAAGGACAGCTCCTCTCAAACCTCCTGCGCCCACGATGGATAGGGACCGAACTGTCTCACGACGTTCTGAACCCAGCTCGCGTACCGCTTTAATGGGCGAACAGCCCAACCCTTGGGACCGACTACAGCCCCAGGATGCGATGAGCCGACATCGAGGTGCCAAACCTCCCCGTCGATGTGAACTCTTGGGGGAGATAAGCCTGTTATCCCCGGGGTAGCTTTTATCCGTTGAGCGATGGCCCTTCCATGCGGAACCACCGGATCACTAAGCCCGACTTTCGTCCCTGCTCGACTTGTAGGTCTCGCAGTCAAGCTCCCTTCTGCCTTTACACTCTGCGAATGATTTCCAACCATTCTGAGGGAACCTTTGGGCGCCTCCGTTACCTTTTGGGAGGCGACCGCCCCAGTCAAACTGCCCGCCTGACACTGTCTCCGGACCGGATTACGGCCCTGGGTTAGAAGGTTCGTACAGCCAGGGTGGTATCCCACGGTTGCCTCCACGTAAGCTAGCGCTCACGCTTCGATGGCTCCCACCTATCCTGTACAAGCTGTACCAACATTCAATATCAGGCTACAGTAAAGCTCCACGGGGTCTTTCCGTCCTGTCGCGGGTAATGCGCATCTTCACGCATAGTATAATTTCACCGGGTCTCTCGTTGAGACAGTGCCCAAGTCGTTGCACCTTTCGTGCGGGTCGGAACTTACCCGACAAGGAATTTCGCTACCTTAGGACCGTTATAGTTACGGCCGCCGTTTACTGGGGCTTCGGTTCTACGCTTCGCACCGAAGTGCTAACGCTTCCCCTTAACCTTCCAGCACCGGGCAGGTGTCAGCCCCTATACTTCGCCTTTCGGCTTCGCAGAGACCTGTGTTTTTGCTAAACAGTCGCTTGGGCCTATTCACTGCGGCTCCTCCTTAAAGGAGCACCCCTTCTCCCGAAGTTACGGGGTCATTTTGCCGAGTTCCTTAACGAGAGTTCTCCCGCTCACCTTAGGATTCTCTCCTCGCCTACCTGTGTCGGTTTGCGGTACGGGCACCTATGAACTCACTAGAGGCTTTTCTTGGCAGTGTGAAATCCGGAACTTCGGTACTCTATTTCCCTCCCCATCACAGCTTGAAATTGTCGAACGGATTTGCCTATCCGACTTTCTCACTGCTTGGGCGCACACGTCCATCGGTGCGCATTCCTTATCCTACTGCGTCCCCCCATCGTTCAAACGTTCATGAGGTGGTACAGGAATATCTACCTGTTGTCCATCGCCTACGCCTTTCGGCCTCGGCTTAGGTCCCGACTAACCCTGAGAGGACGAGCCTTCCTCAGGAAACCTTAGGCTTTCGGTGAAAGAGATTCTCACTCTTTTTTCGCTACTCATACCGGCATTCTCACTTCTAAGCGCTCCACCAGTCCTCACGATCTGACTTCTCAGCACTTAGAACGCTCTCCTACCATTGTTCGTAAGAACAATCCGCAGCTTCGGTGATACGTTTAGCCCCGGTACATTTTCGGCGCAGAGTCACTCGACCAGTGAGCTATTACGCACTCTTTAAATGGTGGCTGCTTCTAAGCCAACATCCTGGTTGTCTAGGCAACTCCACATCCTTTTCCACTTAACGTATACTTTGGGACCTTAGCTGGCGGTCTGGGCTGTTTCCCTTTCGACTATGAACCTTATCACCCATAGTCTGACTCCCAAGGATAAGTAGCTGGCATTCGGAGTTTGACTGAATTCGGTAACCCGATGAGGGCCCCTAGTTCAATCAGTGCTCTACCTCCAGTACTCTTTCCTTGAGGCTAGCCCTAAAGCTATTTCGGAGAGAACCAGCTATCTCCGTGTTCGATTGGCATTTCACCCCTACCCACACCTCATCCCCGCATTTTTCAACATACGTGGGTTCGGGCCTCCAGTCAGTGTTACCTGACCTTCACCCTGGACATGGGTAGATCACACGGTTTCGGGTCTACGACCGCATACTATATTCGCCCTATTCAGACTCGCTTTCGCTACGGCTCCGTGTCTTCCACTTAACCTTGCATGCGATCGTAACTCGCCGGTCCATTCTACAAAAGGTACGCCGTCACCCATTAACGGGCTTCGACTACTTGTAGGCACACGGTTTCAGGTTCTATTTCACTCCCCTCCCGGGGTGCTTTTCACCTTTCCCTCACGGTACTGGTTCACTATCGGTCACTAGGGAGTATTTAGCCTTGGGAGATGGTCCTCCCGGATTCCGACGGAATTCCTCGTGTTCCGCCGTACTCAGGATCCACTCCGGAGGAGATTCTTTTTCGATTACAGGGCTGTTACCTTCTTTGGCCGACCTTTCCAGATCGCTTCATCTAAAGAATCTCTTGATAACTCCAATGGAGTGTCCTACAACCCCAGAAGGCAAGCCTTCTGGTTTGGGCTAATTCCGTTTCGCTCGCCGCTACTCGGGAAATCGCGTTTGCTTTCTCTTCCTCCGGGTACTGAGATGTTTCAGTTCCCCGGGTATGCCTCTTCTACCCTATGAATTCAGATAGAAGTACTGCTCCATTACGAGCAGCGGGTTCCCCCATTCGGAAATTCCTGGATCGATGTCTACTTACGACTCCCCAGGACATATCGGTGTTAGTCCCGTCCTTCTTCGGCTCCTAGTGCCAAGGCATCCACCGTGCGCCCTTATTCACTTAACTAATCTTACATTTTTATCTATGAATAAGCATATTGCTTTTCAGTTTTTGGTTTGATGTCGTTGTTACTCTTATTTAGTTTTCAAGGTACAAGCTTCCACAGGATGTGGTGACTTCTGTGTTCGTCACAGGACGTGACGGGTTTTAACAGAAGATCCTTCTATCTCATCCTTGAGAGACAAGCATTTACTCTCTCAAAACTGAACCAAACAACCAAGTATGTTTCCTTCATAATCCTTAGAAAGGAGGTGATCCAGCCGCACCTTCCGATACGGCTACCTTGTTACGACTTCACCCCAATCATTGGTCCCACCTTCGGCGGCTGGCTCCAAAAGGTTACCTCACCGACTTCGGGTGTTACCAACTCTCGTGGTGTGACGGGCGGTGTGTACAAGACCCGGGAACGTATTCACCGCGGCATGCTGATCCGCGATTACTAGCGATTCCGGCTTCATGCAGGCGAGTTGCAGCCTGCAATCCGAACTGAGAATGGTTTTATGGGATTTGCTTGGCCTCGCGGCTTCGCTGCCCTTTGTTCCATCCATTGTAGCACGTGTGTAGCCCAGGTCATAAGGGGCATGATGATTTGACGTCATCCCCACCTTCCTCCGGTTTGTCACCGGCAGTCACCTTAGAGTGCCCAACTAAATGCTGGCAACTAAGATCAAGGGTTGCGCTCGTTGCGGGACTTAACCCAACATCTCACGACACGAGCTGACGACAACCATGCACCACCTGTCACTCTGTCCCCGAAGGGAATGCCCTATCTCTAGGGGTGTCAGAGGATGTCAAGACCTGGTAAGGTTCTTCGCGTTGCTTCGAATTAAACCACATGCTCCACCGCTTGTGCGGGTCCCCGTCAATTCTTTTGAGTTTCAGCCTTGCGGCCGTACTCCCCAGGCGGAGTGCTTAATGCGTTAACTTCAGCACTAAGGGGCGGAAACCCCCTAACACCTAGCACTCATCGTTTACGGCGTGGACTACCAGGGTATCTAATCCTGTTCGCTACCCACGCTTTCGCACCTCAGCGTCAGTTACAGACCAGAGAGTCGCCTTCGCCACTGGTGTTCCTCCACATCTCTACGCATTTCACCGCTACACGTGGAATTCCACTCTCCTCTTCTGTACTCAAGTCCTCCAGTTTCCAATGGCCCTCCACGGTTAAGCCGTGGGCTTTCACATCAGACTTAAAGGACCGCCTGCGCGCGCTTTACGCCCAATAATTCCGGACAACGCTTGCCCCCTACGTATTACCGCGGCTGCTGGCACGTAGTTAGCCGGGGCTTTCTGGTTAGGTACCGTCAAGGTGCCAACCTATTCGAATGGCACTTGTTCTTCCCTAACAACAGAGTTTTACGATCCGAAAACCTTCATCACTCACGCGGCGTTGCTCCGTCAGACTTTCGTCCATTGCGGAAGATTCCCTACTGCTGCCTCCCGTAGGAGTCTGGGCCGTGTCTCAGTCCCAGTGTGGCCGATCACCCTCTCAGGTCGGCTACGCATCGTTGCCTTGGTGAGCCTTTACCTCACCAACTAGCTAATGCGCCGCGGGCCCATCTGTAAGTGACAGCATATGCCGCCTTTTAACATTGCGTCATGCGACGCTTTGTTTCATCCGGTATTAGCCCCGGTTTCCCGGAGTTATCCCAGTCTTACAGGTAGGTTGCCCACGTGTTACTCACCCGTCCGCCGCTCGTTCCACAAGCGTCACTCCCGAAGGAGATCTGCTTGCTTCCCGCGCTCGACTTGCATGTATTAGGCACGCCGCCAGCGTTCGTCCTGAGCCAAGATCAAACTCTCCATAAAAGTTTGTGATGATGAACACCGTTCTTCATCCTTCTTAGCTGCTGAGATTTCTCTCAGTTTATTTCTTAAGAAAAAACAGGGTTTGTTTTTTTCTTGACATACTGGTTGTTTTGTTCAGTTTTCAAAGAGCAAATATGTTAGTCCGTCTTTTTTGACGCAACTTCTTAAGTTTACCATTTTCTAAAAATCTTGTCAACAACTTTTTTCAAAAAGTTTTTTTGTGATTTATTCATTCAAAATGGCGACTTAATTAACTTAACACATTTCTATAAGATATGTCAATAAGTTTTTTCAAACATTTTTACCGCTAATTTCCAACGCAATTTTTGCGACGCTTATAACTGTACCATGTGTTAATTTTAAAGTCAATCCTTTTTTATATTTTTTTGCTAAAACAATCCTTTCTCTTATACTATGAAAATTTAAATATTGCGATGGAAATCTGAAGTTCTGATACAAATGAGCAGTTCTCTTTCTTTCTTTGAAATAGAGTAGTAATCTTTAACCTTTTCCTTTTCGAAATCTGAAGTGCCTTTTCATATGAAAACGTCTTAGAGTTTAATTATATTAAAAGTTCATTTCCTTACATCACTAGTGCAACAAATTTAATACGTATAAAAGATGTTCTTAATTTATACTTCATTTCATTGCAAATAAGCAAAATAGAAAGGGCGTGTTGAACACAATTATGACGAACCTCTTGCTCATTACCCCAAAATAACCGTTTGAAAAACATTGGAAATAATTGGCTCATCTCCAACTCTTTATCGTGGAAGCCCGATTTTTTTATGCTATAAACCTTTAAGCTTTTATGATTTACTTACTATAGTATAAAAAATCGTTCCACTATTTACTTACCATATATTTTCTATGATACACTCCTTCACCTTTTGTTTGCTCTGTAGCATTTGTTATCATATTTTTATCAACAAGGTACGTTATAATCGCTGATAAGTCTAGAGAATAAGGCTGAAGCTTAGGCAAAGCTTTTAATTCACCATAGTACCATTCGTTTTTTGCGTGCATCATGTCTAACAAATGCTTTACAGCCATATTTGCTCTTGCTTTAATGACATAATCCATAGCGATTAACATTAACTGTACTCTCTTCTTCAGTTCTTCTTTACTTTCTATAAATTCTTCGTATAGTTTATAAACTTCAATATCAATTTGTTTTACCTGGCTCCAAACAGTTACTTCCGGATAATACCCTTTTTCAATAACAGCCAATCTAGCCAAATAATGAAGTGAATATAAAATTTTACTATTCGTATCCATATATTCACCCGCTTCAAATAACTCTTTGGCTTCATTGTAGCTTTTTATAAGCTTACCAAACTCCATGATTTTACGTAAATTTCGTTTATCATCTGGAAAGCTTTGCAACGTAGCTTTTAAATTATTAAAAAATTCATTTCGGTCAAAAATGATTCTACCATAGATTATCCACTCCACTGCATTCCGGTAACCGCTCGTATCTATCCATTCCATTAATAGTTCTTCCGTTACTATATGAAGCGCACACGTTTTATCCGCAAATTCATAGTGTTTCACATTCCAAGTTTTTTCAGCTTCTTGAACAATGATAAGTAAAACGACATCGAAATTATCCGTTATTGGGCTATCAGGCTTCGTTTTTTCCAATATTAAAATACCTAATACATCAGAATTGCTAGCATGGTGTTGATAAATTGATCGCAAGTATTGTTCCATTACTTTTCCTCCATTTGTTTACAGATATGAACTTAAATCGACATAGAATGTCATTTATATGTACATTTACTTGCACAAATTGTCGTATTATATTACATTCGCTGTAAAAGGTTCGATTCCCTCTTTTATTAGTCAAATTCTTTCCTAGTCTTATTTGTTTTTAAGTAGTCTTCTTAGGAATGGAAAATAAAAGGGTTCAGGGAAGTGCATGATGTTTTCAGCTCATTACTCGGTAATAGACAACACAAAATGCGAATTGAATTATCAAATCTTTTTCATATAATATATGCTATACTACTTATGAAGGGGTTAAGGGGGGACATCATGGCTCAAATCGTATATTCAAGCAAAATAAACAAAATTAGATCCTTTGCATTGATTCTTATATTTGCTGGTATTCTTCTTATGTATGGTGGCATACTAACCAAAAAAATTCCGTGGCTTATGGTTACATTCTTCATACTAGGGGTTATAATGGTCGTCTTAAGTTGTGTAGTTTACCTTTGGATCGGGACTTTATCGCTAAAAGCAGTGCCGATTATTTGTCCAAGCTGCGAAAAACCAACAAAGATGCTTGGCCGCGTTGACGCCTGTATGCATTGTAAACAACCATTGACACTGGATAAAGAATTAGAAGGTAAAGAATTTGATGAAAAATACAATACAAGGCGCTATTGGAAAGCAATGAAAAAAGAGGAAAGTTCTACAAAAAAATAACCATCCCCGCGTCAGCCTATTTAGATGGTTATTGGGTATGAATATTGTTTCTTAAAGCACATTTATATTCGGAATACAAACACACACGCATTGCATTCTAATTAAAGTTTAGAAGAACTTGGCTTAGTGCCATATTTATAGTGAAATACGCACTGTCATTTCCTGTAGTTGTAAAAAAGTCTCGATCGCTAAATGCAATCGAGACTTTTTTACATTCATTATCCACTTTTTTGTTTGTTTTTTTCTTCTTTTTGGCATTCTTCACATTCACCATACAATTCCATGCGATGATGACTGACTTTAAATCCAGTTACCTGCTCAGCTAATGCCTCGACTTCATCCAACGAAGGATAATGAAAGTCAACAATTTTTCCACATGAGTTACAAATAATATGGTAATGATCTGAAGTATTACAATCAAACCTGCTTGAAGAGTCGCCATATGTTAATTCTCTAACGAGGCCTACTTCACGCAATACACGTAAATTATTGTAAACCGTTGCGACACTCATATTAGGAAACTTACCCTCAAGAGCTTTATAAATATCATCAGCTGTAGGATGAACCATCGAATTGAGTAAGTACTCAAGAACCGCATGTCGTTGTGGAGTGATACGGACGCCTGATGCTTTTAATGTGCTTATAGCCTCTTGCAATCTGTTTTCAGACACCCTCATCCACCTCACTTTCAGTAGTTTATACAAAAATAATTCTATTCTTAAATTATAATCTTTATAAATAGTTTAAGCCCTACAACCGCGTTCTGTCAATCATAGCCCCTTAAAATAATTGTTTGCGTAGAATTTCTATTAACAAGTAATCATATTATAATTATTTTACCCCGCACAGATCAATTACATGCATACACACATTTACCTACACTCTCATATTAGAAAAACTTGGCTTATCAAATTTTTACGGAAGCAGCTGTAGTTTTTCTTGTTACTATAAAAATTAAAACTTCATACTTTCCTATAATACACATTTCTAGGTATTATCTTAAGAAGGCTGCTTACGCTATTATTCTGCTACAAAAATCATGTAGTGTGCAAAGTTCTTTCTTCTCCTTCAAGCAATTGGTTCATGTATCTCGCTGCAACAAATAAATAATCCGATAAGCGATTCAGAAAAGTAAGGCTTAATGGATTGACGTTTTCTATCCCTACAGCTAGACGTTCTGCTCTTCGCGATACTGTTCTCGCGACATGCAAGGCCGAAGAGGCTGGTACTCCAGATGGCAAAATAAAATTTTTTAACGGCTCTAACTGCTTATCCCAATCATCAATTTGCTTTTCCAATGTTTCAATATGCTTCTCGGTTAATTTCCAAGGGACTTCTTTATCTAATGGTGTAGCTAGCTCTGAACCAACATGAAACAACAATGTTTGCACACGGGAAAGTTCTTCGATAACAAATTCTTTTTCTTTAAACGTACTCTCTTGTTGCAAATAACTAATAGCTAAACCAATCATCGAATTTGCCTCGTCACAAGTTCCATAAGCTTCAACGCGAAGATCATTTTTATTCACGCGCTCACCATATATAAGCGATGTTTTTCCTTTATCTCCAGAACGTGTATATATTCGCATATGTATCCTACCCTCCTAATTTATCAGTTTTTATCATCCTTTATGCTTTTAAATTATAAAAGAATTTAACACTTTAACATAGAAATAAGAGTTCTTTTTCCCTAGTATGCTATTAAAAATTTATCGTCTTATAACCGTTTTTAAAAACTTGTTCCCAATACGAAAATTTAAATTTTTTCGTTATAGAGACTTAGCTTATTAACCGTGATGACAATAAATTGAATGTATCGCTACCTTTCTTCATTGTTTGTTAAAATATCAGGCTTATTCCTAATTTAAAGTTTCCCTATACCGTAAAGAACAAAGGCGCAAGCGCCCGGTTAGCAACGTAGCGACTGGAGCGAACCAATGATGACTTATCGTAGGGCGATTCGTGAAGTCGCCTAGTTGCTGGGCGGCGGAGCCGGGCGTGGCTAAATAACTTAGTAAGTTTATCCAGCTGCAAAATTTTTATAATTTCCTAGACTATAAAAAAGCAGATAGTCAAAATCGACTATCTGCCCTTAAAACGACGGATTAAAAGTAAGTGCATATGAGAGCTAAGAGCACTTCCGTTTGTTTGCCTTTAGTTATAAAGATAGTAAAGTTCTATGAGAGGCCACTTGTTACATATTTACTGCAATTGCTCGCGAATAAATGACAGCGCCTCTTCTACATGCCCCTTCACTTTTACTTTACGGAATTCCTTCTGTAACACGCCTTCTTTATCTATAATAAACGTGGAGCGTTCTATACCATAATATTCTCGGCCAAAGTTTTTCTTTAGTTTCCAAACACCAAATTGTTCTGCCACTTGTTTCTCTTCATCCGCCAATAACATAAATGGCAAGTCATGCTTATCAATAAACTTCTGATGCGATGCAACAGGATCAGGACTAATACCAATAATCACCGCATCAAGATCTTCAAAGCTCTCATGCGCATCTCTAAAATCACAAGCTTCTGTTGTACAGCCTGGTGTCATATCTTTTGGATAAAAATATAAAACGATATATTTTCCTTTATAATCAGATAAACGAACTAATTCTCCAGCTTGATTTGGTAGAGAAAAATCCGCTACCTTTTCTCCTACTTGTACAGTCATCGTTATCCCTCCATCCAATAGTTGCGTTTCTACTATATCATATATTCGCCTACTTATTCACTGATTCCTGCTCTGATCTTGGTATTGCACTAATCTTAACACAAAAGCAGTAGGTAATATATAACCAATTAAGGCCTGCATGAGGGCGATAATTTTCCCAATACCGACAGGCGTTATATCACCATATCCGATTGTTAGCATTGTTACTCCACTAAAATAAACAGCCTGTCCAAGGGCGTCAAGTATACTCACTTGTCTCAATGCTCCATTTTCTACAAGTACGATATCTTGCATGGACAGCACAAAATAAATGAGTCCGAATCCAACGATAACTACTGCATAAATAATTAATAACATATAAAAGAACTCTAATGAAAAGCCACTGCGTCGTATATAAGTCTGCATTTTCCCTACATGGATAAAATCAATGAAGCTCCTACCCATAACAAAAGTGACAGCAATGATTAGTAACCACGCTAACATAGCACACCCTCTCCAATTGCATAGTATTATTAGTTTATGCAAAGGATTAGACATGGTTGTCAATACTTTTAGTAAAACGTGGCTTCCCAAGAACAATTGATGACGACTTCTATCGTTTATCGTTTTCCATAAGACAGACTATAGAAATTCCAAAACCGTTTTTTCAAATAAAGTGCCCCTATAAAAAGAGTACAGTTCAAATTGTAAAAGAGATAGAGTAAAATAGGATGTAAGCTTTTATATAGTAGTAGTGACTTAAAGATGGAATGTATTAGTTTTTATGAACTAATGAACTAATTGTTTTAACCTAAAATACATGAATTTGTTCGAGCATTAACCATTTACTTGTGGCACAGCGTAGGATTGTTGGTGGGTTAGCTATAAAGTAGAAAAGGAAGGTGAATCCAATGAAGAAAATTTATCTTATAGAAGATGACAAAAAAATTGCTGACTTATTAAAAGATTATCTAGAAAAATACGAATACGACATACAGCTTGTTCAAGAATTCGACCGTATTGTAGAAGAGTTTCAAGTCTTTGAACCACATCTAATATTACTTGATATTAATCTTCCTAGCTATGATGGGTTTTATTGGTGCCGAAAAATCCGCAGTATATCTAATTGCCCAATTATATTTATTTCCGCACGTGATTCAGGTATGGATCAGGTGATGGCAATAGAAAACGGTGGAGATGACTATATTACCAAGCCATTTAACTTTGATGTAGTACAAGCAAAAATAAAAGGAATTATGCGTAGAATCTATGGAGAATACGCCTCAAGCACACCTACAGACTTGTTAGAGATACGTGATTTATGCTTACATTTAACTGCAATGGAAGTTAGTCTTAACGGGCATAAAGCTATTTTAACAAAAAATGAATTTATTCTACTTAAAGCATTTATGGAGAATGTAAATCACGTATTATCACGAACCTTCTTATTGGAAATGCTATGGGATGACGAACATTTTGTGGATGACAACACGTTATCCGTTAATATTACGCGCGTACGTAAAAAGCTTGAAGATATTGGTGTGCACCAAAGTATTCAAACCGTTCGTGGTGCCGGATACAAAATGATCGATACGTGGAGTGAACAATAATGAAAGATTTTCTCAAAGATAGTGTCCCAACCATACTTTTCTTTTACACACAGTTAATTGTTTTCATCCTCATCGTTCAGCTATTTTATGGTATTAAAGCTGTACCAATGGACTGGGATTTGATTATCTATTTATTTATTTTATTAACATTTGGATTACTCCTATTTCTGGCCTATCGTTATTACCGATTACGTGATTATTACGTGACAATCCATCATGATAAGGATAATGCAACGTGGCTACCAGATCCGCCAACACAATTACTTTTAAATATTAAGCAGCAACATGATGCACAAACAAACCGCTACGCCGAAGAAATCGAGCAGTTGAAAGAACAAAAACAAATGGAGTTTCATTTCATTCAACAATGGGTGCATCAAATGAAGACACCTGTTTCTGTCATGCATCTAACTTTGCAAAAAGAAAAATTACAGTTGTCCCAAAATTTCTTGCACAGTATGCACGAAGAATTAGAGCGTATGCAACAAGGTTTAGATTTAGCCTTATACCAATCTCGATTGCAAAAGTTTGATCGTGATTTTCAAGTACAACAAATTGTATTAAGAGATTTAGTTAAAGATATTATTCAAGAATTTAAATCTAGCTTTATTCGTAACCAAGTGTATCCTGAACTTACCATTGAAGAAAAATACGTGGTAACAACCGATTCTAAATGGCTCCGTTTTGTAATTAGTCAAGCTGTTTCCAATGCCATCAAATATTCGAAAGACGAAGTAGCCAAAATATATTTTTGTACAAGTTTATCCGACGATCATAAACTGGTATTGCAAATCACCGATACTGGCTACGGAATTCCGCGTGAAGACATCAACAGAGTTTTTGATCCCTTTTTCACCGGGAAAAATGGGAGGAAATTTAGAGAATCAACAGGAATGGGTCTATATTTATCTAAACAAATTTGTACAGAACTTGGACACGAGTTAACCATTGCATCTGAAGAAGGAAAAGGAACTACCGTGTCCATCCATTTTAGTCATCGTTAGGCTTACAACCTTGTAAGCTTAACCATTACTGTTTGAAAGAAAAATCAATAGGATATATGGCTCCTGTATCATAGAATTATGATGAATAGATTCGTTTGGTTATAAACACGTTTGAAGTTAAAACTATATAACCTAACTTTTTAAACATAGTATAAAATCGCTACCAAATAGGGAGGTGCACATATGCCGTTACTACAAGCAGAAAATCTATCCAAAACGTACGGTAGCAAACGTGGAATTTCGTACGAAGCTTTGCACCAATTTACGCTTACTGTACAACAAGGAGAATTCATAGGTATTATGGGACCTTCAGGAAGTGGCAAGACGACCTTGCTAAACTTACTGTCGACCATTGATAAACCGAGTTCGGGAAAAATTATTATTCATGGAGAAGATGTCACTTCTTTCTCTCATCATAAATTGGCGAAATTTAGAAGAAAAGAAATGGGGTTTGTTTTTCAAGACTTTAATTTATTGGAAACATTAACTATTGGAGAAAATATTTTGCTCCCTTTAACATTAAATAAAGTAAAAGTGAAAGAGATGACACCAAAATTACATATCATTTCTAAACAATTAGGCATTGAAAATATTTTAGAAAAACGCATTATGGAAGTATCTGGTGGTCAAATGCAACGAGCGGCCATCGCTAGAGCGCTTATTCATAATCCTTCCATTATATTTGCTGATGAACCAACTGGTAATTTAGATTCTAAAGCGTCACTACAAGTAATGAATACGCTAAGTCACTTGCAAAAGCATTATGAAACAGCAACACTAATGGTAACGCATGACCCGTTTGCTGCAAGTTTTTGCCAAAAAGTTATTTTCATTAAAGATGGAAAATTGTATAACGAAATACATCAAGGTGACAATCGGCAAACTTTTTTTGAAGCAATCTTAAACATGCAGTCATTATTGGGAGGAAACATCCATGACCTTCAGACAGTTCACTTTTAATAATGTCAAACGTAATACACGTGCATATTTAAGTTATTTTCTAAGTTGTATGTTTGCTGTCATCGTCTTTTTTATGTATGCCGTAGTTATCTTCCACCCTGAAATAGCAACATACGACTTTATTGATGCCGTAAAAACGGGCATCGTTGCTTCTGAAGTCATTATTTATTTGTTTTCTTTTTTATTTGTACTATATTCAACCTCTGCCTTTATTAAATCACGCAAGAAAGAATATGGTATTTTAACAACGTTAGGAATTAGTAAATTCCAGTTAAATCGAATGCTTATTTTGGAAAATACAATTATCGGTGTAGCCTCTATTGTTGCAGGAATATTAGTAGGAGCTTTATTCACGAAGCTTTTCTTAATGATATTTTCTGTCATTTTAGGAACAGGGGAAGTGTTTTCCTTTTATTTATCCTGGAAGGCAATTGCTATCACCGTGATACTGTTCTTTTTTATGTTTGAAATCAATTCGCTGCTTGTTGTACTTACATTGCGAACAAAATCGATTATGGAAGTATTTCGTGGCGCTCAAGCACCAAGGAAAAAACCGCGTTTTTCTTGGATTATAAGCGTACTAGCGTTAGCTGCTGTAACTTATTCCTATTATTTAGCATATACTTCTGACCTTATATCTATGATGTATCGAATGTTTATTATTTTAGCATTAATTATTCCAGGGACATATTTTTTATTTACGCAATTTAGTATCGCTTTAACTAGTTTTTTACAACGCAGAAAAAACATTTTTTACAAGCGACTAAACTTATTAATTATTTCCGACTTAACATATAAATTAAAAGATAACGCTAAGTTACTCTCTATGGTAACTATATTAAGCGCCGTTGCTTTTACATCTTCCGGAGTATTGTACGGGCTATTCCAAGCAGCGGAAGAAGAAAGCGAACGTTTCGTACCGCATGATTACTCTCTGCTTACAGAAGGGGAAGAAAATAAAGCGGAATTGGATGAAACTATAAAAGAAGTGGAATCTTTTTTTCATGAATCAGAAATACCCTTTCAATCCTTAGCCATCCCTGCTGTAAAAACGTCGTCTGTCTCGAATAAATCTGAGTGGGACAATGTGGAAGTAATTGTATTTGGTTTCTCCGATTACAATAAAATGATGGATGTAAATCAACAAAAAAAACTAGAAGCTTTACAACATAATGAGGCCATATTACTTACGGAAGCTGTGTTTAGCCCATATATCCCACCTCCACCAAAAAAATTACGATTTATTCCTGAAAAAGGGCAAATCGAACTGAAAATAAAGCCGGGGAAAAATACGACGAACGCTACCACATTAGGTGGAAGTGCACTAGTTGTATCAGATGCTACATTTGACAAATTTCAAAAACACGGGGAAAAAGCTTTTTATTATACGGCAAATATACCTAATTGGGTACATTACGTCGAGAAAATAGAACAAGCAGAAGTCGCTGCTTCCAATGATACTATCCATGCAGGCTCTAGAGCAGACTTATATACAAGTTTCAATGAATCGATGTCGTATTTGTTCTTTTTTGGGATTTTTATTAGTGTGCTATTTTTTCTAGCCGCTGGATCGATTCTTTATTTCCGTATGTATCAAGGTATTGATAAGGACATTGCCCATTACTATTCACTTTATCGTATTGGCTTAACAAATAAAGAAATGAAGAAAATTGCAACGAGGCAAATTGCCTTTCTATTTTTTCTACCATTTTTCGTAGCCGTTATTCATGCTGCTTTTGCCTATAAAGCATTACAAAATATGCTTGCATCATCTGTGCTCATACCTAGTATGTATATTATTTCATTTTATTTTATTGTGCACTTTATCAATTTTATTTTTATTCGTAATTTCTACCTTTCTAGACTTAAAAAAGCGGCACGCTCTTCTGCTTTATAACAGCACTCTAATCTGATAAGCTATAAAATAGGTGATTAACTTACTTTTTACAACAGGAGCTAAAGGGCTCAGGTGAATACACCATGTTTTCAAAGTTTTACAAGCAAGGCATGATTCCAGTTTTCAACAAGTTTGCAAGATACGTATTGCATATTTAGGTAATTGGTATACAATTACATGGATTCATGTAACCTAGGAGGAAAATAATTATGAATTTTTCAACATCAGAAGCACTTCATCAGGAAGCATTGAAGCATATTGTGGGAGGTGTTAATTCACCATCACGTGCTTATAAAGCAGTTGGAGGCGGCGCACCCGTTTACATGGAAAAAGGGGAAGGCGCTTATTTTTGGGATGTCGACGGTAATAAATATATTGATTATTTAGGGGCTTACGGGCCAATTATTACAGGGCATGCGCACCCACATATTGCCAAAGCGATTACACACGCTGCTACGAATGGTGTGTTATATGGTACACCAACAAAATTAGAGAACCAGTTTGCTAAAATGCTGAAGCAAGCCATTCCTTCGTTGGAAAAAGTGCGTTTTGTCAACTCAGGTACAGAAGCCGTAATGACCACTGTTCGTGTTGCAAGAGCTTATACTAACCGAACAAAAATTATTAAGTTTGCTGGCTGTTACCATGGACATTTTGATTCTGTCCTCGTAGAAGCGGGCTCTGGTCCAGCAACGCTCGGTACACCTGATTCAGCAGGTATCCCGGAATCCGTAGCCCAAGATGTTATTACGGTTCCTTTTAATAACATAGAAGCGTTGAAACATGCTTTAGATATTTGGAAAGGCCAAATAGCAGCTGTGCTTGTTGAACCTATCGTTGGAAATTTTGGGATTGTAGAGCCTAAGGAAGGCTTTCTCCAAGCTGTCAACGACCTTACACACAATGCTGGAGCCCTCGTTATTTATGACGAAGTAATTACTGCATTTCGCTTTACATATGGAAGCTCTCAGCAAATATATGGTATTGAACCTGATATGACAGCTATGGGTAAAATCATTGGTGGTGGTCTACCAATTGGTGCATATGGCGGTAAAAAACAGATCATGGAACAAGTAGCTCCGCTTGGCCCTGCTTACCAAGCGGGAACGATGGCTGGAAATCCAGCTTCCATGGCAGCTGGAATAGCATGTCTAGAAGTACTACAAGAAGATGGCCTTTACGAAAAGCTTGATCAGCTTGGTGAAAAGTTGGAAACGGGAATTTTAGAGAAAGCTGACAAATACGGTATTTCCATTTCGGTCAATCGACTTTGCGGAGCCCTTACCGTATATTTTGGTGATGGCGAGATTACCAATTATGAGCAAGCTGAGGCTAGCGATGGAGAAAGCTTTGCAACATTTTTCCGCCTCATGCTTCGCCAAGGAATTAACCTAGCCCCATCAAAATATGAAGCTTGGTTCTTAACCATTGCACATACGGAAAAAGATATTGAGGAAACAATCGCGGCTGTAGAGAAAACATTTCAACACATGCAAACGAAATAAGCCACGTAAGATAAGTTAGCTTATCGCTTGTGATACCGAAACGAATCTCATTTATACAGCTTGATGGTTCCCTATATAGTAAGCAAGGACTGTTTGTAAAGTTACAAGCAGTCCTTTTACGTATGCATAAAATAACCTCTCTATTAGAATAATAGGAAAAAGAACAGAAGGAGGATCATAATGCAAGCGCCATATTGTTGTCCCAATTGCAAAACAAATAAGACGAGATTTAACAAAATTGATCAAGTAGCAAACCCTATGAAGATGGATGCACAAACGGGAGAAATAGTCGAGACATATGAAACAAATCAAGTGGAAACCTTTCATATCATGTATCAAGGGCCTAAATTTAAAATCCAGTGTGCAGCTTGTGGCGTCATTGAAGATGAAACAACTTTCATTCAATACGCGCAATACAAGTCTTGATAACCAGAATCTATTTAGACTTTATATACTCGCATGTTCACTTTAAGAAGGAAGTGAACATGTAAAAATTGTTAGAAAAACAGAGCTTAGCGTCATATTTTTATACTTCCTATAGTGGAACAAAAGCTACGGGGCGGTAATCTACTCGCCCCGATCATGTAAAACTTTCATACAGTTTTCTTATACTATGAACAAAAAAATCTTATACTTTCCTATAACCTTCATAACACGCATTGTGCGAATCATCATCTAATTTCCAATTTTTTAAGGCTATCACGTATGCTTCTTTGCTTAACCTTGTTCAACAGTAGTGTCTAGGTGTTGCACTTGGTACAAATTATAATATATTCCTTGTTTATACATCAGTTCATAATGCGTTCCAATTTCTTTAATTTTTCCATCTTCCATTACGACAATACGATCCGCATGCGTGATTGTGGCTAATCGATGCGCAACAATAAACGTTGTTCGGTTAGAAGCTAATTTTTCCATTGCCTCTTGAATCGTATGCTCACTTTCTAAATCAAGAGCGGATGTTGCTTCATCAAATATAAGCATTGGTGGATTCTTTAAGAAAACACGTGCAATGGCAATTCGCTGTTTCTGTCCCCCTGATAATTTCACACCTCGTTCACCAACAAGCGTATCATAGCCATATGGTAACTGCTGAATAAATTCATGAGCATTTGCCGCTTTAGCTGCTTTCACCACTTCTTCATCCGTAGCATGAGGGTTTCCCATGCGAATATTCATTGCGATTGATTCGCTAAACAGGGTGTTGTCTTGCAGCACCATTCCAATTTGATCTCGTAGTGAACGCACCTTCACATCTCTAACATCGATTCCATCTACCTTTATTGCTCCACTCGTAGCATCATAAAAACGTGGTATAAGACTTACAAACGTTGATTTTCCTCCGCCACTCATACCGACAAGAGCAATGGTTTCTCCTTCTTTCACATGAAGGGAAACATCCCTTAACACAGCCTGTTCTTCATCCTCATATTGAAAATAAACATCCTCAAAAGTTACTTCACCACGTAGGTTATCTAATTCCGCCGCATGAGGTCGATCTGTAATATCATATTTCTCATTCATTAACTCAAAAACGCGGTCGATGGAAGCGATCGATTGCACAAGTGTTGTCGAAGAATTAATTAATCTTCTTAACGGACTATACACCCGTTCCATATATCCGACAAAAGCGACCATTGTTCCCATTGTTAAATGACCATGAATAACTTGATAGCCCGCATACGCGATTACTAATAAAGGTGCTACATCTGTAATTGTATTCGTTACTGCAAAAGTTTTAGCATTCCAATTTGTATGCTCCAGTGCTCTGTTCAAAAAATTATTATTTCTTTTAGCGAATTGTTCTTGTTCATAATCTTCCAATGCAAAGCTTCTCGTTACCGGCATGCCTTGCACGCGTTCATGTAAATGTCCTTGAACTTCTGCAAGCGCTTGTGAGCGTTTACGAGTGAGTTGCCGCAGTCTTCCATAAAAATATTTAATAGAAAAGCCAAACAAAGGAAATAGAATAATAGCTACAATGGTTAATTCGATATCCATCGACAACATAATTCCGATAGCAATCAGTATCGTTATCAGGTCCAACCAAATATTCATTAGACCTGTAATGACAAACGTTTTTGTTTGTTCGACATCATGTATTACCCGGGAAATAATTTCGCCTGTTTTTGTTTTGGAATAGAATCTCAAACTTAAATGCTGTAAATGGTCAAATAAACGGTCTCGAATATCAAAAAGCACCTTATTTCCAACCCACTGAGCTAAATATTGTCGAATATATTCAATAGGTGGTCGTAAAACAAAGAAAATGATAAAAGCCGTTCCCATCAACCAAATGAGTTGGGTTGTCTTTTCCGTTTGACTCAGTACTTCATTACCAATAATGTTATCAATTACAAATTTGAGGATTAAAGGCATTAATAACGGAATGCCAAATTTTACAATTCCGACTATAACCGTCCAAAATATCTTCCATTTATAAGGTTTTACAAAATACATATATTGCTTCATTGAATTCATTTCGAATACGTCCTTTACGAAAAAATAAAGTAAGAGCAGTTGTCCGTTTAAATACACGATGCAATTGCAGCATTAAGCCAACACTAGAATCACCTGGCTTGTCGCTCGCCAGGTCTTATGGCTAAAGCTGTAGTTTTTCTTATACTATAGACTTTTTACTTTCCTACATTGCAAAGAAAAGCCTTGCTACTCATTTGTAACAAGGTATAATCATTCTATTTTCGTTCTCCTTTTGCTTTATCGATATGTTAAGTATCGCTCATACCATTCATCGACAAACCCTGGTGAAAAAGGACCATATCTTTGTCTCACCCACCTTACAAGAATATTCAATTGGTGATGTAAGATATAATCAAGTTTACTTGGGTATTTCATTTGTTGTCGATGTAGTTCATACTCGTCTTCATCTAATAAAGTATATGTCATATCTGGATAAACTTTTACATCTAAGTCATAATCAATATATTTAATTGCACGATGCTCATATAGAAATGGAGAGCTGATATTACAATAGTAATAAATACCGTCTGTTCGAAGCATACCGATGACGTTAAACCAATGCGCAGCATGAAAATAACAAATAGCTGGTTCTCTCGTAAACCATGACCTACCATCACTTTCTTTTACCTCTGTTCGGTCATTTGCTCCGATAACAACGGTCTCTGTCCCTTTTAAAACAAGACTGTTTGTCCATATACGATGCAACCGTCCATTATGCTTATAACTTTGTATTTGTATATTAGTTCCTGGGATCGGAGCAACCATTCAATCTCCCTTTCCTTTACAAAAAACCTCCATAACGAATCATGCATATTATTATAATAGTAATGGAGAGAAATATAAAGTAATTCATTTTCAATATGCAAACATCTTGCCTGTTTCCATTTGAAAAATATACCCACCCTACTAAGAATGCAAATTAGAAAACTTTGCTCGTCACCAAGTCTTATTTCAGAAGCTGTAGTTTTTCTTATACTATAAATACTAAAAAATTATACTTCCTATAGCAAAACAAAAATCGGACTATACCAAAAGCTCTAACACAGCTTTTGGTATAGTCCTTGGCATAATTGAGGCTATAAATCGTTACTTTTTGTTTTGTTGAGATTTTTGGTTTTGCTTTCTTACTTCTTGAGCATTTGTTTGTTCAGCACCATATTCTGTACCGTACTGACCTTGCCCTTGAGCGGCTTGTTGATTCTGTTGCTTAACCTTTTGAATGTTTGTACCAGTAGAAGTTTGGTTTGGTTGTTGCTTTTTAGCCATCAATATCACCTCCGCAATAATTAATTTGTCCGACAACACATGAAGTTATCCATTATTTTTGTAGTAAAATAATGGTTTTTTGGTTATTTATTCCATAAACGAATATAATTTTGTTAAATACGCATATTAAGAACGAGGGATTATTATAGGCGCTATAGTTGGCTTTCTAAATAGCTTTATCCTATAACTGAATACGTTTGAAGAGAGAATAGAAATTGCTATGGACTTACTGGAGGGTGAATTATGGAAGAAAACAGACGTGATTTCACAGAACTTTCCATGATCAGTAAACAAGATTGGGATAAGAATGAATTAGATTATTTCCAACACGCTTTGTCACAGCTTTTGCCATATATAAACCCAGAAGGACTAAGCATCCTGCATGAAATTAATAAAGAGATGCAAGCGAGAAAAAATTAAAACATTTAGAAAAACGATGGCTATCGCCAAAATCTTTATAACGATAGAACGCCGTCGTTTTGCTTATACTATAAGTCCTAAAAATTTATGCTTTCCTATAGTATAAAAAACACAAGGCAACAATTTGCCTTGTGTTCCTGTTACATATTTTGTTCCTTTTCATATAAACTATTCCTAATTTTTTGATGTGGTACAGGAAAAGGGTAATTTGTTAAATCCTGTTTATTAACTAACTGTAACCTGTTACTTTTGCTTAATTTTTTAATTAATTTTGCTTCATATACTTCTAAATGCCATATTAAATGTGAAAAAACATGCTTTAACTTACTTTGTTTTTCCCCTAGCGTTATTTCTAATCCATATTCATTATAAACCCAATTTTCTAAATGAACCCACTCTACTTCTTTTATAGGAACCATAGGAAATTGCCACAAATTAGCTAACAAACCAGCTTCTTTTCGCTTTTCAATTACATAATTATCTTGGTCATCAACTGCTAACAACACAACATAAGCAATATTCTTTTGTTTTTTTGCTTTCTTTTTTACGGGCAACTGTTCTTCCATACCTGCAACAAAAGCTTGGCAATGCGCTTGAACCGGACATAATAAACAAGCTGGAGATTTAGGTGTACATATTAAAGCCCCTAATTCCATGACAGCTTGATTAAACGATGAGGGGTCTTGTGGATCAATGAGCTTGCGTACATAGGCTTCAAATAGTTTTTTCGTCCGTTGTTGCGTAATATCACTTTCAATTTTTAATACTCGGGATAAAACACGCATGACATTTCCATCTACAGCTGGCTCTGGCTGATTATAAGCAATGGATAAAATCGCTCCCTTTGTATACGGACCTACCCCTTTTAATACACCTAGTTCCTCCGCATCATCTGGCACCCTTCCATTGTACTTCGTTGCTACCTCTTTCACCGCATTTTGCAAATTTCGCGCTCTAGAGTAATAGCCAAGCCCTTCCCATTCCTTTAACACTTCTTGCTCATCCGCTTGTGCTAATGCTTCTACAGTTGGGAATTTAGCCATAAAACGATTAAAATACGGAATAACCGTATCTACTTTTGTTTGTTGTAGCATTACTTCAGAGACCCATACTCGGTAAGGATTCTGATCTTGGCGCCAAGGTAAATCGCGTTTATTTTCCTTATACCAGCTTAGTAAATCACGTCGAAATGTTAAAATGTCAATAGATTGTAGTTTTTCATCATTCATAAAATCACTTCCTATATGGTACAATAAAAACATCATTAAATATTTCCTGTCCTTTATAGTGCGTGTTCAGAGTTCGCAAAAACATACGTAAGCTTTTGAACATACCTATTACTGCAGTAGGAATATACAACTATAAACGCAGCTTAAGGAGGAAAAAACATTATGGATACTGGTACCCATATTGTAATGGGAGTTGCGCTTGGGGGATTAGCTACAATTGATCCTGTTATAAGCAATGACCCAGCTTTATTCAATGCTGTTCTAGTAGGAACAATTGTAGGTTCCCATGCACCAGATTTTGATACCGTTTTAAAATTAAAAAATAATGCTACCTATATACGCCATCATCGTGGAATTACACATTCTATTCCAGCAGTTCTTATGTGGGGAATTTTAATTGCAAGTATGATCCATTTGTTTATACCAGAAAAGAGTTTCTTTCATATTTGGCTATGGACTGCTATAGCCGTAATAATCCATGTGTTAGTGGATATTTTTAATGCCTATGGAACACAAGCATATCGGCCCTTCTCTAATCGATGGGTAGCTTATGGTTTTATTAATACGTTCGATCCATATATATTTTTCTTGCATATTGCCGGCATTGCTGCTTGGGCGTTGGGAGCAAACCCTGCATTTATATGGGCTGTTATCTATAGCGTTATTGTACTTTATTACATCAAACGTTACATGGATAAACGATTCATCGTAAAAAAAATCAACAGCTATTTTTCCGACGTGGAGCAGATTGCTACATCACCAACGATTAAACAAAATTATTGGCGTGTCGCTATAACGACAAAGGATAGGTTCTATGTTGGTGTCGTTGATAACAATCACATTGAAATTATTGATGAGTTTACAAGAGTACCGCTCCCAGATACAGAGCTGATGAAAGTGGCCAAGACTGATAAAAATATTGCTGCGTTCCTTTCATTTTCTCCCGTATACCGATGGGAAATTAACGAATATAAAGATTATACGGAAGTGCGATTTATCGACTTACGCTATCGCTCCAAGGGGCATTATCCATTTGTTGCCGTTGTGCAAATAGATGATTCGATGCACATTACAAGTTCTTACACAGGATGGATCTTTTCAGAAAAGAAACTTCAGCATAAACTTTATGTAGAAGAAAGTCCCATTTAAAGAACAAAGGCGCAAGCGCCCGGTTAGCAACGTAGCGAGTGGAACGAATCAACTAAAGTTTTAGGAATCACGGTGAGGAACGAACCGATGATGACTTATCGTAAGGCGATTTCGTGAAGTCGCCTAGTTGCTGGGCGCTGGAGCCGGACGTGGCTATTCCGTTAAATCAAATTCTACACTTTCTTTTCTTCCGATGTAAAACAGCAGGCTAACCCCTGCTGTTTTCTTTGGTTAGGCAATTTTAGACTTTATATCATACCATTAGCATGCACATAAGGCAAGCCCTGCACCACCTGTAGATTAAAAAAACTATAACAACTTGAAAACAACGGATTTATTCTATACGTTTCCCTAACAAAGATATCGGAATTGCTTCCTGTTTTTCTAGTACCTCTCCTAATAGATTAACTCTGTGCCCCCAAGCAAACACACCATTTATATAGTCCACCTTGAAGTTCCATCCTTGATCTGTTGTAAATTCATACGTCTCATTTGCTGTAAAGTCATCTGGATTTATTGTATAAGCTAAAGCAACCTGCATTTTACGCTCATTAACTGCCACCTCAGAAATATTTCCTAGCTGTTCTGCTTTTTGCGCTTTTTCTTTTAACCTGCCTATTTCCTGACGCAATTGCTCAATAGAATAGTCACTATAGCGATAATTATTGTTCATTTTTGTTTCCCATCCTTCTCCCCATTTGCATTTTTATTACATGTTTATCTTAGGAAAATTCTTATTTCCTACAGCGATAGAAACTAAATCCTCTTTAATTTTACCAATCAACAAACAGAAAAGAAACCTAACAGCCCTATCACTATTACTCTTTATCATCCACATGTCTTTCTAAATACTGCTGAATAAGTTCAAAAGAAAAACCTTTTCTATACAATCCTTCTGTTATTTTCTGCCTCAACTCAAACCCTGTTCTTTTCATTGCATGCTTTTTCTTTAATTTTTCTCCATGATGGATAATAGCATCCCATTCGGCATTCCTATCAATGGATGATGGAAGTTCCTGCACCACTGTTTGGACTACACTTTTATCATAACCTTTTTGTTGTAAAAAAGTTTGCATTTTTTGTAGTCGCTTTTTATATGACTCTGTTTTTTTCTGTTGTTGTTTTTTCTCCACCAATTTTTTCACTTTATCATATTGAATGGCATATGAGAATTGCTTTAACGCATTATCTGCAATGTTTTCCTCTACTCCTTTTTTCAACAATTCCTGCTTAATGATTGCCGGGCCTTTTGTGGATGTATTTATTCGTGATCGTACAAACATGTCAGCAAACTGATGATCATTAAGAAGTTGCTCTTCTACCAACTTGTCCATCACGCTTACTATATGAGCTTGATCTACTTCTTTTTTTGTTAAGTAGTCCTCTATTTCTTTTTTTGTTCGCATGCGGAAGCTTAAATATCGAATAGCAAGGGTATAAGATTGGTACATGCTATCACTTCTTTTGATGGCGTCCATCATGGAATCTGATATTTCCATGCCTTTTCGTAACTGAAAATGAATCAATACAGATTCGTCTACACTAAAACCGTAGCGTTCCCCTTTATTATCATCAGTCAAAAAAATATTATATCGTTGATGCATTTTTTTCTGTGTTGTAATACGAGTGATTTTTGACATTCCACTCTCTCTCCTTTTTTTCATCATACCAAAATGGAGCGGAATGAAAAAGTTATTCTATTTTATTAAGGAAGGCTTTTTTTTACATGCTAACAAATTTTCGTTCTCCACTGTAGCATTGTTACATTTTCGAGTACAGATCATCTTTTCGCCGTACTTTGTGGATAGCACCTTTTGCTACTCTAGCTTTTTTGTATCGTTTATAATTAGATATAAGTTGAAATGTAATGTAGCCGTTTCATGATTGCAAGTCTTTATAAAGAAAACTTATACTAACTTAGACCCAAAACCCCTTGCCGCTACATCTTATGAGCAAATAAAATTCACAAAATGATAGCACCTTTGAATGCGCTCTGCCGATGAGAAACATGGAATAGCACATATTGGGGAAACTGACATTAACTTAAGATTTACATATTGAATATGAAGGAGGAGAAAACATGAATGTACTAATAACAGGAGGAACTGGATTTATTGGCCAAGCATTAACGGACTATTTATGTGAGCGTGATTATCATGTATATGTGTTGACACGCTCCCCCCAAGAACATACAGATACAAATAAACAAACTTTCATTGGTTATGACTATCCTAATGAACAATTGCCGCCTATTAAAAGTGTGATTAACCTTGCTGGTGAATCTTTATTTGGTTATTGGACAAAAACAAAGAAAGAATCCATTTTATCCAGCAGAATTCAAACAACCGAAAAAACACTAGCATTTATGGAAAAATTGCCAAATAAGCCAGATGTATTCATTAGTGGTTCTGCTGTAGGATATTACGGAACTTCCAATGACCTGATGTTTTCCGAAAACACGACTACTCCTGGTGATGACTTTCTAGCAAAGGTTACAACGAAATGGGAAAACGTCGCTAAACAAGCTGAGAAATACAATATTCGCACAGTACTTACTCGTTTTGGTGTTGTTCTAGGAAACGGTGGGGCTTTACCAATGATGCGATTCCCTGTCCAACTAGGTGTAGGAGGCAAAATTGGCTCCGGGGAACAATGGATATCATGGATTCATATTGAAGATGCTGTGAAATTAATCGTTTTTTGTATCGAAAATAAAGCTATATCTGGACCTGTAAATGTAACTGCACCACACCCAAAGCAAAACAAAACATTTATGCAGATATTAGCAAAAGTGTTAAATCGACCCTATTGGCTTCCTGTTCCTTCCATATTTATGTACACGGCACTTGGCGAAATGGCGGGCTTAATAACTAAAGGTCAGTACGTTATCCCCCAAAAAGCACTAGATCATTCATTTACGTTCTCTTTCCCTTATCTGCAGGAAGCACTACACCATCTTCACCACAAATAAATCTGTGCGGGATAGCAAAGTTATGAAAAAATGAACTGGCAGTTTTGCAATATAATACCTTAAGCTGCCAGTTTATTTATTAGATGTATTGAAACCTTCATCAATTTTAAAAAACAAGTGGATGCTTTTGTCTCTTGTTTCGCATGGATAACAACTTAATTACCATTGCTTCTGCTATCAGTCTTGCTTCCGCTTTTTCCTCACTAAATCCATATCCAGTAATTACATTCGTACTTTCAAAGTTAATAAAAGCTTGCCAAACCTCCTTTTTTGGTACATCCCATACATATATAAGTACAGCATTTTTTGATATCACTTCAATTTGAAGTGGATAATCTTTAAACATAAATCGTAACATCTTACATTTGGTTAAAGTCGTAACTGTTGGGTGATAAATCTTTAGACAGCAGATCATGTGTTTCCTCCTCTTTATTCTTTATAGGAACATTTTACAATATGTTCAAAATAAGAACAATGATTTCCCATTTTCTTTTAAGAATCATGGTAGGATGGAAATTACTATAGAATCTTTTCTAATTTTAACCAATTGAGTGTGATAGTCCATGAACATACAAATTGCATACAACATCAAACGTTTACGAGAGCAACAAGGTTGGACTCAGCAGCAATTAGCAGATAAGCTTCAGCTTTCACGCTCTGTCATAGCCAAATGGGAAAACAGCCATGTTACCCCAGATATTTCTTCGCTAATGAAACTTTCAGATCTTTTTCATGTATCCATTGACTATTTAGCAGGCAATAACACATTTCATGAAAATGTGATTGCTGAACTAAAGCACGTCTTTCAAACTTCTGATCAATCATTTGACGATGAGGCTGTAGAAATAATGGAATATGTAATGACATTTCCAGAAATTAAAGAAAGATTATTTCAATTAAAACAACTCACTCCTAAAAAGCAACATTCTATACACGAATTGCTAGGAGCTATCATTCAACAATATAAGCAATTATAACTCGCACATGGAGTCGGAATAAAGATTACTTTATTCCGACTCTTTTTTTACGATAAAAAAGGGCGTTCACCAGGCAAGATAGTTTTTTTATTATTGTAAAAGGCATAAAGTGCTATCCATTTTACATAGTTACTGTTAAGCAAATTTTCAAGAAAAATAAAACAAACATTGCTATTTTTATCTATTTGTTATATTATAAGTATAACAGATAGAACAAAAAAAGGAGTTTATATAGTGTGTTTATTGAACTAGATTTTGAATCCGAAGATCCCATTTACTTACAATTGATGAGACAAATTATTGAAGGAATTGCAAAGAAAGAGCTACTTCCAGGTGATGCTTTACCATCTGTTCGGTCACTAGCTGCTGATATCGGCATTAACTTACATACTGTTAATAAAGCCTACCAACAATTAAAACAGGAAGGGTTTTTACAAATTCATCGCCAGAAAGGAGTTATGATTCATCCAGACGGCATCCCAAAGGCGACAGAAGCTTGCAAAATGGCGTTAGAAAAGAATTTACGACCACTCATAGCTGAGAGCATTTGCCGTGATTTAAAGCAGGAAGAATTTTCGGAAATTTGCGAACGTATTTTCGATAACCTTATGAAAGGAGGCGACCAGCTATGAACACTTTTAGTTTAGCTATCACATTTATTCCACTAGCACTTTTTTTCATTTTCATACCTTATTTGACTAGGAAAACAGAAAGCTTTGGTGTGTCCATCCCTGAAGAAATATATGCAACCTCAGAAATGAAACAATTACGAAGAAAATACGCTTTACTTACAGTAGTTGTAAGCATCGTTGTGTTTGGAATTGTATTAGTTTCGCCCGAATCGATCATGGAAGATAAAAGAGGAGGCGTATTTCTCACCTTTCTCATTTTTGGCTATATGATCATTGAATTCTTTATTTATCTTTATTTTCACAGGATAATGAAGCAACGGAAAAAAGCCGCTACATGGTGGGACGATAAAACAGAAAAAGTAATGGTTCACACAAAGTTTCGTACGCAGCAACTAAAGTTCTCTAATAAATGGTTTATCATACCATTTCTAATTTTCCTAATCACCACCACACTAACATATATATGGTATGACCAATTTCCAGATCAATTGCCGACTAACTTTGATTTTCTTGGTGAAGCGACAAATTTTGTATCCAAATCTTATTTATCCGTATTCGCTTTACCGTTAACCCAGCTATTTCTAATAGGTTTATTCTTCGCAGTCAATATTCTCATTGGAAAGGTAAAGCAACAAATTAGTTCGGAAAATCCAGATAGATCTTTACAACAAAATGTCATTTTTCGGAGACGGTGGTCACTGTATATGATCGCTAGCAGTATATTGCTCACGATATGGCTCTCTGTAGCACAATTTATTTTGCTTCTCCCTAAAGGTAACCATGTATTTACTGTCACATCTGTCATTATTCATGGGCTTCTGTTAGTTGGCGTTATCTATTTAGCCTTTTCTACTGGTCAAGGTGGTAGTAGGGTAAAAATAGCGGATGAGGGAAACGATAAAATCATTGATCGTGACAATGACCGCTATTGGAAACTAGGCGTATTTTATGTTAATAAACAGGATCCGTCGATTTTTTTAGAAAAACGTTTTGGAATTGGTTGGGCGTTTAATTGGGCAAACCCTAAATCTTGGGGAATACTATTCGCATTTTCACTGCTTACGCTCAGTATTATTTTGCTAACTCGTTAAAGGAGAGATGGGTAATGGAAGATATCTTACATTCTATTAACTGGGCTATCGTAGCACCGATTATCATTATTCAACTTATATTAGTGATTGTTGCACTCATTGATTGGGCAAAAGTCAAAAATACAAATGGTCCTAAATGGTTATGGCTCATTATCATCATTTTTCTTAATATAATTGGTCCTATTTTATATTTTCTATTCGGAAGGAGACACCAATAAATGACGATTTTAACTATTTCTCATTTATCAAAGCAGTTTAACAACACATATGCGGTACAAGATTTGGCATACCAATTCACTCCACATCAATGTATTGCATTAATTGGTCCAAATGGTGCCGGAAAAACGACGACACTGCAAATGATTGCTGGTCTCTTACAACCTACGTCTGGGGAAATCATTTTTGACAAGCATAAAAGTATCGATAGGCGAACGCTTATTGGTTACTTACCACAGCATCCTGTATTTTATTCATGGATGACAGGAAGTGAATTTCTCGTCTATAGCGGACAGCTGGGTGGTCTAACCAAGACCGCATCACGTAAAAGAAGTGCGGAACTACTTGATATAACAGGGATTGCTGAAGCAAAAAACAAACGAATTGGCAATTATTCAGGTGGTATGAAGCAACGTCTCGGCATTGCCCAAGCCATTATCCATCAACCGAAGCTACTCATGCTCGACGAACCTGTATCATCCCTTGATCCGATCGGACGTAGAGAAGTGCTTACGTTACTGGATCAGCTAAAAACAGAAATGACCGTATTATTCTCCACCCATATTTTAAGTGATGCGGATGAAATTAGTGATGAATTAATTTTATTACGTAAGGGAGAAATGATTGAATCAGGAAAAATGAAGGACTTACGTCAAAAATATCAAACGACAAAAATAACGTTACAATTCTCGGAAAATCAAGCATTTTATCAAAAGAAAGTAGCAGCTCTTCATCATGTTAAAAGCACATTACTAGAAAAAGACACCGTACAAGTGATTGCTAATAATATAGAAACAGCAAGACAAGAAATATTGCAACAAGCCGTGGATGAAAAGTGGCCTTTATTGGCATTTAAACTTGAGCAAGCTACACTAGAAGAGATGTTTATGAAGGCGGTGAACAATATATGATGAAAGTACTTTTTAAAAAAGAAGTTTTGGAAAATTGGCGTAATAAAAAGTGGATATGGGTACCGCTCGTTTTTATTCTATTAGCTATTATGGACCCGATAACGAATTATTACCTTCCAGAAATATTAGAATCGGTTGGTGGTTTAGGAGATGGTGCAGTAATTGAGTTACCTACGTTTTCACCAGCTGATGCAATCATGATGAGTGTAAGCCAATATTCTACGTTAGGTGTTCTAGTTATTGTCCTCTTATCCATGGGTATCATTAGTGGTGAGCGAAAAAGCGGAGTTATAGAGCTTGTCCTTGTCAAACCTGTGTCATATACCAAATTTGTGCTTGCGAAGTGGCTTTCCCTCCTTTTACTCGTCTTCGCTGCTTTTATTATTGGTATGACGGCGAGCTGGTATTATACGAACATACTTTATGGGGAAATCACTTTCTCTATGTTGCTCGCTGTCATTTTTTACTACGGGCTATGGTTGCTGCTTGTTTGCACCGTTTCCATTTTCTTTAATACGGTAACACAATCACCTGGCATAGTCGCTTTTGCAACCATTGGGACAACAGCTGTTATCAGTCTTGTAACAAGCTTACTAGGAACCCGTTTAGCATGGAGTCCAACTAATTTATCCGTGTATATTCAAGAACTCCTTGTTACCGGCGACGTATCTTCTGAATTGATGTATACAACGATTATAAGTATCGTGCTCATTGCGCTTATACTACTAGCATCCTTCTATCGTTTTAACCGGACTTTTATTCGTCGAAACCAATAAAATAAATCGTTACCCTATCCATTTGCTTCAAACTAACAAAGCATGTGGATAGGGTAAGCTAAAGATTAAAGATTATTGGACTTTTATCGTTGTCATTCGACGGATGAGTAAGAAAGAACACAGGTAAAGCACTACGCTCACTGCAAACAATTGTATATAAAAAGTAAGACTCATATTCGCTATCATTTCTCGTACAAATGGAGCAAAGTCCCCTGTGGCAATTGTCATTAGTAAAACAAGTAAAATAAACCCTAACAAACCTCCACCGCCAATGAGCCCGTACTTATAGAATACAGAGCCAATAATATAGGATATTACAAAGAGAAAGGAAAAAATAGCAACATCTATGACCATACGGCTATACCAGTTATCGGTAAGAAAATGAACAGGGTGCAAAAACCTAAAAACATCAATGCCAACCCAATCGTTGAATATCCATATCGCTTCTCGTAAAAATTGAACAAATACGGCTTTGATCATTGCTAAACTAAGAAAAAATAGACCGATGGTACTCCATATTTGCTTCCGAGTAGCGCCAAGCTTAATAGAAAAAGGAATAATTTCTTTAATACAAATAAATCCCCAAACACTAAAGAACACATAGATAGGACCTGTTAAACTAAAAGTAAAAGGGCCTTCTTCTATTTGTGATAGCCAATAAGAAAAAGCGAGTGAAACAAGTAAAATAGTAAATAAAATGGTCCAAAAAATGATTAATGACCTACGTATTTCGACTAACAAAAAATAAATTATCCCTTTAACTGATTGCTTCATGGCGATCCTCTCTTTCTTTTTCTGTTAACTGTATCATTAAGTCTTGCGTTGAAATACTTTCGACTTCCAGCCCTTCTTCTTTTGCTTCTTGCCTATCTGCAAATACATAAGCTGTCATCGTACCCATAAATTCCTTCTTACTAATTAATTGTTTATTTTTTATAAACGTCTGTACTTGTTCTTGTCGTCCGGTTACAGAAATCGTTTGCTGGCGTAATGCTTCTGCGGATTTTTGCAATACCAATTTCCCTTGTTGTAATATAAGCACTTCTTCAAACATAAGACTCACTTCATCAATTAAGTGCGTGGAAAAAATAATCATTCGTTTTTCATTTTCATACTCTTGTAACATGACATCATAAAATTGTTTTCGCGCTGCAGCGTCCAACCCAATATAAGGCTCATCAAAGATCGTAATTGGCGTCTTGCTAGCTAATCCAACTGTTATACCGAGTGCGGATTCCATTCCTTTGGAGAGTGTCTTTACTTTTGCATTTGGATTCAAGTTATATGTTTTTAATAACTGTTTCGCTAACTGTTGATCAAACTTTGGATAGAAAAATGAATAAAGTCGAATTACCTCTATCACTTTCCACTCTTTTTTGAAGTTATTTCCTTCTTTAATCAAACAAACATTTTCCTGTACATGTCGATTATCAAAAGGTCTCTCTCCATTCACGAAAATATCGCCCTTTGTTGGCAAAATATTTCCCGCTAGCATATCCATAAACGTTGTTTTTCCAGCGCCATTTCTTCCTAACAATCCGTAAATTTTCGGTTCTTCTAAGGTGAAGGAAACATGGTTTAAAGCAAACTTGTTCTTATACTGCTTTGTCAACTGGCGAACTTCAATTTTCATTCTTCATCCAACCTTTCTACCATTTTTTCCAACTCTGATTGACTAATATGCAGTTTCTTTGCTTCACTTTTTAACGGTAATACATAATTTTTGTAAAAGGATTGCTTTCGCTTATCAATTAATAATTGCTTTGCATCATCCGTTACAAACATACCTACACCCCTTCGCTTATACAAAATGGACTCATCAACGAGTTCATTAATTCCTTTTGCAGCCGTTGCCGGATTTATCTTATAGTAACTGGCAAATTCATTTGTCGATGGTACTCGTTCGCCAGGATTTAAAGCACCAGTTATAATCGAATCTTCCAACTGCTCTTTAATTTGCAAGAAGATCGGTTTGCTTTCATCTAATTTAGGCTTCATCTCATCACCTTCATTGGTTAATTACTTATGTAACTAACCATATAACAAAACAGCTCACTCGTCAACCTTTTTTAGCATATGTATCAAGTTTTTCTCGACATATTTTCAGAGCGCTATTTATCAAACACTTTTGCTATTTTTTATACAATGATTGTTTTATAAACACACAAGCTATATGTTCGGGATAACTATGGAAAAGTTTATCTGGAATGTGACTCATTACATAAAATAAATACAAAAAAGCTTGCAGAATGCCATCTTGGCTTCTTGCAAGCTTTACAACTAATCTTCCCCTATTTTTTTATCATCACTTTTTGGTAGTCTACCCGCTTTTTTAATTGCTTCTCGTAACAGAAATTCTACATGACTATTTACACTGCGAAATTCATCTTTAGCCCAAACTTGCAATATCTCATACAACTTTGGGTCAATCCGTAACGGAAAGCTTTTCTTTTTTGCCATAAAACCCCTCTTTTTATTACTGGTATAGGGATCCTGTGTTTATAACAGGTTGCGTGCCTTGATCAGCAACAATGGATACGAGTAAATTATTGGCCATGGCCACACGACGCTCATCATCAAGTTCTACTGCGCCGTCTTGCTCTAATTGCGTAATGGCATCCTGCACCATCCCTACGGCTCCTTCCACAATTTGTTTTCTTGCTGCAATAATCGCACTTGCTTGTTGACGTTGGAGCATTGCTTGAGCGATTTCCGTAGAATAAGCTAAATGGGTTAACCGTGTTTCAATTACTTCTACACCTGCTACCTTCAAACGCTCTTGTAATTCAACACGCAGTTCATTCGATACCTCTTCCGCATTTCCACGAAGGGATAGTTCCGCGTCTGAAAAAGAATCATAAGGATATTTGGTAGCTACCGCACGAATTGCCGTCTCGCTTTGAATTTCTACAAATTGTTCATACTGATCCACATCAAATACGGCTTTTGCACTATCAATGACTTTGAAAACAATAACCGCAGCAATCTCAATTGGATTTCCGTTAACATCATTAACCTTTAAGCGATTACTATTAAAATTTCGCACACGAAGCGAAATCATTTTTCGAACAGAGAAAGGGACTGTTATCACAATTCCTTCCTTCCGAATACTTCCCATGTACTTCCCTAAAAACATGACAACTGCAGACTGGTTTGGCTGGATTAAAGTAATTCCACTTCCTAAAGTAACAGCTACGATGACACAAAGAATTCCAATAATAAATTGTTGTTCTAAAAAGCTAAATACCGTACCCGCCAACAAAAATGCAATAATTAAAACTCCCGCATACCCATTAAACGTCCAAGCTGGTTTCTCCTTCATGTGCCTGCACCTACCTATCATTTTTATATTATAATGATATCACTTTTGTATATTTTTGTAAATAATTAACTGGCATATAAAGCATCATAAGGTTCTTTTTCCGGCTCGACCATATAGGTTGTCCCATCTGTACGAATTACTAGATGCCCTAACGCTCCAGTTGAATATATGGAAGCTCCTACTTTATATAAATGATGAATCACTCTTTCAACTGGATGCCCATAACGGTTATTCTTGTGATACGTTAAAATAGCTATATTCGGCTGGATGGATTGCAAAAACGAGAGCGAGGAACTTGTTTTCGATCCATGATGTGCGACTTTCAATATTTCGACTGATGCATCGACTTTTTTTCGAATATCTTTTTCTTGTTTCATTTCTACATCCCCCATAAATAAAAAATCAACTTGTTTATACGATACTTGTAAAACGATAGAAGATTGATTATTCGTCCTAGATGGTTGATACGTATTGAGTACTTGAATATTTAATGATGGATCAAGCTCTATTTCTTCGTCCATTTTTGCAATTGATATAGGAATTTCCTGTTTTACAAGCTCCTGAATATATTTGGAATACCTTTTCGTTGTATGCAGCTTACCGGAATCTAACATCTTTTTTATTTCCAATTGCTTCATTACGGTGACGAGCCCGCCAATATGATCTATGTCTGGATGTGTCGCTACTACTAAATCTAATTTTTTTACACCTTGCTGCTTTAAGTAATTGACTACCTTTTTACCATATTTTGGCGGTCCGCCATCGATTAAAATATGTTTACTACTCGGGGTTCGAATATATATACTGTCACCTTGACCGACATTAATAAAATGAACTTGCATATCCTTTGCAGCATTATCACTATGTACAGATTGAAAAGGAATAAAAGTAATAAATATAGTGAGAATTATTATAGAAATATGCTGTCTTTTGTACATAAGAAACTGCACCCTTTGCATTTTGGAGTATACTGTTTATTCTCTTGCAAACAGGGCGTATTTATGAACGATACAAACAGTCATTTTTTGGATGTACTTATTGTTACCCTTAGACTAGTGTAAATTGAACGGTTGTTTTCCTTATAGACAAAAGTATGAAGTGGGTCTTCCATCATTGACTTACCTTATAAGATTTTTCACTAGAAAAACGAAGGCTTTCACCAACTCTTAATGGTTTTTCTTATACGATAAAATCTAAATTGCTTTCCTATAGTCCTAAAAAAAAGCTACTGAACACTTCTTCGTGCTCAGTAGCTTTTCATTATAATTTTTAAGCTTGTTTAACTACGATATTGTCGTTTATAACGTCGACTTGAACATGATTTACATTTTCATTTTCAAGTATTAAATCCGTTAACTGGTCTTCTACTTTGTCTTGAATCACTCTTCGTAGTGGACGCGCACCAAATCTTGCATCAAATCCTACATCAACAAGCTTTTCTTTTGCTTCGTCCGTAATAGTAATTGAAATATTGTTTTCTTCGATTGTATCATGTAGCTCTTGAAGCATTAAGTCAACAATTTCTAGTAGGTGTTCTTTTTCTAATTCATTGAAGCGAATAATCGCATCAAAACGGTTAAGAAATTCTGGTTTGAAATAGTCGCTTAGTCTTTCCAACGTGGAGACGGAATCGTGCTTATCTTTATTAAAGCCGACACTTATTGTTTTAAATCCAGTTCCCGCATTACTTGTCATAATAATGACAGTATCTTTAAAGCTCACTGTTCTGCCTTGAGAATCTGTTAAGTGACCATCCTCCATGATTTGTAAGAACATATTTTGTACATCTGGGTGCGCTTTTTCAATCTCATCTAATAAAACGATGGAATACGGATTACGACGCACTTTTTCAGTTAATTGTCCGGCTTCTTCATGTCCTACATAACCAGGAGGTGAACCAATAATTTTAGATACAGCATGTTTCTCCATGTATTCACTCATGTCAAGTCGAATAAGCGCATCTCTTGTACCAAACAATTCTTCAGCTAGCACTTTTGTTAATTCTGTTTTACCTACTCCAGTTGGTCCAACAAATAGGAACGAACCGATTGGGCGTTCTTTTGCTTTTAAACCAGCTCTACTACGACGAATTGCTTTAGCTACTTTATTAACTGCTTCTTGTTGTCCAATAACTTTTTCGCCTAGATGTTTAGCAAGATTTTTCATCTTTTCTTGTTCATCTGCTTGTAGTTTCGTTACTGGAATACCCGTTTTTTCTTCGACAATTAACTCAATGTCAGACACATCTACATCTATATCTTGCTCTTCACCTTTTGCTTTTTCCAACTGTTTTTGTAACTGAATTTCTTGATAACGTAAGTGTGCTGCTCGTTCATAATCTTCACGCTCAGCCGCAGCTTCTTTTTCTTTTTTTACTTCTTCTAAACGATGATAAATAGACTCAGAATCTTTAGATGAATTATTTAAATTTAGTCTAGAACCAACTTCATCCATTAAATCAATTGCTTTATCTGGTAAGTAGCGATCTTGGATATAGCGTTTAGACAAGTTTACACAAGCTACTATAACTTCATCAGAATAGCGTACCTCATGAAATTTTTCGTAACGATCTTTAATACCCTTTAATATTTGCACCGCTTCTTCCGGAGTTGGTTCTTCAACGATAATTGGTTGTAAACGACGTTCTAATGCTGCATCTTTTTCAATTTGACGATATTCTTTTAGTGTCGTTGCTCCAACTAGTTGAATCTCTCCTCTAGCAAGCGCTGGTTTTAAAATGTTGCCAGCATCCATTTGTGAGCTTTCTGCTGTTCCTGCACCAACTAGTAAATGAATTTCATCAACAAATAGAATCACATCTTGACGTTGTTGCAGCTCCTGAATTAATTGTTTCATTCGCTCCTCAAATTGTCCTCGTACACCAGTATTGGCAACAAGTGATGCTACATCAAGCAAATAAATCTCTTTATTCAATAATTTGGTTGGGACGTCACCTTCTACTATCTTTGAAGCTAAACCTTCTGCAATAGCTGTTTTACCCACGCCTGGTTCACCAATTAAAACAGGGTTGTTTTTATTTCTACGATTCAATGTTTCAATAACCCGTTTCACTTCATTATCTCGTCCGATTACTGGGTCAATCTTTCCACCCCTTGCTTCATCTGTTAGATTTTTACCTAACTGATCAAGTAGACCATTTCCTTGATTTCCTGTCTGTTGTCTTGTGCGTGTTCCCATTTTCGGTGAGCCATTTCCCGATTCTGCAAATGACCCATAAGCATTGCTAAACGGGGATTGAGAAAAAAAGTTATTATTACCATCCATCATTTGGCCTTGCATTTTACGGAAGCATTCATTGCATAAATGCATTTGCATATGTTGATCGTTTAATTGCATTGCTACATTAACTGTTGCTTCATTTTGTTTACAATTTTGACATAACATATGGAACTCCTCCTTTTAAAGTTTATCTATATACTCATCAATGTTTGACTTTGACTATCTTTGACCTTTCAATTAATATTATACTCTGACCTTCTTTGACTTTCAAGGGATTTGTATTATTTTTTTATTTTTTCTATAATACGAAGTTTTAAGCTTGTTTTTAATGGTTTTCGTATGACTTTGACTTTATTTGACCTTTTGACTATTATTATACTTTGACTTTGTTTGACTTTCAAGGTCTTTGCTCACGTATCATAACATCCACAAGATGTATGAATCCTCTATTAGAAAACTTGGCTATCATTCATTCTCTATGCAGATAAAACGCCGTCAGTTTGGTTTATACTATAAACTTATACTTTTCTATAGTCCAGAACAAAGGCGCAAGCCCCATTAGCAATAGCGAGTGGAGCGAATCAACTGAAGTTTTAGGAATTATGCCACTAAAACAGGGGTATGCCGACGTTGGGCGGCATACCCCTGTTTAGTCGACCTTCCTATTTAGCACGAACTGATGATGACTTATCTTAGGGCGATTCGTGAAGTCGCCTAGTTGCTGGGCGCTGGAGCCGAACGTGGCTATTCCGTTAAATCGGTATTTAAAGCAACAAATTTTATACTTTCTTATTACAAGAAAAAGAGGAGAATCATTTATTTGATCTCCTCACATTGATAGCTCTATTTATTTACCATCTTTTCTTTATTACGTAATTCTACTCTCCTCGTCTTACCAGATGTTGTTTTTGGTAAATCATCCATAAATTCAACTTTTCTTGGATACTTATAGGGCCCCGTTATCGTTTTTACATGATTTTGTAATTCTTCTATTAGCTGATCACTCGGTTGGAATCCTTCCCGAAGAACAATAAATGCTTTTACTACATTTCCTCTTATTTCATCAGGGCTTGCAACGACTGCACAGTCTTGTACGGCTGCATGCCTTATAAGCGCATCTTCCACTTCAAAAGGACCAATCGTATAGCCAGAGCTAATAATAATATCATCACTTCTTCCTTCAAACCAGAAAAAGCCATCCTCGTCCTTATAGGCACGATCCCCCGTTATATAATACAAACCTCGTTTAGCCATACTGGTACGCTCTGTATCCTTATAATATTCAGAAAATAAAGCTGGGCTATCTAATCTCACTGCAATATCTCCGACTTCATTTGGACCTAGTGGATCACCATTTTCATCAATTACCTCTACATTATTACCTGGAGTAGGCTTTCCCATTGATCCCGGCCTCACCTGCATATCCTTTGTAAACCCGAGCAATAATGTGTTCTCCGTTTGTCCATATCCATCTCGTACAGTAATATTAAAATGATGCCTAAATATGTCTATTACTTCAACGTTTAGTGGCTCCCCTGCTGATACAGCGCTATGTAGGGACATTAGATTATAGTGTGGAAGGCTATCGACTTTCGCCATCATACGATATTCTGTCGGCGTGCTGCATATTATGTTTATTTGATAATCATCTATTAATTGTAAATGTTTTTCAGCGTTAAATTTTCCGGTGTAAAAAAAACCTGTTGCACCTGTTCCAAGAACGGATAAAAACGGGCTCCACACCCATTTTTGCCAACCAGGCCCTGCTGTCGCCCATACACGATCTCCATCTTGGATAGCAAGCCAATTATATGCAGCTGCATTTAAGTGAGCGTACCCCCAAGCATGGCTATGGACAACCCCTTTTGGATTCCCAGTTGTACCTGATGTGTATGGTAAAAAAGCGGTATCTTCTCTATTCGTATCAACAATTTCTAATTGCTCACTAACTTGTTTCTTTTCTTCATCCAAAAATACCCATCCATCTACCGCTTCACCAATAACAAATTTATGTAACTGATCATATTCACGTATTCCTTCGAACTGGTTTGCGAAACGATACAAACTAACGACACCACTTATTTCTCCGTGTGATACACGGTATTGCAAATCTTTCGTTTTTAACATTTCGGAACTAGGAATAATAATGATTCCTGTTTTCAATGCAGCCAGATATACTTCATAGGCTTCAAAAGAGCGATTGACCATAATTAAAATTTTGTCACCTTTTTTTAAGCCAGCTTTTAAGAAAACGTTACCAATTTGGTTAGCTCGCTTTACTAGCTCCTTATATGTAAGCTGATCGGTTTCTCCAAATTCATTCTCCTTTATCAGTGCTAGTTTATTCTTGCTGTTGGCGTGACGCTCTATCTCCATGGCAATATTATAAGCTTTTGGCGGAATAAGTGCTTCCCTTTTCAAAATATCAACTCCTCATTTAAATACTTTTTCTAATCATATCAAATATTAGGAAAATTTTAAATAAAAATGTACACGTGACTTTAGTTTCAAAATGATTGGCAAGCAAAAACTTTCATTTTGCTTGCCAATTGCTATATCTCCCCGTAATTTACACCTGCACCTTCCATTGTTACAAGCATAATGGTTTCCAACAATGGAAGAGGACCTTCAACTTCCTTCTGTTGAAAGCCCCCTCTTACTGCACTGTAAGGGAAAACTACAAGCCGTATATAGCTTCAGGAAGTTTATTTCTTAACACCAGATCATCAAGGCTTTTAAATGAGTAGCCCTGTTTTTGTAACGCACGAATCATTTTTTCAAGTGCTTTTGCATTATCGGAGGAAACAGTGTGTAATAAAATGATCGCACCTGGATGAATTTGCTCTTTTACTTGATCAAATGCATATTTCCACCCTTTTTGCTTATCTGTCTCCCAATCTTTAAAGGCAAGCGACCAAAAGATGTGAATATATCCCAATTCATTCGCCCATTCTAATGTATCTTTATTAAACATTCCTCTTGGCGGACGTAAGTATTTCATATCTTTTTGATCGGAAATTGCTGCAACTGCTTCCTCCAATGATTCTAATTCTTCTTGTATATTTTTTTTATTCATAATCGTAAAATCAGGATGATGATACGAGTGGTTACCGACAATATGCCCTTCTTTTACCATACGTTTTACTAATTCAGGTTCTTCTTTTACGTAGTGCCCTGTAACAAAAAAAGTTGCTGGAACTTGGTGCTTTTTTAATACATCTAAGATATCAGCTGTATAACCTTGTTCGTAGCCATTATCAAATGTTACGTATACATTTTTTTCTCCAGATGGATCTGCATAATACGCATTGTATTTTTCAAGCAGGCTTGCATATTTTCCAATATCAGGGATTTTATGCACTTCGTTTTTACTGTACCCCCATCCATAGCCAGATGCTAAAGATGAAAGTGGTGTATATAAGGTAGCCAATATAACTAAAACTGCACATATAGAAAATCTTTTTCTCATGGATAATCACCTTTTTTGATCTTACTATGCACATTTTCAGCCTATTTATTCTTATGTATTATCGCAAACAATAATAGAAGCAACACTAAAATGAACAACCCGTAGGATGAAAAGCTTCCTACGGGTCATAGCAATTTTAATTTCAAACAGTATTTTTATTTGATTGTTTACAAAATAATAGCAGCTACCCAACCAAAAATAAATAGGGGAATGTTATAGTGTATAAAAGTTGGTACCACCGTGTCCCAAATATGGTGATGTCTGCCGTCAGCATTTAATCCTGAAGTTGGACCTAATGTACTATCTGAAGCTGGCGACCCTGCATCACCTAGTGCACCTGCCGTTCCAATTAATGCAGCTGTAGCTAATGGAGAAAAGCCTGCAGCTAAGCAAATGGGAACATACAATGCGGCTAAGATAGGAATGGTTCCAAAAGAAGAGCCGATCCCAATCGTAACGATAAGTCCTACTAGCAACAAAATGAAAGCAATAAGGGCCTTATTTTGATCTAAAAACCCCGAAGATACTTCTACAAGCGCTTCTACGGAACCTGTTTCTGTCAATACATTTCCAAAACCTGAGGCCACAAGCATGACAAAAGCAATTGTTCCCATCATGCCGATACCTTCACTGACAACTTGATCTGCTTTATGAAAAGGAATAACAAAAAATATAAACATGAGCACAAGCCCCGTAAGAGCTCCTATAATGAGGTTGCCTGTTATAATTTGCGCCGTTAAAGCACCAGCAACTGCTATAAGTGTAAATACATGTTGTTTGTTGAATGGTACCGCCTTTGTTTCTTCCTTTGATGTCTCTTCTTTCATTCCATCATTGACTACACGATCTTTACGGTACGTAATAAAAATAGCGATCAGCAAACCTACAATCATCCCTGAACCTGGAATGAGCATAGCTAACACCGTTTCGTTCACTGTGATACTCGCCCCATTTTGCTTCATACTCTCCACAATCGTTTCATGGAAAATGAGGCCAAATCCTGCCGGAATTAGAATATAGGGAGCTTTTAACCCAAACGTTAATGCCGTCGCCACTGCACGCCGATCTAATCGCATTTTATCAAATAGTGGCAATAAAGGTGGGATAAGTATTGGAATAAATGCAATGTGAACAGGAATGACGTTTTGTGATAGTGATGCTACAGCTGCTATTACGAGTAAAAGCATCGTCTTTTTACCTGATAATATTCGAATAAGGTAAGTTACTAATAATGATGTAATACCTGTATAGCTAATTGTTACAGCAAAAGCACCCAATAATATATAACTTAATGCAGTATTGGCACCACCACCCATTCCACTAACTAACAGTTCAACAGCTTCTTTTATATTTAGCCCAGACATCAAACCAGCACTAATCGCAGCTGCAATAATAGCGATAATGACATTTACACGTAACAAACTTAATATGGTTAATATGAGAACAGATATAAGGACGACCCATTCCATTTTATTTCTTCCCCACTTTCGCATCTCTTTAGTACTTCATTATGATAAAGTATTAAAGAGAAAAAATCAACCCTTTCTTACATTTTCAGTATTTTTCAAATTTATTATACGCTTATGGTAAAGGAAATATGATTTTCAAACGTTTACTTCCTTAGAGAAAAACTATCACACAATACTTGCTTACAAGCCAAGATATTCTAATTAGAAAATGGAAAGCGAATCCTTCCATTCGTTATAGAGCAAATGTAAAAAAAGCCATCGCTAGGGCGATAGCTTTTTTTGTTTTAAACATTATTTTAATTTATAAGAGAAGGAGACATGATCTTGAATGGGAATCCAAGCTCCAATTCCTTGTTTCGTCACGTTTTTGACAGCAATGGATTTATCGGATCCCTTTAACTTCACATATACTTCCCCAAATGTAACTTGTCCTTTTTCATTTACTGCTGGCGCATACGATTGGAGAACGGCAAGTTTATCACTGGGCACTTTATACGTATTATCTTTTTTTGTGTTTTTTCCAATAACTGTCTGATACGAAAGAGGCAGTTTCGTTTTTTCTTTTGCTGTGAGCAACATCATTTTTTTCACATCAGATGGTTTGCTGATTTTATTCGTCAATGCTCCTTTGATTTCTTTTTGTTCTTGTTGTATATAGTTTATTTCTTGAGGCTCTGACCCACTTGTATTATTCAACTCATTTTTATTTACTTGCTGGTATTCCCAATTAATCGTTGTTTCCAGCGATTCATAATTTAATGGCCAACGTCCTAAATAAACCATTCCTCGATAACCAAAAGCAATTGGAGATGGGTTTAAAGTTGTTTCATTTAACATTTTAATTAACACTGGATTTTCAATTTTAATATCTAAACTATCTGTTAATTCTTTCGTTAATTCACTTGGCTCAATTACTTCTTCATCCTCTGTAGAATTAGGAAAAGTATTATCTTTTGAAATATTTAGTACATGGCTAGGGATATTAAAAGAAGTCTCTTTCTTTTCTTCAGCTAGTAATTGATTTGGTCCAAGCACCATAACTATGAAAGAAACAAAAAGAATCAGGAAAATAGAATGCTTCAGTCTGTTCATATGTCAAACCCTTTCTTTTTTTCTTAGCTTTTTCTGACATATGAATTTTATACCTACGTGAACAAATCATCTGCTAAGTTCAATAATTTCTATTCTCTCTACAATTTCAATACTGTCCTCCACAGAACGCACCATAGAGCAGTTATTACGGGCTACATGTAAGCTTTTGTACAATTTTTCTGCATCTAAATGACTACCTTTAATAATAAAAGTAAGCGCTATTTTCTCGATGCGGTTTGCTTCATCTTTATTTCTTTCAACAGTAGCATTAATTTGCATGTCATGAACGTCTGTGCGCTGCTTTTGAAGGATTTGACGAAAGACTGAACCACTGCAACTAGCGATCGAAGCAACCATTAGTTGATACGGGCGAAAGCCAAATTCCTCATCTCCAGAAATATCTAACTGACCAAAGTCTAATTCAGTTCTAAAACCATGTTCTTTTAAATGTAATTTCATCAGAACTTCCCTCCTATTTTTTAATATACTTCTCCTTTTTATCATAAACGATATGGCCAATTTATTCACAATAATTGACCTTTTCCTCTATTCCTAGTAAATTATTGCTAGGTTTATCCAATTACAGGATCGAATTAACGGTTTGTATGGGCAAGTAATTGTTTACCACCTTGTCGTTTTAGAAGCTACGATCCTTATAAAAACAACAATACGAACTGCCACATTGATACAATAGTAATGTTGCCACACCAATTTACTTAATTTATTAGAACCAAAAGACAGATACACATAATAATATTTCACCCCAAAAAACGTCATCCAGTGAAGATTGTTGTTTCACAGCTCAAGCATCCTAAAGAGTTGCCAAGTCAACAAACAACAGAGAACCACTCAGAAGGGAAGAGTCCATCATGCAACTGACCAAATATCGTTTGTGGATACTAATTGCGCTTGTATTTATATCTGGTTTCTCACAAGGAATGTTATTACCATTAATTTCTATTATTCTTGAACAAAATGGCGTAGCCTCTTCTATTAACGGCTTGCATGCAACAGGATTATATATTGGAGTTTTAATCGCTTCTCCATTTATGGAAAAGCCAATGCGAAAATTTGGTTTTAAACCAATGATTTTTGTCGGCGGTTTGCTCGTCATCCTTTCTTTGGCTATATTTCCAGTATGGGAGTCTTTATGGTTTTGGTTTATATTGCGACTTATTATAGGAATTGGTGACCAAATGTTGCATTTTGGCACACAAACATGGATAACGGCAACAGCTACAGCGGAAACAAGAGGAAGAAGTATTGCTCTTTATGGTTTATCGTTTGGAGCAGGCTTTGCTATAGGTCCATTAATGACAAGACTTTTATCCATTCACCAATCGGTGCCTTTTCTAGCTTCTGCAGCTTTGAGCTTCACCGTCTGGCTATTATTGTTTTTCCTTCGTAATCAATGGCCTGAACAATCTGTAGACCCAGTTTATCCGACAAGTTCAATGCAACGCTTTAAACAAACCTTTAAAATAGCCTGGATTGCGATGTTACCTGGTTTTGGATATGGTTTCTTAGAGGCCTCTTTACATAGCATTTTCCCTATCTATGGCCTGCGTATTGGGCATGATGTTCATACACTTTCACTCATTATTCCTTGCTTTGCAGCAGGTAGCTTAATTACCCAATTCCCGTTAGGTGCATTAAGCGATAAATTCGGTAGAAGATCGGTACTAATAACTGTATTATCGCTCGGTTCGCTATGTTTTCTGTTTACTGCCATTTTAGAGTCTTCTGCCCTTGCTTTATTTATCCTGTTCACTTTAGCAGGAATGTGTGTAGGTTCTTTGTTTTCCTTAGGTATCTCTTATATGACAGATTTACTCGCCGGAAACTTACTTCCAGCTGGAAATTTAATGGTTGGCATCATGTTTAGTGTTGGTAGCATTAGCGGACCTTTTATTGGCGGTTATTTTATTGACGTTTTTGAACGCGTTTCATTCTTTTATTTTATAAGCTTTATCTTAATGTTGATTACAGTAGCTATGTTAGTAAAGAAGAACACCCAACACGAAACAAATCGAGTGGGGACGTAAAAAGGAAATTATTAGAACTTAATGAGCGAGTTTTACGCGAGGATGAGCGAATTTTCGACGAGCAGAAGCGGCTTTCGTCGTTTTGCTTATATTATAATCCATAAAAGATTATACGTTCCTATAGCGCAAAAAGTCAGTCCAGATGTTACATTTGGACTGACTTTTTTAGGGACGAGAGAACCATCCCCGCGTAACGCTGTTATTGCTGAAAAAACTTCTCAGCATCAACTGAAAAATCAGGAAGCACTGATGATGTGACGATACCCTTTTCACGGACAATGTCTTTCTGTTCGTATTTCGCTTTTTCATTCAAGGCATATACCATGATTGTGTTGAGCAGGGGGTTCACAATCCAATATTCTTTGACCCCATACTGCATATATAAATTCAATTTTGTAATAAGGTCATGTGCCTGATTGGATGGGCTAATTATTTCAATAATCATTGTAGGAGCACCTGTATATTGTTGATCATCCAAGCCACTTTTGTCACAGATGACAGACAAATCAGGGATAACCACTTTATCTCCAGGAATATTTTCATTACTTAGTTTCACATCAAACGGCGCCGAGAAAACCTCACAATCACCGCTTTCTAATAGGTTATATAATTGCGCGGCTAATCGCATAGATAGCCGTTGATGAACGGTGGAGGGTGAGGGCGACATGTAAACGACGCCATCAATATATTCAAGGAGCTGATCGGTCTGCTCCCGCATTTGGTAAAATTTTTTTAAGGAGACAAGTTCTTCGTTTGGTAAACTCATTTTACTCACACCCTTTTTTTAATTGTATAGTATTATCTGTCATTTGAAAAGTTACACCAACCTTGGGGAAGGGTCCGTATCACCTTGTAATGTTCATACACATGTTAAGCAAAAATGTACACTTTGAAATAGATATTTAAAAGGTTTAATGTTGCCGTATATAAGAGAAAGTTTTTAAAGTATGGCAACTCTGAATCAATGGAAGTATAAGTGGATTTTATTGCGATTTCAGTTTCAGTGTTGGCACGATAAATGATAACTTTAAAATGTAATAATTGACTTATGAATAATTGTGAACTTCAGCTATTTGACAAATTTATACATTTACTCCCAATAAACTCATTGTAAGGAGATATAGGGAAAGGATTAAAAAATTATTACAAGCTAAGCTGAGTAAATTAAAATCAGACTATGTATGATTTCAAAGGAATTTTAATAAATCGAACTATATACGTGGCAAAGTATCCTTTGCAGTGGAACAGTTCATTCGTTTAGAGATGGAGATTTTCCCAAAGTACATCGGCAGTTGGACACATTAAATAAAACGACTACCTTTCCATACGGTTAATGCAATGAGCAAAATACTAAATATACCATAGTTACAATTACTGTGATAGACTAAACTTTTTACTTCCTAGATTAGAAAAACTACAGCTTTCCCCATAATACTTGGCAAAAGCTGTAGTTTTTATTTTCTTATACGATAAACCTTTAAATATTATAGTAAAAAAACTTAAACTGCTTCATGCACGACATATTTACTGAAGCGTGCTTCTAAACGTTCTTGGATAAAAGCAATAACGATACATAGCGGCCAATAAATGAGCGCTACGAGAATATACATCGTCATGGCATCAAATTCTCTACCTGCAACAATTTGTGTTTTTTGGAACAGCTCTGGGACCGTAATCACAGCTGCTAACGAAGTAGCTTTGACTAAATCCATAAATACATTTGTTAATGGTGGAATAGCAATTCTAGTCGCTTGTGGCAAGATAACTTTTCGCAACGTCTGCCAATAAGTTAAATTTAATGCTTTTGCTGATTCCCATTGTCCTTTATCTACACTATTCAACGAGGCACGATCAATTTCAGCAATATACGCAGCACTATTTAAACCAAACCCTAAGCAAGCTGCCATGAATGCTGTCAATTTAATCCCAATAACCGGAAGTCCAAAATACAGAATGAACAAAAAAACAAGGATTGGCGTCCCCCGCATAAACGATATGTATAATCTAGCAGGTAAGCGCAAGAAAAAATAAGAAGCATTTCGCGCTAAAGCAAGCAATAGCCCTAAAACAAGCCCCAATAGCATACCAATAACCGAGACAAGTAAAGTCATTGGCAGTCCGCTCAATACAAACGGAAGATTATCTATCGCTAACTGAACATCAAATATGTCACTAAATTGGAATGTTTGCACCATTCATCTCCCTTTCTGTCACACGTATAGGAAAAGCTATCGCTTATATACAAGAGTTTGTTTGTAAAAGCTCTCCTATTTTGTAACAAAGCCATCCAGATACTGTGGATGGCCTTAAAAATGGCTTCTAAACCGGTTATTCCGGGTGTAAAGCGCTATAAGACTCCCACTAGTATGGGAAAATTCTAAGTGGGAGGTAACAGCACCTAAATGCCTTTTTTCATAAAAGGCTGAAGTCATATCCCTGGTCGATTAATAATTAGTGCGGATGAAAGAAAACCCCAACTAATTAAAAATTCGTTTATATGAATTATAAATCTAATCCTTCAATTTCTTGTATATCACCCTCAGGTTTTTGAGAAGCATCTTCTTGATAGAATTTCTTAGCTAACTCTGATAGCGTCCCATCTTTTCTCATTGCAGCTAAAGCATCATTTATTTTTTCAGTAAGCATGTCTGCATCTTTTGGAATTACTACAGCTTGTTCTGTTGGGTGAAACTTTAAATCTGGATGAAGATGAATATCAAACTCTGGAAATCCTGCGACACCAAATTTAGATAAATAATAATCGTTTACGATAACATCTGACCTACCGTTGTGAACATCACGTAAATAAGCCTCATTCGGAGCATTTCCGTACGTTTTTACTTCTGCGCCAAAATGTTCGGCAATTTGACTATATATAGTAGTGGCTCCACCACCAGCTATTTTCCCCTTTAAATCTTCTAGCGATTCAATTCCAGAATTATCTTCTTTTCGCACTACCATGGTAGAATAAGAATATTTGTAAGGCTCACTAAAGTTAAAGGACTCTTTTCGCTTGTCTGTTGCTTCAATATCATTTGCTGCAACATCAATTCTGCCACTTTTAATGGCGGGTAACATGCTGTCGATTCCCATAATTTCAAACGAAATATCTACATCTAAACGCTTAGCAACTTCACGCATTACTTCTACATCATATCCCGTCAATTGCTCCTCACTTTCTTCTTCCCCATCATAATAGGAGGCTGCTATTAGTGTACCGGACGTCCCAACAACTAACTCTCCTTTTTCTTTTACCTCTTGCCATCTCTTATCTGTTTCACCATTTTCACCCTCACTGTTTGAATCACCTGAACTGTTAGAGCAAGCAGTAATAAACACTATTGAAGCAATTAAAATCAAGGATATCTTTATATATTTCATCATGACTCCTCCATCTGTTGTATTTATAAGTACATATCGGATTGTAACAGAATATACATATAAATTAAAGGGGAATAGAAACAACTTGTTATCCTTTCACTCTAATTGTTAGGGAAGCATAAGTACAAACAACAACTTACTTATGTACACACATTTTCAATTGTTATATATATTTAAATGAAAATATTTTTTCAAAACAAATGGCTTACACACATACTTTTTATAAAATTATTAATTGATAATTTCTATCAATTAATAAAATAAGCGACATTTACTTTATTAATTTTTCTAAAAAAGTGCTATTATTGTTGTATTAGGCTAATTTTTAATGCAAAAAAGCAAATTCAAGCACAGTTTCATGGTAAAATAAGCATATGCGGTCTTGACAATCTCACCCATTATGATAATATAACAATAAATATTATATAATAATAATTATAGAAAAAAGGCGTATTGTTTTTTAGGTTGGGGAATTTAATTTTAGCCATGCATTCTGTGTGTCTTCTCACCCCTCCGTTAAAAAACCGTAAACTTTTTAACAATAAGTAACGATAGGAGAGGCCGATCATGTTAACCGAAACAAAGATAACGAAAAAAATATCTGAACATAAAGAGCTAATTGCAGCTCTATTTAGTGGGTTACTTATTGCAATTGCTTGGACATTCGAAAATCATCTGTCTGACGCTTTATGGGTTACCCTTCATCTCGTCGCATTTGTAATCGGAGGGTATGCCAAAGCAAAAGAAGGAATTACAGAAACCATACGTAATAAAGACTTAAATGTAGAAATGTTAATGATATTCGCCGCGATTGGTGCTGCTGCAATTGGTTATTGGACAGAAGGTGCCATTCTAATCTTTATTTTTGCTTTATCAGGTGCGCTTGAAACGTATACGATGAATAAAAGTAACAAAGAAATATCCTCACTTATGAAATTACAACCTGAAGAAGCATTACGAATGAATGGCGATCAAAAAGAAATGGTTACTGTTTCGTCTTTACAAATAGGTGACATGATCTATGTACGTGCCGGAGAGCGAATCCCTGCAGATGGGATCATTTCCCGTGGAGCAACATCCATAGATGAAAGTGCCATTACCGGAGAATCTATTCCGGTTCGAAAAACAGAAAATGAAGAAGTTTTTGCAGGAACAGTTGCTTTGGATGGTTCGATATATATCGAAATTACGAAAGCAGCAAATCAAACGCTATTCCAAAAAATCATCCAAATGATTCAATCCGCACAAGATGAAAAATCTCCTTCCCAGTTATTTATTGAAAAGTTTGAAGGAGCTTACGTGAAAATCGTATTAATTGTTGTCGTCTTGATGATGTTCATTCCCCATCTTTTGTTTGACTGGACACTTCAGGAAAGTATTTATCGAGCTATGATCTTACTCGTTGTTGCTTCTCCATGTGCCCTTGTAGCCTCCATTATGCCAGCTACTTTATCCGCCATATCTAAAAGCGCAAGAGCAGGGGTTCTATTTAAGGGGGGTGTCCACATTGAAAACATGGGACATATTCATGCCATTGCATTTGATAAGACAGGTACATTAACGAAAGGGAAACCGGAAGTGACTGATTTTCATGTACATCCAGATCATAAGCAAGAGGATGTATTACCTATTGCAATGGCTATGGAGCAAGATTCAACACACCCTCTTGCCTACGCTATAGTTACATTTGGCAAGCAACAACAAATAGGTACTTCGTTACAAGATATTCAAGTTTCTACGCTTACTGGAAACGGTATTTCAGCCGTAATTGAGGATGAAACTTGGGAGATTGGTAAGCCTGATTATATTGGTTATGAAGCGGATTTTGAGGATATAACGAAGCAACTTGCTTCTGAGGGGAAAACAATCGTTTATGTAAAAAAAGGACAGCAGATTGTAGCTTTATTTGCACTGAAAGATACGGTAAGAAAAGACAGCATACAAGCTATTAAATTATTAAAACAACATGGAATTCACACCGTTATGCTTACGGGAGATCATGATCTTACTGCGAAAGCCATTGCAGAAGAAGCTGGTATTGATGAATATGTAGCAAATTGTTTACCACATGAGAAAGTGGAAGAAATAAAAAAACTGAAAGGAAAATATCAACATGTTTGCATGGTTGGTGACGGAATTAACGATGGCCCAGCATTAGCTACAGCAAATATTGGCATTGCAATGGGAGAAGGAACAGATGTAGCGTTAGAAACTGCAGATGTCGTGCTTATGAAAAACAACCTTAGCAAAATAACCAACGCCATTCACACGTCTCAAAAAATGAATCGCGTCGTAAAACAAAATATATTTTTCTCCCTTGCAGTTATCGCTATACTCATTGCGTCTAATTTCTTACAAATCCTTGATATGCCATTAGGAGTAATAGGACATGAGGGTAGCACCATTTTAGTTATTTTAAATGGATTACGGTTATTAAAATAACTTATCAAGTTAAGACCGATAAGGCCTTAGGGGTTACCAATTTCCCTAAGGCCTATTAAAATATAATTGCTTGCTTTCTATATGCAAAGATCATTGACAAAGTTTATGAAAATGCCTTGTCTAATCCTATATTATTTTACATGTTTGTTTTTTCGAATGACAGCATTTATTAGACCGCCAGTTAGGATAATGATCCCTGATAAATAAAACCAAATCATGAGTGCAATGACAGTTCCGAGACTGCCATATGTTGCTGAATAATTACCAATATTACTCACATAGTAAGAAAAACCTAATGAAACTAGTTGCCATGCTACTGTAGCAAACAAAGCTCCTGGCACTGCATCCTTTAAATAGATTCGTTTGTTCGGTGCAAGCTTATATAATGCAAGAAAGACAATAAAGAAAACAACTGACGAAACAACCCAACGCAAGGCTTCCCATACATGAATAAAACCTTCTGATAAACCGACAAATGAAAATAAATAAGAACCAACTAATTTACCAAATATAGGTAATAATAATGCGATAATTATAATTCCTATCATTGCTATTGTCATTATAATAGCAATAAGTCTTGAAACAATAAACGAACGGTTTTCATCTACTTCATACGCATAGTTAAAACCCCGCATTAAGGCGTTTACACCATTAGAAGATGCCCATAGTGTGGCAATTATACCAAAAGAAAGCAATCCACCGTTCTGTTGTCTAATTAAATTCGTAACATTTGTTGAAATCAGCTCTACAATCTGAGGTGGAGCATACGAAGAAATAATATCTAATACAGCTAACTCATCCATCGGTAAATAACCAACAAGCGTCACTAAAAATAATAGAAATGGAAACAGTGACAACAAAAAGAAATAAGCTAACTGTGCAGCCAATCCAAACAGGTCTATCTTTATCATTCGTTGATATAGCTGCTTTCCAAAAGAAAGTACTGTATTTACCATTACTCGACTCCTAAACTTGTTCCCTCATGCTTAGATATGTGTTTTAAGCATAGGTTATTATACAAGGTCAGATCATTGGTTCATCATTATGAAGTATGACTTGTCCATCGTACTTTATTCTATTCGGTCCGTTTTCCTTTTATTCGTTACTTTTTCAAGTGTTGTTTCCGCTTCGTTCAAAGCATTAATTGTATTCTCAGCACCTTTTGTAAATGCTTGATTTAATTTATCAAAATTAGTCCGCACTGTGTGGATCGTCTCAGACGGATTTTTTAACATGTAGCTTGCACCAGATTTTGCGGATGCAAGTTTTTCTTTTGCATAAACTCTTGTTTCTTTATCTAAAAGACTAATTAATCCACCTGCTGTTGCCCCTAGTACGACTCCTGTAACTAATTTTCTTTTTCCCATCATGTACACTCCTTATTGTATCGCATGTTTTTGTTTTAAATATTGTAAGAGTTGATAACACCCTTCAGCTACCAATTCATATGTATATGAAAAATTACCTGTAAAATAAGGGTCAGGCACATTTTCTTCTTTGGTATGCTCCACAAAATCCATTAATTTTGCTATTCGTACTTTACCGTTTTCTCCAAACATCCGCAATAAATCTTGTTTGTTTTCCTCGTCCATAGCAATGAAATAATCCGCTTTACCTTTATCTTTTGATGTTATTTGTTGAGCAACTAATCCATTCGTTGGAATCTCATACTTTTTTAAAATCGCTATCGTTTCTTTATGGGGTGGTTTGCCAATATGCCATGCACCAGTTCCGGCAGATTCCACCTCAATTTGGTCTGTTAATCCTTCTTTTTGTATTAAATTAACAAAAATAGCTTCAGCCATTGGCGAGCGGCAAATATTACCAAGACAAACAAACATGACCCGTATCATTAAATCCCCCACTTTCCGCTAATTGTTCCCTTCTATTATAAGCAACTTCCCCCCTAACAGCAAAAGTTTCCATTTCTATAATAGGTGTAAGTTTCAGCATGCTTTTTATCACAGTCTCATCCAATATTACAAAATGAAGCAAACAAAATTTCTGCGGTGCCTATTTTAAGTTTTTCACACGTGTCCAATCTATTCATGATGCTATCTCGTAACCACTGTGAAAAAGCAATCGTTAGATAGTATCGCCACCATATTTATCTAGATGTTGACGTGCTATTGATTGTGTCAACGCTTACTCGAACAATTCTACTATTTCTAAAAAACACTTAAATCCCATTTGGTTGCAATATGCTTTAATAATTTTATGCCTGCAATACTATTGCCCTTGTCATCCAACGCAGGACCATATACACCAATGCCACACCCTTCAATAAAAGGCAATGTTTCTTTTCTAACTCTTGGAGGAGCTGTAGCAATAATCCCTCCTGAAACCCCACTTTTTGCTGGGATACCAACATAGGCAGCAAATTTCCCTGAAGCGTCGTACATTCCACAAGTTAACATGAGCGCTTTTGCTAGACGAACCACATTTCTAGGAATGATTTCTTCGGCTGTCTGAGGATCTATCCCATCATTAGCTAAAACTAAACCAAGTTTGGCCAAATCTTCTGTTGTTACTTCTATAGAACATTGCTTAAAATACGTATCAAGCGTCAAATCTAATGCAGACTCCAAATAACCTAACTCGATGAGATAATAACCAATAGCACGATTTCTTACAGATGTTTCTCGTTCGGATACATAGACGTCTTCATTTATGCGCGGTCTGTAACCGAGAATTTTGGTAAACAACTGAAATATAGGTTCTAATTTTTCTTCTGAACTTTTTCCATTCAATAATGACGTTACTGTAATTGCTCCCGCATTAATAAATGGATTAAATGGTTTCTTTAATTTACGCATCTCTAGGTGCATGATAGAATTAAATGCCTCTCCTGTCGGTTCCACATCCACTCGATCGAGCACATAAGATACTCCTCTTTCCATACAAGCTACTATAAAACTAAATATTTTGGAAATGCTTTGAATGGTAAATGGGGTGCCAACATCTCCAGATTGAATCATCATCCCGTCTTTGCCAATGATAGTAATTCCTAAAAGATTTGGATCAGCTTTTTTTAACACTGGAATATAAGAAGCAACTTTCCCTTCTTTTGTCTCTTTCTTGTAAAATTGCACCCAGTCATCTACATAGGATTGTAACCATTCTTTCGTAATTTCTGTATTCCAATTTGCCGTACCTTGCACCATGTTATCACCTCTAATATAGTATGTTTCGAATTATAAATTTGAAACGTGAAACCGTGAGCGTTATGTAACATAACTCCCACGGTTAGACTACAAGCACTACTTCTAACTTTATTCCGCTGATAACAGTTGATTTTCTTCTTTTTCTTTATCTTGTCCTAACGCATTTATTTCTAGTTGCTTTTTAATTATTTCTTCTATATGTGTCGCTAACTCGTTACTCTTCATCTCCATATATTTATCAGGAGTAATAGCATCTTTAATCATAAGACGTACAGATGACGAGGAAACTTTTCCACCCTGTTCCTCTAACATATGATATGTTCCGTCTATCACAACAGGTACAATCGGTACGTTCGCTTTTATTGCTAAACGAAAGCTGCCAGGTTTAAAGGAATGAAGTTGTCTCCCCCTGCTTCTGGTCCCCTCAGGAAAAATAACGATAGAGTGCCCTTCTTTCAAATACTCAATCCCTTGACCGATAGCACGAACCGATTGTCGACGATCTTTACGATCCATAAACACACAATGAACTAGCTCCATCCAAGAGGAAATAATGGGTAGTTTTTTAATCTCTTTTTTTGCTATAAATCCAACTGGCTTCCCTAAATAACCGAGTAACACTAATATATCAAACAACCCTTGATGATTAGAAACAAATAGTGCTGGGCCTTCCGGAAGTTTTTCTTGCCCTTCTACTTTAATAGTGCTCCCTGTTCGTTGAAACACCTTCTTCGAGACAAGACTTGGTTGAATGAAAATTTCTTCTTTAGTTAGTTCATGTTGTAATTTTTTCGCTCTCTGCAATTTAAAAAATGTTCCGAGTACTAAAATGCTAGCATAGAGGTATATTCCTATCGTACGAATCATTTAAAGTAGCTCCTTTCACCACAAGCTATTATACCGCTGGATTTCTATAACAGCAAGATAAAGTCGACTTCAATCAGAAAGGATTTACCTTATATCTCGCTTCATATCGATCACCATAGAATGATGCTTGGAAAACTTAACGTATGCGGCAAATCCTAAAATTTTATCTTTCCAATACAAGCATGAAAAAGCTGTGAGGGACGAACAGAAGATGACATAGCTTAGGGCGATTTCGAGAAGTCGCCTCATCACTGGGCGGTGGATCTGGGCGTGGATATTCGTTTTTCGTTATCCTAAGCACCTCAATTTATACTCCTTATCTTTTTAGAAAGACTTTGTTTTTTTCTTATACTATAAACCAAAAAATCTTATACTTTTTCTGTAGTGAATAAAAACCTGCGTATACCAATCTATACTCGCCTATAGTACAAAAAAGCTTGTAGAAAACGAGTGGTTTCTCTACAAGCTAAATATATAAATAATGGTATATTATTTACCAATAAACTGTTGTGTCCAATGGTTGCCTTGCTCTACATAACCAACACCGATATGCGTAAACTTAGCATTCATAATATTTTCACGGTGCCCTTGACTATTCATCCAAGCATTGACTACTTCTTGCGGGCTACGCTGCCCTTTTGCAATGTTTTCTCCTGCTGTTGAGTAGCTAATGCCAAATTGTTTCATCATATCAAATGGAGAACCGTATGTTGGGCTATTATGAGCAAAATATCCATTTGCTGCCATATCTTTAGATTTTGCACGTGCCACTTTGCTAAGCTCTGTATCTACTTTTAGTGCAGGCAAACCTTGTTTTGCTCTTTCTTGATTCGTTAAATCAACAACTTCCTGCTCAAATTGACTTAACTCGCTTTTATCTGTTTGAGAAGGCTCTTGCTTCTCTTTCTCTTGCACTTGTTGATTACTTGGTTTTTCTTGTTGTACAGGTTTTTGTTGTTCAGGCTTCTCTGTAGGTTGTTCTGCAGGTGTTTGTTCTTTTGGTTTCTGTTCTACTTGCTTTGGTTGTTCTGGCGCTGATTGATTCGCTTCTTTTTTATCTTGCTTATCTGCTGCTTGATCAGCATTTTCCTTGTTAGCTTCTTGTTTTTCTATATGAACATTATTCCAATCTATCTTTTTTCCATAACGTTGCATATTACTCATATACTTCTGAAGCAATTGATTTATATTATTTTCAGAAAAGCTTTGCCAATTACCATTTATAGAATAATAGACTTTGTATATCTGATATGGTGAAGTTTCTTTAGAGACGGTATCTGCTGAGGCTGAAAAAGTTCCCCCAAATAATAAGGCTGATGATAAAGCTACGGTTGCAGCTACTTTCTTAAACATATTTGCATACGCTCCCTTTGGTTTTGTTTTGTGCAAAATCATCATAGCATGGATTTTTTGTAATAATTATGCCATCGATTTCCAAAAGCTATTATTCATATTTGTCTATACAATCAAGTCTTGAAACATAAGGAACTACTATATGCTTCTAGGCAACAAAAATGGTAATTTTTCAACCTCTAGGAAAACATTTCATTAAATTTAGTGTTGACATACTTAAAATGTTCGAGCTTATATTACAAAATCTGACTATCTGTAATGAAATTGTTACGCTCCTATTCCCCCCGATAGATAAAAAATATAGTATAATAGATTTTTAACATAAGTGGCTGACTTGCATGTTGGTTCATGTTATCATGTCATGTTAGATAGAAGCACCACCTTTTTACCAAGTATTTTCGGGAGATATTCGTTTTTCTTATACTATAAACCAAAAAGATTTTATGCTTTCCTATAGTGTAAACTAACACTTGTCCAGCTACCCCCTAAAATGGTAAAAATTAAGAGAATGCTATAAAGTGCACCTTTAAACAAGTGGGGTTAGGTGCTATTATCTAACCTAGTTCAGTATTTCCAATACTTGAAGCAAAAGTCATACAGCACCTACTATCCATGATTCCCCAAATCTTTATAGCGGAAATGGTAGTTTTGCTTATACTATAAACCTTTAAACTTTTATGCTTTCTTAATTAGTATAAAAAGAAAAATGTATTTATTGGAGGATTCAATTATGTTTTCTACTGCAGAAGTTGGAATTGATTTAGGAACCGCAAACATATTAATATACACGAAATCAAAAGGAATTGTATTAAATGAACCATCTGTTGTTGCTATTGATGTAAATACAAAACAAGTAGTGGCAGTAGGTACTGAGGCAAAAGAAATGGTCGGAAAAACACCACAGAATATCATTCCTATCCGCCCATTAAAAGACGGTGTGATTGCGGATTATGATGTTACCTCCCAAATGTTAAAAGCGTTTTTAAAAAAAGTAAGCAAGCAAATTGGTATGTCCATGCGTAAACCTGTTGTTGTCGTATGTACACCATCAGGAAGCACGACTGTAGAACGAAGAGCTATCCATAATGCAGTATCAAGCTACGGCGCAAAACAAGTTCACTTAATTGAAGAGCCAATCGCCGCTGCTATTGGAGCGGATTTACCTGTTGATGAGCCGGTCGCTAATGTGGTTGTTGACATTGGTGGAGGTACTTCGGAAGTCGGTATTATATCTTTTGGCGGCGTCGTGTCCTGCAATTCCGTTCGGGTTGGCGGAGATAAAATGGATGAAGAAATTATTCATCATATTCGCAAAAACTATAACATTCTTATTGGTGAGCGAACAGCAGAAAATATAAAAATGGAGATAGGTTATGCACATCAAAATCATAAAGAAGAAACGATGGAAATTCGCGGTCGTGATATGGTTACTGGCTTACCAAAGACGATTACCATTACTTCCAAGGAAGTTTATCTTGCTTTAAAAGAATCATTGGAACAAGTATTAGGAGCTATTCGTACAACATTAGAGAACTGCCCTCCTGAGTTAAGTGGTGATATTGTAGATCACGGCATTGTACTTACAGGAGGTGGAGCTTTGCTACAAGGTATGCAGGAGTGGTTATCTCATGAGTTGATTGTTCCTGTTCACCTAGCACCTAATCCTTTGGAGTCTGTTGCAATAGGAACAGGACGCTCTTTAAAAATGATTCATAAATTACAAAAAGCTACTAAATAATGGGGATGAATCATTCGACACTGGTACACTACTCTGTTTCAATTTCTAGGAAATGTTGTTACTATAACCGCTTCTAAATGAAGCTACTATATTGGTGCCGTCTCCTCCTTTTCTTATTTTGAATAGGGAGATTACGGCACCTTATAAAACCACTTACAAGCAATCGTTTACATTTCATTCTGTTTGTAGTATACTGAAAAATAAGAAATTATTTACTCCTACTAAATAATTCCTATCAACTTACTGCCTAGCCTGACTACAACTCCATTCCAGAGTTGTCTAAGCAGGCGAAAGCCAGTTCATATTTAAATTACAGTCGTTTGTAATTTAAATTGAACTGGCTTTTTTTATAAGATAAGAAAGTATAAAATTAGTGGCTTGAGTATAACAACATAGCCGAATAAACCATGTCCGGCTCCAGTTCCCAGCAACTAGGCGACTTCACTTCACCATTGCCCTAAGCTAAATCATCATCGGTTCGTCGCTAAGAGGAAGGCCGACTAAAAACGGGCTTGTCTTAGTGCGTCGACATCCCCTGTTTTAGTGGCATGATTCCATTATCTCCGTTGGTTCGTTCCAGTCGCTACGTTGCTAACCGTGCGGGGCGCCCTGCACCTTTGTTCTGTAGGAAGGATTTTGCGTTTTGTAGTTCGCTTATTCATACGACTGCTTCTACAACAGCTACATAACAAGTCTATGTAGAAGTTTTTAGCGGTTACGAATATTCCATGCATGCAAGCGTTTCAGACAAAATATGTATTAGAAGGAGGGAAAGCATGGCAGGAGCTTTAGAACATATTCGTGTTCTAGATTTATCTAGAGTATTGGCAGGGCCATATTGCACCATGATTATGGGCGATTTAGGTGCAGAAATTATTAAAGTGGAAGCGCCTGGTGGAAGTGATGAAACACGCAAATGGGGGCCTCCTTTTCAAGAAGAAGTGAGTGCATATTATTTATGTGCAAATCGTAATAAGAAAAGTATTACTCTCGACCTAAAATCGGCATCGGGTGCGGAAAAAATTAAACAACTGATTAAAGAGAGCGACGTTATCATTCATAATTTTAAAACAGGTACAATGGAGCGTTTTGGACTAAGTTATCACACATTATCCTCCATTAACCCTAAATTAATTTATTGTTCGATTACTGGTTTTGGGGAAACAGGACCCTTTAAAGATTTGCCTGGTTACGATTTTATTATTCAAGCTATGAGTGGACTGATGAGCATTACTGGCGATGAACAAACAGGACCACAAAAAATGGGAGTTGCGATCACAGATGTTTTAACGGGTATGTATGCAACGATAGGCATACAAGCTGCTTTACTAGAAAGATCTAAATCCAAGCAAGGTCAAAAATTAGATATTGCCTTATATGATGCAGCTGTTAGTGCACTCGTCAATATTGGAAGCAACTATTTCATGTCTGGAGAAATACCCTCACAGCTCGGTAATCAGCATGCGAACATCGTTCCTTATCAGACGTTTCATACAAAAGATGGAGAAATGGTCATAGCCGCTGGAAATGACCGACAGTTTCAGATGTTATGCGATATTCTTGGTGCTGCTTCTTTAAAAACAGATCCTAAATTTAAAACCAACCCTGATCGTGTAGCGAACAGAAACGAATTAGTACCACTACTACAGCAGTTGTTTTTACAACAACCAACGGCTTATTGGCTAAAAGAATGCAGACAGCAATCTATTCCATGTGGCCCTATTCAAAATATGGCTGAGGTAGCAAGAGATTCACAGTTATTAGCTAGAGACATGTTTGTTCAAATGAAGCATCCAACCGCTGGAGAAATTCATTTAATTGGAAGCCCGTTAAAGCTATCGCGTACACCTGTATCGTATCGATATCACCCACCAAATGCGGGGGAACATAATCAAATGATTTTAAATGATTAACTAACTTTTGAATCCTATGCAGATTTTTTAAAAAAACATCGTTATAAAAATACATTCACTATTTAAAAGGAGTTGTAATGAAAATGGATTTTCAATTTACGGAAGAACAAAATATGTTACGTAATACGGTACGTCAATTTACAGATAAAGAGATTATGCCTTATATCGCCGATTGGGATCGAAAGGGGAAATTTGACCCAGCTATTTTAGAAAAGCTAGCTGATTTAGGATTAATGGGTGTATGCATACCAGAGAAATATGGTGGTAGTGGAATGGATTATAATGCACTTGCCATTGTTTGTGAAGAATTGGAACGCGGAGATACGGCATTTCGTACAGCTGTTTCTGTCCACACCGGTTTAAATAGCATGACGTTATTACAATGGGCAAATGAAGAGCAAAAACTGAAATACTTAGTCCCTCAAGCAAAAGGAGTAAAAATTGGCGCATTTGGACTAACAGAGCCTGGCGCGGGGTCAGATGTTGCTGCAATGGATTCAACCGCTTATCGCCAAGGCGACTACTATATTTTAAACGGGCAAAAAACGTGGATTTCCTTATGCGATAAAGCAGACAACTTTATTGTTTTCGCCTACACAAAAAATCGCTCAAAAAAACATAAAGGGATTTCAGCATTTATTGTAGAAAGAGAATGGGAAGGGTTTTCTTCACAAGCTATTAAAGGCAAACTGGGCATTCGTTCAGGGAATACAGGTGAGATCTTTTTTGACCACGTGAAAGTTCCAAAAGAAAATCTCCTTGGAGAAGAAGGAGAAGGGTTTAAAATTGCAATGTCAGCTTTAGATAACGGTAGATTTACAGTAGCAGCAGGCGCAGTAGGGCAAATTATGGCTTGTTTAGAAGCAAGTGTAGCTTATTGCCATGAACGATCCACCTTTGGTAAAGAAATAGGGAAACACCAGCTCGTACAACAAATGCTCTCCAACATGGAAGCTGGGCTACAAATGAGCCGCCTTCTCGTTTATCGTGCCGGAGAATTAAAAAATGCCGGGAAACGCAATACTCGTGAAACTTCTCTAGCTAAATGGCAAGCTTGTGATTTTGCAAATAAAGCTGCTGATGATGCTGTACAAATTCATGGTGCTTACGGGTTCTCTGATGAATACCCTGTTGAGCGTTATTTACGTAATTCAAAAGCACCAGTCATTTATGAAGGAACGAGAGAAATTCATACAATCATGCAAGCTGAATACGTACTTGGCTACCGTAATGATAAGCCACTTCATAAAATGCTGCCGGCTTGGGAAGAAAATGAAAGTATTTCCATTAAAAAGTGATGAACATAGGCTCAGGGCGCCCGTGTAGCAACGCAACGACTGGAACGCATTAACGAAAGATTTAGGAATTATGCCATAAAACAGGGGGATCCCGATGTCAGGCGGCAAGTCCGTTCTTAGTCGGCCTTCCTCTTAGGCGACAAACCGATGATGAATTAGCTTAGGGCAATGAAGTGAAGTTGTCCAGTTGCTGGGTGCTGGAGCCGGACATAGCTATTCAGTTATTCCCTTTTTCACACAAGTCTCTAATTTTATACTTTATTAACTTGTTAGAAAAACGTGGCTTGTATGATAAAGCTTAACTTTCCTACAGTGAATAAAACCTATATGAGGAGGTCTTTTATGTTAAATACCTATACAAAAAGTGTTTTTATTGATGGCGAGTGGCAGGATATAAACGAAAAATTAGCGGAAGTTATTTATAATCCAGCTACTGGAAAAGCAATCACATCGGTTGCTTATGCAGGTGCAGAGGAAACAAAGCAAGCTATTCATGCAGCGTTACAAGCATTCCCTATATGGAGTGAAAAAACGGGAAGAGAACGTGCATCATTTCTTTATAAGGCTTCGCAACTGATGTTAGAAGACGCGGAGCGACTCGGAAACATATTGACAATGGAACAAGGTAAACCACTCCGTGAAGCAGTAGGAGAAGTAAAAGGAGCAGCGCAATTTTTATTATGGTACGCCGAAGAAGCAAGTAGAAATTACGGGGAATGGCTTCCTTCATCGACAAATGCGAAAAGACTCGTTGTCATGTCACAACCAGTTGGCGTGATTGGTGCTATAACCCCGTGGAACTTTCCATCTTCTATGATTACGCGAAAACTTGCACCCGCATTAGCTGCAGGATGTACGGCTGTACTTAAACCTGCACCGGAGACCCCATTATCTGCTATTGAAATTATGAAGATTTTTGAACGTGCGGGCTTACCAAAAGGCGTAGTAAACCTCGTAACAGGAGATGCAGAAGCAATTGGTAAACAATTACTTACACATAAAGAAGTTCGACTACTTACCTTTACAGGTTCAACAGCTGTCGGAAAGCATTTAATGCGGGAAAGTGCTGAGCATGTAAAGAAGCTTTCTTTAGAATTAGGCGGGCATGCACCAAGTATCGTTTTTCCCGATGCCAATTTAGCAAAAGCCGCTTCGCTTGTTTTGGCGAGCAAGTTCCGTAATAACGGGCAAACTTGCATATGTACAAATCGCCTGTTTGTCCATGAATCAGTGGTTGCTGATTTCATCCAGTTATTAAAACAAAAGATTTCCAAATTTCAAATTGGCGATGGTTTAGAAGATGGCACAACTATTGGCCCGTTAATTAATGAACAGGCATGCAAAAAAGTAGAAGGACATGTTCAAAATGCCGTTGAAAAAGGAGCAGTTATCGAATACGGGGGAGAGCGTTGGCATAAACAAGGATTTTCTCATTGTTATTTCAATCCAACCATCCTTTCTAACATAACAGAGGATATGAAGATTATGCATGAAGAAACGTTTGGACCTGTACTGCCAGTTCAACCGTTCTCTGATGAGACAGAAGTAATTACAAAGGCTAACGATACAGACTATGGTTTAGCCGCTTATGTTTTCACAGAAAATACAAGTACGGCTATTCGTGTATCCGAAAAGCTTGATTATGGTATCGTTGGTGTGAATGACGTATTCCCTGCAACACCTGAAGCACCATTTGGAGGTGTGAAACAATCTGGCTTGGGGAAAGAAGGCGGTCATCACGGGATGGAAGAATTTATGGAAAAGAAATTGATTTCTTTTGGTATGAATTAAGTTATTCTTTTGCTGTAATTTAGAAAACGAGACTGGTTTAAGCAGAAGATTTAGCATACCTAAGTATAAAAGCTCAAAAAGCGCAATTAGTATTAAGACATAGAATCTCAGAAATAGTTTTAGAATTATTATTTTAGTCAAGTAAGCCCTCTCTACTCTAGTATAGTAGGGAGGGTAAAACTATACTACCTTCAATATGAAATAGGAACATGATGTCACCCTTGTTTTCTAGCCTCATATTGTTTGTATAAATCTTTCAAAGCAGATGCAAGGGCGTTCCCTGCTTTCCCTAAATAATGCGCCTTTATCATTTCTACTGGCTTGTCAATTCCATCCTGCAAACTATGACCACGAAGCAAATGTTGCACAAATTCTTTTCCATGATCGGTAGCAAGTGTACAACTAGCTGTAACGATCACTGCATACTTTCTATCAATTTCAGCGGTAATTGTTAATGTCTCATACATACTTTGTGCCGCCATTCCTGAAGGCAGACGCGCATGTCCAGCAATAAAAACCGTATTCAATATCGTTTCCCTCCTACTAACTTTCTAACCTTAAATGGATAACTGCTTTATAATCGTTATCCATACTTCATCTGATAGCCTAGTTTTTCCGATATACGGTTAGCTGCCTGTTTTGTATCTTTCTTTAATTTTTGTAAGTTCTCTCCGCAAAATCGTGTTGATAATCCACTTATTGTCAATGAAGCTACCATTTCATGATGGTGATTAAAAACAGGGTAAGAGATACCTGTCGTATCTTCATCCTGCTCTCCGACACTGTAGGCAAAACCATTTTTTCTAATATCCCGTAATTCTTGAATTACGTTTTCTTTTTTCTCTAATGGAAGTTCCAATCGTTGCACAATCTCTTGTTGTTTTTCCTCAGGTAAATAAGCGAATAGTAATTTAGGACCAGAACCAAGATACAAAGGCACACTTTTGCCAACTTTCGTATACAACCGTAACGCCCGTCTACTCTCTACTTTTTCAATATATGTAGCCTGATCATGATTCATAATTACGAGATGCACCACTTCATTGATCTCTTTGGCTAACGCTTGCATAAAGGGCAGGGCTATCTGCCTAATTTCGATTCGGCTAGCAACTAAATTGCCTAATTCCATTAATTTTAAACCTAAACAGTATGTTCCACTTTCTCGCCCCTTCCCTCTTGAGACGTAACCCTTTTGTTCTAAAGCAGCAAGTAAACGGTATGTTGTTGGCTTTGACATACCAGCTTGTTCAGCAATTTCTTTCAGGGATAACTTATTATTCTCATCTTGAAATAAATCGATTAATGTCAATGCTTTCAAGACACTTTGATTCATCAATGAGGCTCCTTTTATTCTTTTAGATAGTACGAACATCCATGGCATTATCGTTATTCTATGGATCTTGTACATATGGTATATTGCTTCTTAAATATGTTGAATCACACTACTTCTCTACCTTTTGTTAGACAATTTAGTAGCACTTTCCATCAGTGGGGGCTTTTATTTTTATCCCCCACTGTTACATACTGACAGTTACTTGTTACTTAAACCGTGTTCTATTTCTCCTTTACGTGCGAATAAACAGTCTGCTGTTCTTTCGTTACTTGCTGTTCAGAAATGGATACACCACGCTTTGCCATTTCTTTCATGTAAACATCTCCAGGAACGACTTGCTCAGGAGGATAAACTCCTTTTCTACCGATCTTTTGGCTGGCAATCATTTGTGCAACAATCGAAATCGTATTTGCTGTTGCCCTAGCCATCGCAGTAACATTTGTATGCACATCTTTATACGTTGTCATCTCATAGATATAGGTCGTTTCTACATCTGCCTTTTTACCAGCAACAAGTACTCGCAATAGGACGGCGTCTTCTTTATCACCTAAGTCAACGATAGGGTCTAAAACTTTTAACAATACATCACGCGGGCAAATTTCTTGACCATGTATATCAACAGAATAATTTTCTTTGGTTAAATTCAAATCAACAAGCAATTGAAACTTTTCTGCGTGCCCCGGATAACGTATCGTTTTGTATTCCAACGTTTCTAGTTGTGGAAAAGAAATGGATAATGTTGAAGTTCCCCCTGACGTATGAAAGGCTTCCAGTGGACCGAATCTATCAAAATGAATGGTTTCCACTTCAGATAAAGAAGGGACCTCCTGCTTTACACCATTTCTAATAATAAGGGATGGGTCTGTATAATGATCAAATACACCTTCCATCGAGAATACATGGTTATATTCTAATGGTGGTTCCGGTTTTACTGGAATACCACCTACATACAGCTTAATCGCTTTTAATTGGTCTAGCTTGCTAGCTCCAAAACCAGAAAGAATATTAATCATACCAGGAGCCACGCCTAGATCAGGAATTAACGTAACACCTGCTTCCTTAGCTTGTTTGTGGAGTGCTAAGACTTTATCTGTCATATGTCCGATATGCCCGCCTAAGTCAACGGCATGCACGCCCACACGAATAGCAGTTTTAGCAACAATTTCATTAAACGAGTAAAACAAAGCATTTATAACCACATCAAATTTTCGAATGTAATTAGCTAATTCAACATTATCTGCTGCGTTTACTTGATAAGGGGTCAGTTTATTCGAGGACAGTTGATTGCAAATATTACTCGCCTTTGATAAATCAATATCTGCTAAGCCTACAGCTGTCACCCCTTCACTCGCAACTAAATCTCTAGCTGCTTCTTTCCCCATTAGTCCAGCTCCTAAAACACCTACTTTCACTAAATCCCCTCCTTGTATAATCATTTTTAGGCTTGATAATTCCGCCTATTATTTCTAATCGTTTATTTGTTTACTACTTGAACATATTTACGTACATTGAACACGTCGCTTCACACGACAGGCGGACGATTCCTCAAGTTGACTTGAGATTTCTCATTCGCCAAAAGTGTTCAAATGCTCATCTCACTAGGGTCACTACCTTGAACTCACCAAACAACTTATTACCTGTAATTTCCTATATACAGGTTTTGGAGCACGCTTTCCTTTATTCGGTATCAATTTGCGCACGCTGTAATTTCCCACTAAAATCTACATAAATCGCCTTCCATTCCGTAAATACATCCAACGCCTGCACGCCTGAATCACGATGCCCATTCCCAGTTCCTTTCGTCCCCCCAAATGGAAGATGGATTTCTGCGCCTGTTGTTCCAGCATTGACATAAACAATGCCAGTATCTAAATCTCTTTGGGCACGAAATACACGGTTCACGTCTTTAGTGAAAATAGAGCTAGACAAGCCATATGATACTTGATTATTTACTTCAATTGCTTCATCAAAATCCGTTACAGAAATTAATGAAACGACAGGACCAAATATTTCTTCTTGAGCAATTCGCATTGAAGCAATCGCATCCGTAAAAATCGTTGGCGCAAAGTAATAACCTCCCAAATCGCCGTCCTTTGAGCTCCATTCTTCACCACCAGCAAGTAATGTTGCGCCTTCTTCTTTACCTAGTTGAACATATTTTTTAATTTTCTCCAATCCTTGTCGGTTAATAATTGGACCTACCTGCACCGTTTCATCCAGACCATTTCCGATGGTTAACTCTTCCACTTTCATAAGCAATCGTTCTTCTAGCTGTTGCTTTACCTTTTCATGTACAATTACTCTGCTACATGCTGTACAACGTTGCCCGCTCGTTCCAAACGCACTCCAAATGATCCCTTCTGCCGCTAAATCTAAGTCAGCATCATCCATTACGATTACCGCATTCTTCCCACCCATTTCTAACGACACCTTCTTCAGTTGTCGTCCACATGCAGCAGCAATGTCTCTACCAGTATTATTGGAACCCGTAAAAGAAATAACACGAATAGCTTCATGATGCACCATCGCATCACCTACTGAAGCCCCACTACCAAAGACAACATTTAGTACTCCTTTTGGCAATCCTGCTTCTGCAAAAATTTTTGCTAATTCATAAGCCATAATTGGCGTTTCTGTCGCAGGTTTCCAAACGACCGCATTACCAGCAACGATCGCCGGAAATGATTTCCACGTAGCGATTGCTATTGGAAAATTCCATGGGGTGATAATTCCCACTACACCAACAGGGCAACGCTGGCTCATCGCAAACTTATCCTTTAATTCTGCAGGCGTCGTTTGCCCAAATAACCGGCGTCCTTCTCCTGCCATATAAAAGGCCATATCAATTCCCTCTTGCACCTCCCCTCGCGCTTCTTCTAACACCTTTCCGTTCTCCATCGTTAATAATTGGGAAAGCATTTCTTTTCGCTCTTTCATTAAAATTCCTACTTGATAAAGAACTTCTGCCCGTTGAGGAGCTGGAACCAGTGACCAATCTTTTTGCGCTTGCTTTGCTGCTTCCACTGCTTGGTCGACTTCTGTTTTACCTGACAAGGGCACATGCACAATTTCCTGGCCGGTTGCCGGATTATGAACAGCTACTGTCGGATTTGCTTCCTGCCACTCCCCTGCAATAAAATTTTTCAGCTTATCTGTTTGTAAAATGGTTGTCATATGAAAACTCCTCCTATTTTGTATTTATCATTTTCTCGCTTTACGTATGTCTGTAATTGTTGCTGTCACAGATATTTGCTCAGGGTCACTCATAATTTCAATTACTGTTGGCTTTTTTATTTGACAACTTTCTGCAAACGCAACCTTAAATTCTTGCATCGTTGTAACCCGATAGCCAACCGCTCCCATACTGTTCGCTAATTCTTTAAAACGAACATCTCCTAAATCTGTAGCGACTACTCTTGTCGGATAATGCATTTCTTGGTGCATACGAATCGTCCCATACATCTTATTATTAAAAACGAGACATATGACTGGAATATCATAACGGACTGCTGTCTCTAATTCTTGACAAGTCATCATAAAACCGCCGTCTCCAGCAAAAGCGATAACTGTTCGCTCAGGGTAAGCAAGTTTTGCACCTATAGCCGCTGGTAGACCATATCCCATGGCACCTGAGGTCGGACCAACATACGTATGCGACTGATTAAACATATAAAATTGGTGGATCCAACTTGCAAAATTACCAGCATCATTCGTAATGATAGCGTCATGAGGTAATGTCGTTTTTATATGGTCAATAATATTTCTATTTATATTTGTAGATGAGCTTTCTTCCTTGCGACTCGCCTGCATATAAGCAGCATTGCAGGAAAAAGCCCAATTCTCCCAATTTGTAGAAGTTGATTTTAGCGTATTTAATTGCATGAGCGCTTCTTTTATATCCGCTACAATTGCCACATTTGGGGCATAGCTTTTGCCAATACTGTTGTAATCAATGTCAATATGGATGAGTTGTTGTTCTGGAGATAAAAGTGAATAATCTTGGGTGGTCACTTCTGATAGTCTCGTACCTAATGCTAAAACGACATCTGCCTGCTTTACGGTTTTTAATATGGACGTGGGTGTACCTAATCCAAGATGACCTGCATAAAGTAAATGATCATTTGGAAATACATCATGCCTACGAAACGCAGTTACTACTGGTAAATGCAACATTTCTGCAAAAGTTTGTAAATCTTGTTCTGCCTTTGCACTCTTTACACCACCGCCAGCGATGATGACAGGTCGTTTTGCATTTGTTAGTATTTCCTCTACTTGTTTCACTTCCCATACAGAAGGAGCTGGTGACGGTCTTTGTGGCATAGGCGGATAAAGCATATTCACTTCTTGAGGTAATACATCTTCTGGTAAAGAGACGATAACAGGTCCAGGTCTTCCTGAAGTAGCGATGTGAAATGCACGTTGGACTATTTCTACCGTTCGCTCCGCATCTGTCAATTCTATACTCCATTTGGCAATAGATTGAAAGTATTGCTCCAAATCCACCTCTTGAAATCCTTCTCTTCCCCGAAATTTACTATGAACTTGACCTAAAAATACGACCAATGGTGTAGAGTCTTGATAAGCGGTATGCACGCCAATTGATAAATTAGCCGCCCCAACTGCTCTTGTCGCCATAACAATACCGGGCTTTAAAGTAGATTTTGCATAAGCTTCTGCCATAAAGCTAGCACCACCTTCATGCCGAGCCGAAATCACTTCTATGGATGGTGTATCATAGAGCGCGTCTAAAACAGCTAAATAACTCTCACCAGGTACACAAAAAACTTTTTCTACTTGTGTTTGCTGTAGACAGTGTACGATTGCCTGTGCAGCAGTTTCTTTCCTCTCCTTCATTTCCTTCTAGTCACCTCTTTCTATTTAAAGCCTTTAAACGGCGAATGACTTCATCTAAACGTTCTGCATGCACAGAAAGGGAAATTCGAATAAATCCTTCTCCGTTATCTCCGAATGCCGTTCCTGGCGTTACAATGATCCCCGTTTCTTCCAAAACTCGATTTGCAAATGACAGAGAACTTTCGCCTTTAGGTACTCCTACCCAAAGGTATAACGTCCCTCTTGGTTTTTCAGCATGGAAACCTAATTCAGTTAAGACAAGATAAAGCTTTTCTATTCTCTGTTCATATACCAAGTTATTCTTTTCTACAGCGGTTAAATCACTCGTCAAAGCTTTTGCCGCAGCTTTTTGAATGGGCATAAACTGGCACGTATCTATATTACCTTTTAGCGTAGCAAGCGCATGAATAACTTCCTTATTTCCGACAACATAGCCAATTCTCCACCCTGTCATATTAAAACTCTTGGATAGGGAACCTAATTCAACAACGTTGTCTTTAGCGCCAGGTACTTGCAAAGCACTTGGCGCTCGATACTTTCCAAAGGTTACAAGATCATAAGCCGCATCATGTGCAAGTAGAATGTTATATTTTCGACAAAAAGAAACCGTTTCCAAGAAAGTTCGCCATTCTGCATGCGCTGCTGTTGGATTGTTAGGGTAATTTAAAAACATCATTTTTGCTTCTTCCGCATCATCTTTGGATATATGCTGGAACATAGGTGCGTACCCTTTTTTAGCGTCAAGTGGCAACGTGACACTTACTCCCCCTGCTAAATGAACGCCTTTTCGATAAGCTGGATAGCCAGGATCTGGAACAAGCACTTTATCCATTGGATTAATAACCGCTTGAATTAAGTTAGCAATCCCTTCTTTAGAACCAATTAATGCGAGTACTTCGGTATTAGGGTCAAGGGTGACCGCGTAGCGTCTATCATAATAAGAAGCTACTGCCTGCTTAAATTCGTCACATCCACTATATGGAGAGTAACGATGATTTTCCGGACACTTTACTTGCTCCTGTAATTCCTCACAAATAAATGCTGGTGTTGGCAAATCAGGAGAGCCAATCCCTAAATCAATGACATCTACACCATTATTCTCCAATTGTTTTTTTCGCTGCTGAAATTGCGAAAATAAATATGGAGGAAGATTTTGTACTTTTTCCGATATAAAAACCATTGCTTCTCTCCCTTACACAGTGACATTTAGTTACATAACATCTTTAACGGGCGTACCATATGAAACGTGTTGGCTGAAACAGTTTGCAAATAGTATACAAGCTCTATGGTAAGATAACAGCGGCAATCCTTCTATTTCATTAACTGAAATGGCATTTCATTTATTATCATTAGTATAAAATATGTTCTATCAATTAGCAATATACTGAATTTATTTTTTAATATTAAATTTCTGTTACGTCCCACAACTATTTATATCACTTTATTTCTGCGTACAGTGATAAATAAGCTTAAATTGATTAGTATAACTAGGCCTAAACCTAACCAGACATTTCCTGTAAATCCAAAGGTAATATACCCAATGCCAGCTATGCCTGCAGCTACAAGCGCATAAGGGATTTGCGTTGTAACATGATCAATATGATGGCAACTAGAACCCGTTGCCGACAAAATCGTCGTATCAGAAATAGGGGAACAATGATCACCAAAGACAGCTCCAGCTAAAACAGCCGCTAACATAGGTAAAAATAACGTTACATCAGTTGCTACTGCTATTTCAGCAGCAATTGGCAGTAAAATACCAAATGATCCCCAAGATGTACCTGTTGAAAATGCAATAAATCCCGCCATTAAAAATACAACAAATGGGAGTAAATCAAAACTTACATGTGTAGCTTCGACAACACTAGCTAAATAAACGCCCGTACCAAGCTGATCAATTAACGTTGCGATAGCCCAAGCAAAAATAAGAATACTGAACCCAGGCATCATCGATTTACCTCCTGTAGCAGCTCCTATAATAAAGTTTTTAAGGGATAGTTTACCTGTGCGAATATGTTGATAAAAAAGAATCATGGTTATTCCCATACCGATAACACCGCCAACGAATAACGCAAAAGATACATCAGCGCTCCCGAGTATATTCATCCATGTTTTTTCGCCTTCTACGTTACGTAAACCATTCACATAGATAGCAATTAATGTGGCCAAAAATAAAGTAATCATCGGAAAAACTAAATCGCGCTTTTGGCTAAGCTCACTTACAAAAAGTTTTGCATCGACATCTATTTGCTCTTTTCGCTCTGGACTTAATACCTCTCCTGTTTTTATTGCCCGCTGTTCATGCACTTTCATAGGCCCAAAGTCAACTTGTTTCATTGCTATCCATATGACGACGCCTAATGCAGCCCACACATAATAGTTCATTGGAATCATTTGTAAAAATGCTTGGAAAGCACCGTACTCCGTTATATGATGGGTCGCTAATAATGTACCTATAATACCAATAATATAAGCTCCCCAACTTGATATAGGTGCCACTACACTAATTGGAGCAGAAGTAGAATCGACAAGGTAAGCAAGCTTCGCACGTGATATGCGTTGCTTATCTGTGACAGGCTTCGCAATCTGTCCAACTGTTAAGCTGTTAAAATAATCATCAACAAAAATAATGATGCCAAATAAAACCGTCATTAACTGTGCTCCAGCTCTCGTTTTAACCTTACGAATCATCCATGTAGCAAAAGAACGTGTTCCTCCCATCATGGTAACTAAAGCTGTTAGCATACCTAGCATAAGCACAAATAACAATATAAAAATATTCCACGTATTTAGTGCCCCGTCTACAACAAACACCACTTTAAACGCTTCCCATATGAACTGTAATGTGCTTCCTAAACGAAACTCAGCTAAAAACAAACCTGCAGTAATAATACCTATACCTAGAGACAGTAATACCCTTTTTGTCAACAAAACCATGATAATTGCCATCACTGGCGGAATTAATGCCCATATTGTCTCTTCCATGTTACCGCTCCTCCCTATAAGCAAATTATTTCTTAGCAACTTTCTACACCTAGAAAACTTGCTTCTACTATAAACCTAAAAACGTCAAACTATCCTATAGTGCAAAACCAAAAACGATATTGGTATACTCTACCCTCTCTTTTTATTTTATAATTAACAATATTCTTTTTTATTTAAAAATAGTCCTCATCAGGTGTCATTTATCATTGCCTATTACAAGCTTTATAGTTTTTCTTTATCATTGTGGAATGTCCTGCCGCTCGTCTTCGTGGAGTTCTTATCGCAGGTGCAAGGCTATTCCTCTAAAAATACTTTAGATTTTCTATCGCGCCACAAGAAATGTAACCAAAACATCGTGTTATTTGTTAAAATAGTCAGTAAGGTCACTAAACTTAAGTTGTGGGAGGAAATAGTTTGAAAACAAATAGTAGTGAGGCAAAGCAATTAGATAAAAATGATACATTAGGCCACTATCGAGAAGAGTTTTACACCTCTTCTGAAAAAATTTATTTGGATGGTAATTCTTTAGGTTTACTATCTACCCGAGCAGAGACGGCACTTCTCCATTTATTAAATTCCTGGAAAGAGCATGGGATCGATGGATGGACGGAAGGAGAATATCCTTGGTTTTATTTATCGGAAAATTTAGGAGCGATGACCGCACCGTTAATAGGAGCCCATGATGAGGAAGTAATGATTACTGGATCAACAACTACGAATTTACATCAGCTTACAGCAAGTTTTTTTCAACCATATGGAAAGCGAACGAAAATCCTTGCTGATACCCTAAATTTCCCATCCGATATTTATGCATTAAAAAGCCAATTACAATTAAAAGGGCTTAACCCAGATGATCATCTCGTTCAAGTAAAAAGTACAGATGGAAACACATTACAAACGTCTGCAATTATTGAAGCAATGACAGAAGATATCGCCTTTATTATCTTGCCTAGTGTTCTATACCGAAGTGGGCAAATTCTTGATATGGAAACGATCACAAAAGAAGCGCATGTAAGAGGCATTAAAGTAGGCTTTGATTTGTGTCATTCGATTGGAGCCATTCCACATAAATTGTCAGCATGGGGCGTTGATTTTGCCTTTTGGTGTACGTATAAGCATTTAAACGGAGGGCCAGGTAGTGTTGGTGGCTTATATGTTAATCGCAAGCATTTCGGAACCGCTCCTGGACTTGCAGGATGGTTTAGTTCCGACAAAGGGAAACAATTTGATATGGAACATAACTTAACACCTGCTACTCATGCCGGTGCATTTCAAATTGGTACACCACATGTGTTAAGTGCCGCCCCATTAATTGGTTCACTGGAAATGATCACAGAAGCAGGCATAGAAGCAATAAGGAAAAAATCACTACAGTTAACAGCCTATTTCATGGATTTAATCGACAAAGAGCTTGCTGGATATGATTTTACAATAGCGAATCCACGTTCAGATTCCCTGCGAGGTGGACATATATATTTAGAACATAAAGAAGCTGCCCGCATATGTAAAGCATTAAAAGCAAATGGCATTATTCCAGACTTCCGCAACCCAAATGGGATTCGGTTAGCCCCCGTAGCTTTGTATAATACATTTTCCGAAATATGGCAAACCGTACAAATACTTAAAAATATTATGGAAGAAAAAACCTATACAAACTATGAAAATAAACGGGGAGTGATTGCATAGATGGCACAATGGATAGATATTTCCCAACCGCTTTCAACTCAGATTGCTCATTGGCCTGGAGACACGCCTTTTCAATATCAGTTAACTGCTTCTATCGAGGAAAAAAATTCTGTAAATATCGGCAATATACAAACGAGCTTGCATATTGGTACACATATTGATGCGCCGTATCACTTTAGCAAAAACGGAAAAACAGTCGACCAACTACCGCTCGAACCATATATTGGCAAGGCGGTAGTTCTCAATGTAAGTCGCACTGATATCATTAACGCTGCAGTTTTATCACAGATGAATTGGTCAAGCGATATCAAGCGCGTTTTATTACACACATCTTTGCCAAATAATCCAACTCGATTTCCTGAAACGCTTCCATATTTAGATCCAGATATTGCCCCCTTCTTGCAAGCGAAAGGTGTTGTTTTATTAGGCGTCGATATGCCTTCTGTCGATGCACCAGATAGTAAAGACTTAGCCACACATCATGCTTTGAACAAACATGGAATACTTATTTTAGAAAATTTGCTGTTGGATACTGTACCAATTGGAGAATACGAACTTATAGCCCTTCCACTAGCTATACAAGGCGCTGATGGTAGCCCTGTCCGAGCAGTCATTCGCCCCATTGAAAAGGAGGAGAAGCTACATGGTAAATAATAAAGAGGATCGCGTTTTTCATGCGGAAGATGGGATTCATACAGATTTCAAAGAGAAAATGACATATGGAGACTACTTACAGTTACAAACATTGTTAGCTAGCCAAAAACGTTTATCTAATCATCATGATGAAATGCTATTTATCATTATTCATCAAGTGAGTGAGCTTTGGCTAAAATTAATTATCCATGAAATCCAAGCAGCGATTACAGCAATTCAAGAAGGGAAATTGCAAGCATCTTTTAAAATGTTAGCACGTGTCTCCAAAACACAATCGCAAATTATTCAAGCTTGGGATGTATTATCTACTTTAACACCTGCAGAATACATGGAATTTAGAGACAGCCTTGGGAATGCATCAGGTTTTCAATCCTACCAATATCGGCTTGTCGAATTTGTACTTGGGTACAAGACCCCCTATATTTTAAAAATATATGAAAAAGACCCAGAGGTTTACCAAGTATTAAGGAATGCGTACTATGCACCTGGTCTTTATGATGTGGCTATTTTAGCTTTGGCAAAACAAGGATTAACAATTAATCCGGACATTTTACAACGAGATTATTCAAAAACATATGAAAAAGAGGCTTCCGTTGAGAAAGCTTGGTTAACCGTCTACCAAAATACCAACCATTATTGGGAATTATACCAGCTTGCGGAAAAACTGGTAGACATTGAAGATTGGTTCCAACAATGGCGATTCAGGCATATGAAAACCGTAGAACGAATTATCGGCTTTAAAACCGGAACAGGTGGTTCATCAGGTGTGCACTATTTAAAAAAAGTACTTGATCACTATTTTTTTCCTGAGTTATGGGAAATACGTAGCAAATTATAATGGCTTTTCTTTCACTCGTGTTAAATGTATAAATGGTTCATTTAGCAGTTATCTTTCTTGCTGGCTTGTGCAGCTCGGATCTTCCAATTCATGCAGGAGAATCATACAGATAAATGAAGCAGCAGTGTATACCCGCCTCACACGAAAATTCTTCTGCCCTTTTATGAATATGAAGTTTGAATTAATTGCGAAAATAACTTGACTTTTTTTAGCAATCAAAATAGAGTAAAATATAATCTACAAAACCAAAACATAGAGAGGTGGAACTCCTCTCTATTTTCATTTCGTTAGAAAAACTTGGCTTATTGTTAAGCCTTTATGGCGAAACGGAAAAAAGTTTTCACAGAAAGGAAGATAGACTTTTTATGCAAAATAAACCAGAACAATGGGCAAGTAAAATTGGATTTATTCTTTCGTCAGCTGGAGCGGCGATTGGACTTGGAGCTATTTGGAAATTTCCATATATGACAGGGGAAAATGGTGGTGGTGCTTTTTTCCTTCTATTTATCGCTTTTACGATTATTATCGGCTTACCTATATTAATAGCTGAATTTATTATTGGCAGAGGTGCACAAAAAGAAGCCATATCAGCATACCAAACGTTAGCTCCCAAACGAGGCTTATGGAAATTTATTGGCCATTGGGGCGTAGCTGGATCATTTCTACTCATGTCTTTTTATAGTGTTGTAGGTGGATGGGTGCTTACGTACAGCTTTTTATCTATTCCAGGAATGATTATTGGCAATGAAACAAATTATGCCGATCTATTCGCCACGATTACTGGTAGTCCTTTTTATACAATTTTAGGCCATTTCCTATTTATTCTAATTAACATTATTGTTGTTTCTTTTGGTGTTAAGGATGGAATTGAAAAGACAAGTAAAGTTTTAATGCCATTATTATTTATTTTTTTCATCATTCTCGTCATTCGTTCCGTCACTTTCGAAGGAGCCATAGAGGGAATTCGTTTCTTTTTACAACCTGATTTTTCTAAATTAAATACAGAAAATGTCCTTTATGCACTGGGGCAATCCTTCTTCTCCCTTGCAGTAGGTGTTTCCGTGATGGTCACTTATAGTTCTTACTTGAAAAAGGATGTTAGTTTGCCAATGTCGGCAGCTTCTGTTTCTATTATGAATATTTTTGTCTCTTTGCTTGCAGGTTTAGCTATATTTCCTGTTGTGTTTGCTTTCGGCTTAGAACCTGCTGAGGGGCCAGGGTTATTATTTATTGTTTTACCTGAAGCTTTTGCTCAGATGCCATTTGGAGAGTTGTTTTTAAGTTTATTTCTATTATTATTCTTATTTGCCGTATTAACCTCTTCACTTAGCATGCTCGAAATTATTACTGCTGCCATTACAGCAAAGAAACAACGTTCCCGACGGACCGTAGCTTTTTTGGCAGGTATGCTTGTATTTATTACCGGAATCCCTGCAGCATTGTCTTCTAGCAGTTTATCGGACGTAACTATTTTTGGAAAAACATTTTTCGATGCTTCCGATTTTTTAGTAAGTAATATTATGCTCCCTGGTGGGTGTTTATTTATTTCCTTATTTGTTGGCTTTAAGCTTGAAAAACAGCTAATGAAGCAAGAGTTCGGTTATGGGAATGAACTAGGAGATACGGTATATAAGGCTTGGTATCAATTACTGCGCTGGCTAGCGCCAATAACTATTCTTATCGTATTTTTAGGTTCTCTTGGCTTCATATAGGAGAACACGGATGCGACTGTAAGGGGATTATCAAATAACTCACTTTCTGTGTCATGAATTTCTGCTTCGTTTGAATTCGTTTGAACATTTGTAGAGAGGGAAGAATAATTATAGCAATTTATTTTTTCCTAAGAGGTTTACTTCCATTGCAATAGCAAAGATTTTTACATGTCTAGTCTTCTTCATAACTAGACATGCGCTAAGTTAATAAAAGAGACATAAGGAGTGGTTTCATGGCACAGAAAATACTCATTGTAGGTGGAGTTGGGGGAGGCGCTACAGTTGCAGCACAAATTCGTAGAAATAATCAAGATGCTATCATTATGCTGTTTGAAAAAGGAGAATACGTCGCTTTTTCAAATTGTGGCATGCCCTATTATTTAGGGGGTACTGTGCAAGACCGTGATCAGATTTTATTTTCCACAGAGAAATTTACCGAAAAGTATAATGTAAACGTAAAAACCAAGGCTGAGGTAACCGCTATTCAGCGAAACGAGAAAACAGTTACTTACATGGCAGATGGACAAGAAAACACGGAGAACTACGACAAACTTATTTTATCCCCAGGCGCTACCGCAATCATGCCATCTATCCCAGGATTAAATAAAGCACGCACTTTTTCTCTGCACACAATCCCTGATATGGATAAAATCGCGAAGTACATGCAAGAACAGCAACCAAAAACAGCCGCCATCGTTGGAGGAGGTTTTATTGGTTTAGAAATGCTGGAAAATCTTTATGAACAAGGGATAACTTGCACATTAATTGATCGGTCTGACCAAGTAATGAATCCCGTAGATAGCGATATGGCTGCACTTGTCCATTCGTATATAAAAGAAAAAAATATAAACTTAGTCCTTCATGATGGGTTAAAAAAGTTTACGAATGACGGAAGAACTTTACATTTAGAGAGCGGCAAAACAGTAGAAGCTGATCTGACCATTATGGCGGTAGGAATAAAACCCCATACTCAATTAGCAAGCAATGCGGATTTATCAATTGGCGAAACGGGCGCTATTAAAGTAAATCATTTTATGCAAACGGAAGACCCTTCCATCTATGCACTTGGAGATGCTGTGGAGACAACCGATGAAATTACTGGAGCAGCAAAAATAATTGCTTTAGCCTGGCCAGCCCATCGCCAAGCTTTTATCATTGCTAGCCATTTAAACAATGAATATATTCCCTATCAAGGGGCCATTGGCTCAAGTATATTACGGCTGTTTGATATGACCATTGGAGCCACTGGTGCTAACAGTGACAGTTTAACAGCTAGAGGCATTTTATTTAAAGAAGCAACATTAGAAACCTTATCGAATGCTAGTTATTTTCCTTCTGCAGACAAACTTTGGATCAAAGTTTTATTTGATGCTAAAGATGGGCAGATTTACGGTGGACAAGTAGTTGGCTATGCAGGTGCTGATAAACGGTTGGCCATTTTATCAACTGCTATTAAAGGAAAGCTTACTGTTTTTGATTTGCAAGAAATAGAGCTTGCCTATGCACCGCCTTATTCCAGTCCAAAAGATCCCGTGAATATCCTTGGATACAAAGCAGCATCTATGTTAAAGACATAGAACAATCTTGTTAGTTTCCTATAGTACAAAAAAAGAACCGCCCTAAAGCTATTGGACGGTTCTTTTTTAAGATTTCTTTTCTCATTTTAATCTTACGCATTGCTTAATTGGTCTACCGCAAGAATGGCATTGGCCACATCATCTGCAGTAACTTCATTGGATAAATTGCTCATCGTTTCGCCTTCCTGTGTAGCAGCCTTACCAACTCGGAGTAAATCTTCATAAGAAGTATTATCCAAATGCATCTCTTTTAAAGTCGTTGGCAAGCTTAATTTCTTATAAAAGTCGATGTATTTTTGTAACTCATCTTTTGGATGCAATTCTAAAACAAGCTGTACTAATGTACCGTAAGCGACCTTTTCACCATGTGTTAAATGATGAATATCTCCCTCTAGAACTGTAAAACCATTATGGATAGCGTGCGCACCTGCTAGACCACCACTTTCAAACCCTAGACCAGATAACAATGTATTTGCTTCAACTACAGCTTCTACATGTTTGGTTACAATACCTTTCTTCACTGCATGAAATGCAGCTTCGCCATATGCAAATAGTGTATGTTCACATTCTTTCGCAATCGCTTTGGCAGCAATACTTGGTTTTCCACCTGCCATAGCTTCTCCATTACTCTTCAATGTAGCTCTTACCTCAACCCATGTCGCCATTGCGTCAGCAATTCCTGAAGCAAAGAGCCTTGCAGGCGCTTTAGCGACAACAGCTGTATCAACTAACACAAGATCTGGGTTTTTATCATAAAATTTATACGACTCAAAAACACCTTCATCGCTATAAATAACAGATAACGCACTTGTAGGCGCATCAGTGGACGCAGTTGTTGGAACGATAATAACGCTTACTTCCAATCCGTCAGCAATTGCTTTTGCGGTATCGAGCGTCTTTCCTCCGCCTACACCTATTACCGTATCAACACTTGCTTCTTTACCTTTCTTTACAACTCTATCAATTTCAGCTATGGAAGCCTCACCATTAAATGGTACATAATGATAAGCTACATTTTCTTCTTTCATACTTGCTTCAATGGTTTCTTTTGTAATCTCCCATACCACATCATCAGACAAAATTAATGGCTTTTTACCAATTGGCTTGACATGTTTCCCTAGACTCTTTAAAGCATCTTTTCCTTGAATATACTTGCTTGGTGAAATAAAAATAATTTCTGACATTGTCATCGCCCCTTCTACCGGTTATCAAAGAGTAGATATGCAGGCAACGTAACAAAAGCTTGAGCTAATTTATAAAAACTTCTCTCTTTACATACCTGCATTTCCAATTGAATTCCCGGACAATTTTAGTACTCCACACACCTTTTAGTATATCAGTGATCAAATAAATTATACAAGCTTTCCGTGACTAATTTCACATTTTTTTAATAACTCAGCTATTTTATATGCCATAGAATAAAGGCTCGGGGCACCCGTTTAGCAACGTAGCGAGTGGAACAAATCAACTAAGATAAAGGAAAAATGAAATAGCCAACCCTACCAGAAAACGTGCTTTCTGTAGAGTCAGCTACTCCTTATAAATCCTCTTCAAACCGATAAACTAATTTATACTTCTCTTCATTTAACAAATCAGATACATGTATGCGAACCCCGTGACCAAATACGACTTCATCTTCGGTCATCGCAACAATCATTGCCTTTGTTTCTTGATGTACATCAATATAAATATCCCCAACAGCAGGTTTAAGATTCGTATCACTTTCCGCCAAGTAGCTGATCGATTCATCTTGAATTTGCTGCTCCTCAGGGACCAAACTTTTATCATAATATGCAATTTCTCGACTAGCTTCTGCTTTCCCTGGAACCATTACAACATATTCGCTATGCTTTACACCATTATCTCTAGTAGTAACCACATTCCCATCTTCTACACTATCAACTTTTTCAATCGCATTCAGTGAATAGTGGTCAAGAAAATCTGGCGCTGGCTTAATGATTAGAATATAATCACCTGACTCTGGTCGTTTATATTTATCAATGGTATATCGTTTCCCATAAAAAATAAATGTATCATTATGTTGTGGACGACATAATTCAATTTCACTTGCTTTCGTCAATATCTGTTGCATATCCTTTAAACGATATAAATGTACAGATTTCTTAAACATCGGCTTTACTGAATACACTTGGTGCAATTCATTTCGATAAAAAACAAACTGCCCTTTCCTCACTTGAAAAAGCTTCATTAGACTACCTCCTATAATGATGTTCCATTAGAGTATATTACAACTATGGTACAAAAGGAAAGACTTATATTGATATTCCTTTTTTTCTAGTTATTTAAACGTTTCCCCAAGCTAAAGTAGGCTTTTCATGGTGCATTTTTTCATTGTGCTATGAAATATTCATACAATCATTATCACCTAAGTTTTGACAAACGCGTATTTAGCAATATGTATTCCCACATTGTTTAACTCGTCGTCTTACAGCACATACTTTACGTTCATATTCTTTCCATATGAATAAACGGTAATGAAGTATCTACTTTACCAATCACCTGTTTAATAGTAAAGTTTTTTCCACTTAACCACTTTTTGAAATCAAAAATAACCGGGTCTCTATCGCCTCCCAAGGCGAACCATGCTTTTAACTGCTTAGGAAAATAACCTGATGTATGAATCGTTCCAGCCCATTGCTTATATTTCGTCGAAAAAACCCCACGTTTAGAATCATTCATCAGTTTAAAAGCTTCATAAGCATTGGTTGTATCGTTCGTTTGCTCCTTAATGATTTGTTGCCTTCGTTTTGAGTCTTTTAAATGATGACGATTCTCTTCAACCAGATTCTCAAAGTGATTGGTACAAACTTGATCTGTACGAATATTTACAGACCGTGGTGACGCTTCTACAACATAGCTTTCCCCATTTTTATCCAATAAAACATAACTAAACGAATGTCGATGGGGAATTTCCTGTAATAAAGCTATTGCTTCTTGTGCATTTTTACAATTCTCTATGACGATTCTTGCAATCATATTACAAATAAATCCATCTTGGGGACGACGTCGATGAATAAAATTATAGCCAATTGCTAATCCGTGTTCATTCATTCCATCCATCCTACCAGTGATGCGTTGAGATGGAGCAATCGTTGCATAACCTTGATCGCTAGGCTGAAAAACCGTATAGCGACCTTCATATGTCTTTGGATGATAATCGTAGTTGCGGATCATGTATTCAGAACTAGTAAAAATGGAACAGCCGCTTTTTTTATATTCCAATCGGTAACCACCAAATTCTTTTAGTATATCGACCATCTGCCATTGAAGTGCATCCATTAACCCACATAATTCATCCCAAATGCCAGGTGCAATTGGTTGGATTATTTGCTTTACTTCAGCTTCATGAATTTCAAATCGTGGTTGCCGGATATTCCATTGTTTTTTCCTATTTTGCAATATATATGTCTGCTTTAGATTTAATCCTTGTTGATAGCCATAATCATAATGACTGCCCCGAAATTGTTTAACATCACTATAGATGGTTTGCATCGTTTCCCACCCTTTTCCTTCATTTCTTTTCTCATTGTAATCCTTTTTCTTCCATTTGAAAATCGAAAAGGTTTGCTTAGATCATTGCCCAATCGTAACATAAACGCTATGGTTTATAATACACTTAGAAAAGTATAGGATTTTCTCATCTGATAACACCTCAGTTTATATGTTTAATGAAACTTTTCTCTTTTTAAAAACGTAGAAACAGGTAGATTTTTTATTTATACTATAGGAAAGTATAAAAGTTTAAAGGTTTATAGTATAAGCAAAAAACAGCTTGTTGCCAGAAGACTTGGCGACAAGCCAAATTTTTTAAGGAGTGGAAAAAATGATAGGAATGCTAACAACAACGATACTTTCATTTATTTTGTATGCTCTTATCGCTATATTTTTTATTGTACAAAATAAAAAATACCGCATGACAACACTAAAAGCAGTTGGTCTTGTTTTTGCGACCTTATTCATACTCAGTGTGATTATCATATACATAGTCATGCCACCAATTACGATACCGAACATGACGATAGCAAATTTAATTGTCGGGACTGTAGGAATGGTTAGCTTATATGCACTAACAAAAAGTAAACCATTCACGAAATCAACCAAGCATTTTGATGCTATTACAGGGGCACTTATTCTGCTTGCCATTATTACTATTCCCGGTTTCATCATTTTAGGAATCTTTACGTTAGATGATGCACATCAGTCCATAACCAAAGAAGAAATAGACGAAGCAAAACCATTAGATCAAGATGCAACACCAATTGTTGTATCACCAGAATTCGCAAGAAATAAAGTACAAAAGGCAATGAGCGTAGTACCAAATACACAGTTTTATGATCTAGGTAAATTACAAGTACAAAAGATCGGTGACGAGATTGTTTTTGTAGCCCCTGTAGAGTTTACTGGGTTTTGGAAATACTTTCGCGGTAAAGAAACAGAAGGATATTTCACCATCTCAGCTACAGATGTAAACGCGCAGCCAAAATTTGTTAAGAGCAAGATGAAATATACCAATTCAAGTTACTTTAACCATCAAATATCACGAACCATTTACAATGCGCATCCTGATTATATCCAAAGCGGAGAGGCGCAAATTGAAGTCGATGAAGAAGGAAAACCTTGGTATGTACAGACACTGTATAAACCGATTGGATTAACGAATAAACCTAATTTGCAAAAATTACATGTAGCTGTTGTTGATCCAGTATCCAGTGATGTAAAGCTGTATAAATCAGAAGAAGCACCTTCATTTATTGAAGGCCCTATTAGCTCTGAGATGGCTTCGGAGGAAAATGAATACTTCGGAAAATATGTACATGGATGGCTCAATTCTATCTTTGGCAAAAAAGATGTTAAAATACCGAACGAATCTGGGACTGAAGCAAGTGTTACACCAATCTTTGACGAGAATGGGGAAATGCATTACTTTACTGATATGTCCTCTCCAAAGGAAAACATTGACTCTGCTCTAGGTTATACACTAATAAACGCTAGAACAGGTGAATTAACATATTTTAACGGAGAAAAAAATAACGGCATTATGGATAGTAAAGGTGCAAAAGAGATTGTCAACAAAGAATTTCCAGAGAAAAAATGGACTGGATCCATGCCAGTTCTTTATAATATCGATGGAAACCCTACATGGGTCGTGAATGTTCTCGATCCAAATGGACTCTTTAAACATTATGCTTATATTAAAGCAGCCGATTCCGATTTCGTCGTCTTTGGAGATACTGCTAGAGGCACACTAGAATCTTATCGCCTTGCTTTGGCACAAGATCCAAGTAATGTGGAATCAACGGGAGATGCAAACTTAGAAAAGCGTGACGGCGAAGTAGAACGTGTACTAGTTACAACACAAGATAAAAAGCAAGTTGTACAATTTCTACTTCAAGATGACCCTATTATCTACACGGTGAACTCCGGAAAAGCTCCAAGAGCCATATTCTTGCAGCAAGGAGACAAAGTAGAATTAGAAGCTAATATTAGAGACAACCAAACAGCTATTGTAGAAACGATCGCAATTGAAGGGTTGGCCAACACTAAACAGTAAAGTATTTTACAACTTTAAAGATAACTCTTAAACAAACAGGCTAGCCTTAGGTTAGCCTGCTTGTTTTGATGATTTACCTCCCTGCCGTTTTAATAACCAGAATCCTTTCGTTAACCAATAAGCCAAATAAGCAACGGCAATGTCAATTAAAAAAATGTAAGTAAATCGCATACCTGCTCTTAACTCCAGCATTCCTATAGCTTCAAAAGTAGGTGCTAACAAATATCCGAAAAAGGCTGACATAATAATTGCTGCGATATAGTAATTTTTCCCTTTGTTTTCGCAATATTGATATATAAACATAAAACCTACCGGCAATACAACCGTTGTAATTGTTAAGCTTGTTGGAAATAAATAAAAAATATTATGTGGGGTAATTAATACATTCTTCATGGATAACACCGTATCTATATTTGTCCACATCACATGAATAGCAAACCCAAAAAAACCTAATTCAAAAACGCTTTTTCGATCCATAAAAAAGTACAAGAGAACAAGTGGAATCAGAACACTTATCCAATTAAACCAAAAATGCCATGTATCGATACTTGACGTTAGCTCCCAAAATTGCTGCCTGTAATAATCCAACTCATCTTTTAAATGAAATATTTTATTCATCATTTCTTGCTCGTTCATGACTCACTCACCTCACGTCGCTTTATTACGTTTAGTTTGTGTTCACGCATTTAAAACTATTCCTTTCCTTCTACTTTCTATGTACCTTGATCCACTTAAACAAAACGGTCAACCAGTAGGACAGACATGCCGCCACAAAATTTAATAACAATAAATAGGTTAAATTCATCCCTTTGTTAAGCTTTAAATAATCAATCAGAATAAATATATAATCAAGACCGTAGGAAATTAAAATAGATAATAATAGCGTGTAGACATAAAAATTTTTATTCTGATTGATACAATATTGATACAATAGCATATAAGCTACTGGTAAAATGACCGCTGTTACTGTCATGCCACTAGGAAATAAAGATGTTAAATCATGAGGATGAACAAGCAAATTATTCGCCTCTAACGCACCATTCACTTTGGAACTAATCATATGAACAGAATATCCATAAAATGATATTTCAAATATTCTCTCTCGATCAATAAATTTGTATAAAATGAACAGCGGGATAAAGAAAAACGAAATATTAAACCAAAAGTACCATGTTTCAACATTAGAGGTAAGTTGCCAGTACTCTGATTCTAACTTACCCAGTTTTTCTTTCAAGTTATATATTTGCAGATATAATGTTTCAGCACTCAATAAACTCACCTTTTTGAAATCAGTCATAGCACTTATATTTATAACAAAAATACATCATCTACTCTATGTAAGTTTAGACATAAAAGGTTTATTTTATGCAAACTATCATTCAATACCGTCCGCTCTCTACACAAGAGCTACTATTTGTTAAATAACGAAAAAACACAGTGTTATAGTTAACAAGCACCGTGTTTTTTCATATAGAGGGAACTATTCTTCTATAAGCAAAGATAGTTCTTCCCATCTGTCCATTTTTTTATTTAGAGCTTGTTCTACGCTCATCTGCTCTTCGTATAGTTTCTGCACTTTTTCTGAATCGCTTCCCGCCTCCACAATATCATTTTTAATCGTTTCTAGCTTTTCTTCCAACGAAGCTATAACATCCTCGATTTCGTCCCATTCTTTCTTATCCATATAGGACAGCTTTTTCTTTTGTAGGCTTGGTGATTGCTTTACGATCTTGGTCTTCTTTTCCGCTTTCGTTGCTATTTCGGCTTTCTCTTGTTGCGCTAAAAAATCACTATAATTACTATGATAAGAAGTAATATTCCCTTTGCCATCAAAAATAATTAACCTGTCGACAACTCGATCTAAGAAATAACGATCATGAGAAACAGTGACGACAACTCCTGGGAAACGATCCAAGTACTCTTCTAGCACGCTTAACGTTTGCGTATCTAGGTCATTTGTTGGTTCATCCAGAAACAACACATTAGGCTCTTGCATTAACACTTTCAGTAAATATAGCCTGCGCTTTTCTCCGCCCGATAATTTTCGAATATACGTCCATTGCTGTTTCCGCGAGAATAAAAAATGTTCCAGCATTTGCTCAGCTGTAATCACAGAACCATCTTTTGTGTAAATGACGTCCGCTATCTCTTTAATATAATCAATAATACGCTGTTCCCCGTCTAACTCTTCTTCCCCTTGCGTATAGTAACCAATTTTTACTGTATCTCCAACGATCACTTCACCAGCATCAGGTATTAGCCGTTGTGCCATAATATGAAGAAAAGTAGTCTTTCCAGATCCATTAGGTCCTACAATACCTACACGGTCACCAGGTATTAACAGTTCTTTTACATTAGATAGCATTTCCTTATTCCCAAATGATTTATGCACTTGTTTTAATTCGATAACTTTTTTTCCGAGCCTTGACGAACCAACAGGAACTTCAAGTTTTTCCTGTTTCGTATTAAACGTCTTTCCCTTCATAGCTTGCACACGATCAATTCTTGCTTTTTGTTTTGTAGAACGTGCCTTTACACCGCTTCTCAACCAAGCTAATTCCCGTCGCAGCGTATTTTGATGTTTTATTTCTTCACTTTTTTCCTGTTCCTCGCGTTCTGCTTTCTTTTCTAAGAACAGTTCATAATTCCCTTCATATGTGTATAAATTACCACGATCCAATTCAAAAATTCGGTTGGTAACTCGATTTAAAAAGTAACGATCGTGGGTTACTAGCAACAGCGATCCGGGATACGTCTGTAAATATTTCTCCAACCATTCAATAGCCGCATGATCCAAATGATTCGTCGGCTCATCTAAAATAAGTAGATCAGCGGGCTGAATTAATGCATTTGCAAGAGCTACTCGCTTTTTTTGCCCTCCTGATAGTGTCGCTGTTAGCTTATCGAAATCTGTAATTCCCAACTTTGTTAAAATGGTCTTCGCTGTCGTATTAGCTTCCCAAGCTCCCAAGCGATCCATTTCTTGCTGTGCAGCTAGTAAATTGTTTTGCACCTTTTCACTTTCAGGTTTTTGCTGTAACTGAAGCAGCGCTTCCTCGTAATTACGCATCACCTTCATGATAGCCGCGTCCCCATAATAGATTTGTTCCATTACAGTTAAGTTTGGATCTAATGACGGGTCTTGAGATAAATATTGAATACGATAATCATTTGCATGATGAATTTCTCCTTGATCGGCTGGTTCGATGCGAGCAATAACTTTTAAAAAGGTAGACTTTCCTGTACCGTTGACGCCAATTAACCCAATTCGCTCACCACTAGTAATATGACAGGTAACTGCATGAAACAGTGTTTTATCGCCATACGATTTGGAAGCATTTTCTATTGATAGCATTTGTCATCATCCTTCATTCTTTCTGTTTTTCCACCATATTTTTGCAATAAGTACGATTAATAATAACATCCATGAAGTCACTAAATAAAAAATAATCTTAGCTGGCTCTGTCATTTCCGAAAAGAAAAAAGCCATACCAGTCCAGACAACACCGATGAGTAGTAATTGTGCTAATATAAGCTTCAAAACAATCTCCCCCCAAAATATGTATCATTAGAAAAACTTGGCTTTCCGTCAAATAGCGCAATACACTTTGTATAAAAACTCGACTGCAAGTATAGTAGATAGTGATTCCCCCAATGTTTACCATGGTTTAATTATACGATAACTCTTAAAAACTCTCTTCGCTTAGAAAGCCACTATTGTATGGATGTGGCTCGTTCATTAGGAATCTATGATAGCTTTCTATCATTAAAAAGACAGAAAATTATATAAGCATGCCCTTCTTTATCCCATTGTCTATTATAATACCTCTAGCATACGCCTAAGATCAATGTATTAATTTTTTAACAAAAACTTACTTACCGCCAGACCTCTATTAAGCAATGTTTCACTTTACCTTTCCTATTTTACTCTGGTGCTTGCTTCGTATAGCAAGGAGATGACCGAAAACACGCTTACGAAAAAAAGGATGCAGATGCTGTTATCTCCCACTGAAGATCGTTTAAATCACAATTTTCCAATCCTTAAAATGAGGCGTCACAACACCTTCCATCAATATAATTTCCTTAAGGTGTAAAAATGATTTTACAAGTATATAGTTAACTACCTAAGTGTACTTCCTTACAGGCTCTTAAGCAAATTAGCCATTTCAATCGCAGCAACGGCTGCCTCAGAACCTTTATTTCCAGCTTTTGTTCCTGCCCTTTCAACTGCCTGCTCAATAGTTTCCGTTGTTAAAACCCCAAAGATAACTGGTTTATCCGCTTGTAGCGATGCTTGCGATACACCTTTTGCCACTTCATTACAAACATAATCAAAATGTGGCGTAGCACCGCGAATCACCGCCCCAAGCGTAATAATCGCATCATACGCATCTTTCATTGCCATCTTCTTTGCAACTAATGGAATCTCATATGCTCCAGGTACCCAAGCAACTGTAATATGATCAGCGATTACACCGTGACGCATTAATGTGTTTTGTGCCCCTTCTACTAATTTTGTAGTAATAAAATCATTAAATCTACCAACTACAATGCCAATCCGCAGGTCTGTTCCGACTAAATCACCTTGTATTACGTTACTCAATGACGCCACACTCCTCATTTTGTGTTATTTTATATGTTACTAATTGCTGTACAGAAATGATTCTTACATTAAATTGTTCAGCCATTTTCTCTAAATCCGACAGCCTTGCCATCGAGCCATCGCTATGGATGATTTCACATATGGTCCCTGAAGCCGTAGCTCCACATAATTTTGCTAAATCTACTGCAGCTTCTGTATGTCCTTGACGTACAAACACACCACCATCTTTAGCAATTAACGGAAACACATGCCCAGGCTGATGAAAATCATCTTTTTCAGAGAAAGGGTTCGCAAGCGCACGAATGGTTGTCGCACGGTCAAATGCACTAATACCTGTTGTTGTTTTCTTATGATCGACACTAATGGTAAATGCAGTTGCAAATGGGTCTGTATGTGTTGTTGGCATTAATGTTAATCCAAGCCGTTTTGCTATTTTACAATCTACCGCTGTGCATACTAATCCCTTACCATGTGTTATCATAAAATTAATGGCATCTGGCGTAATGTATTCAGATATAGCAACAAAATCCCCTTCATTTTCCCGGTTTTCATCATCTATCACAATCACCGGCTTTCCTGCTTTTAAGTCCTCTATCGCTTCTACTATCGTGTCCATAATATTCTCCTTTCTTATTTAACTAACTATATCCATTTCATGGTTAAACCATCTTGACTTATCACCAGGTTTTTATGAAGATAATCTTACTACCCTCTATTTGGGATGAAACCGTTCTCTTGTAAAAAGGCTGTACTCAAATTTTCTATTTTCTTGAAAACGCCAATAAATGTTCTACATGCTTCATGAGCATGTCGCATTCTATATTCACAATATCACCTATATTCTTTTTCCCTACTATCGTTACCGAAGCTGTATGTGGAATAAGCGATATCGTAAATATATTGTTCTTTACCTTAAATACAGTGAGGCTAACACCATCCACAGCAACTGATCCTTTAGAAATAACATACTTTGCTAAATCTGCTGAGATTTTAATATCATAATAAATAGCGTTTTCTTCATATTGCTTTCGAATAATGGTTCCTAATCCATCCACATGCCCAGAAACAAAATGTCCCCCAAACCTACTGTTAGCTGCCATCGCACGTTCTAAGTTCACAGCAGAACCTACTTTTAATGATCGTAAGGAAGTTGTTTTAAACGTTTCCGGCATAACGTCAACTGCAAAACTGTGCTTATCGAAAGAAGTTACCGTTAGGCAGATACCGTTAATAGCTACACTGTCCCCTAGTTGGACATCACGTAACACTTTAAAACCTTTCACTGCTAATTCGATTGCGTGCTTAGAAGTATGTTTCATGGAAATGATTTCCCCTTTTTCTTCAATAATTCCAGTAAACAAACCACTCATCCTCTCCTTTAATTATTAACCGACTTATAACCTATCGCTTCTGGGAGAAGGTCGCAAAAACATAGGGTCATTAGAAAAATTGGACTTGTAGATAAGTCTTATAGCAAAAACTGTAGTTCTTCTTATACTATAAGTTTTTAAACTTTTATACTTTCCCATTGTCCTCCGGCAAGCCCGTCTTTAGTCGGCCTTCCTATTTAGAACAAACCGATCTATGACTTATAGTAAGGCGATTCGTGAAGTCGCCTAATTGCTGGGCGCTGGAGCCGGACGGGGCCCATGCTGCAAAATTTTATAATTTCCTAGAATCGAGTAGAGGGAAAAGTTAAGTAACTTTACGCCCCTCTCACACCACCGTACGTACCGTTCGGTATACGGCGGTTCAATAGTTTGAGTGTACGAACTGGTATTGTAGAGCGATGTCTTTATATCCTCTCGATGCCAGTTCTTTATCTGTTAATGAACGATGGAGTACATAACTACTGGATATAACCCAGTAGCCCTTTCTTGTATTCGACCATTCATAAGCTTTATGTTTATCGATACCTAAGCGAATTAGATTTTTCCTTTTTGTGCGTGGGTTTTTCCACTGCTTCCAGAGATATTGTCTAATTCTTCGCTTCAACCATCCATTGAGATTCTTTATAAATCCTTTCATTTCCCCTATGCCATAGTAGTTTATCCAACCTGTCATAAGTTGTTGGATTTCTTTAAGAATCACTTCGAGATGTCGTCCACGATTGCGTTTGGTGATCCGCTTGAGTTTCCTTTTGACGGTCACTTTCGCTTTATTATGCGGACGAATTTTGACACCCTTCTTCGTAGCTAATAAGCAGAAGCCAAGAAACTTACGTTTCAAAGGACTTCCAACCGCACTCTTTTCTCGGTTAACAGTTAAACTCAGATCCTTCTCAAGAAAGTTCGTTATATTATCCATTACCCGATATCCTGCTCTCCTGCTTTTCACATAGATATTACAGTCGTCCGCATAGCGGACGAATCTGTGACCACGCTTTTCTAATCGTTGGTCTAATTCATTCAGATAAATATTACTGAGTAACGGCGATAAGTTTCCACCTTGCGGCGTTCCTTCTTCCGATTTCTCAAAGATACCGTTTATCATAATTCCACTCAATAAATACTGTCTTACCAAGCGAAGCACGCGCTTATCATCTATCTGTTTTTCCACGAAATACATCAGTTTGTCATGATTTACCGTATCGAAGTAGGATTTCATATCCAAATCCACCACATATTTGTACCCTTGTTCGTAGTATGACTTTGCCCGTATGATGGCTTGATGTGCACTACGTTTTGGACGAAACCCAAAACTATTATCGGAGAACTTTGGTTCAAATATTGGTTGGAGCACTTGGTTAATCGCTTGTTGAAGCATCCGGTCGATGACTGTCGGAATCCCCAGTTTTCTCTTTCCACCGTCTGGTTTCGGGATTTCAACCCGCAGGACGGGTTGCGGTTTGTATTTTTCTTGATATAACTGGAGTAATAGTTCCTCTTTATGTTCCTTCAAGTATGGAAGTAGTTGGTCGCACGTCATACCGTCTACACCGGCTGCCCCCTTATTTCTGACGACTTGAAGGTAAGCTTGATTGAGATTGTTCCTTGACAGGATTCTTTCAAACAGATTGGATACACCATTTTGATTGTTCTTTTCACCATGTAAGCCACTATGCGCTTCGACATACCCTTCATGTTCCACACTATCTCTCTGCCGATAGCCAGATTCTCCTGTTTTCTGCAGTTGTCGCACCTTACACACCTCCTAGAGCTTTCAAAACGACTATTGTTCGGTCCTTCATGTTTCGTCAAGTAACATTACTATGACCTCTGCTGACTTCTTGTGATTCACCAAGACGTCATCGTCTTGGTTGTGCTGGTTTGTTATCATTCAACTCCCACTGCACCCTCACAAGACCTCCCCCGGTAAGAGCGAAAACTTTCCTCCCATGTAACTGCTAGATTTACTGTATAGGTTTCGGGCAGTATTGGACTTCAGTTTGTTAGGCAACCTTATCCGACCTAATTCAGCCTTCTATCTAGTTTCTGTTCGTCAGTTCAGGAGTTTGCGTCCGACTTCCTTCAGCCACTACCTCGCGATAGCCACCTTGTCTTTCGCTAACAGTTCCTACTGCCATGCCTGTAGTGGACTTTCACCACCAAGTTTTCGCCCATGCAGGGCGCACCCACAAAAAGCCCCTAAACATAGATTTAGGGGCTTTGAAAAGTCAGATTATTCCTCTTGTTTCCGCTTTTGGACAGTCAATAATAGAAAGGCTAGTAAGTTATTAAAAAAAAAGTAGCTATGATTCTATCCCACAAAAGTCAAACTTAAGCTATTCCCTGTTTTGCCACCACAACTAGAACCTTTTTCTTTACCTTATCTTTAGAAAAAATGGCTTGTGTCCAAGTCTTTATGGAATAAAACACTGGTTTTTCTTATCCGATAAACCACTATCTTATCGTGTAAAAGAACTTGGTTATTTCATGTAGTGTACGGATTTTATGGGAAAAAACATACAGTTTAGCGCTTTCTTTTATATCTGTTATTCTTTTCGAATGGCTAAAAACCCAATTCATCTTCATGATAAACAGGCACAATAAAGCCATCTAGTTTGGAACAACTATCCAAATATGGAATTACCTTTTTCCTTCTCCCATCCAGACTTTAACTGTCGGTTCTGGAATCACACCAGATCCACCGTTTGCGCGAATATCAAACGGGTCACGGACTTAAAGTGGCGTACCACTTTTCACCGTCGGTCGGGAATTTCACCCTGCCCCGAAGGAATGCTAAATTTAGTTTTGGTTTTCAGTAAGTTCTAACATGGATCCGCATAAGTATTTAGGAAGAAACCTTTGCTTATCACATGTTTTTTCTTTTCTGATAACTAGATAGTATCAATAACAAAAATAAAAAGCAAGTTTAAAAACTTACTTGCCTTGTTCATCACATATTAGAAAAGCTTGCCTTATCGTCACATTTTCAAGATGTTTTGTCTGTCTAGCCAAGGGGGTTAACATTTAGAGGGTGTCTCGCTCTAGACAAGGCATGGTGGCTCCTTTTATGATATAGCCTTTTCCTATATTGTAAATATAAATTACAATTCGTATTCCTCAATTAAAGCAGATTTTCTTCGTAACGTTCTAATCGAAACGTCATGCTCACCTAATATTTCATGAATGGACTTTTGATCTTCCGAAATAGTTTTAACGCCATCATTAGTTTCTAATACAGCACGTTTAATGAACTGATTCTCCGCTTTTATTTCTTCTATATCTGTTTCCAGCTTTTCAAATCTATCGTTCATTTCAACAAACTTCTCATCCACTTTATCAAATCGACTATCTATACCTGCGAACTTCTCATTTACTTTATCAAATTGACTGTCTATACCTGCGAACTTCTCATTTACTTTATCAAATTGACTGTCTATACCTGCGAACTTCTCATCCATTTTATCAAGCCGACTGTTTATTTCACCTAATAGCTTCATTACATTCTCTTCAAATTTTGACATATTTATCACCTCTTTATCATTATAATTTTCATAAAAAAGTCATTTTCCGCAAAACCTGATGCTACCTTCATTATATCAGAATTAATGACAAATACATATAAGAAAAACACTGTCGTTTTTCGGCCATAGGACTTGGTTTGTCGCCAAGTCCTATGGATGAAATCTTACAGCACTTTATATCGTTTAACTTTCGTTCATTTCATATGTAATGGTTGTTAAATGATCTGCAGAAGCTGCTACTTCGTCAACTGCTTTACTTAATTCTGTAATAATATCTATAAAAGATACAATTTCACGATCAATCTTATTATTTTGATTTTTTGTTTCATGCATGGCTTCCATTATTTGTGAAAAATGCTGCTCTGTTTCTTGCAACCCATCGTTTCCTTGTTTAATTTTTGTTCCTACTGCACTTAAGGAGCTTGTAATCTTATCCACTTGCGTATTCATATTCCCAATGAGTGAGGATACATTCGTTACCGATTCTTTCGTTTGTTCAGATAAATTGCGAACTTCTTCAGCCACTACTGCGAACCCTCGGCCGTATTCACCCGCTCTTGCTGCTTCTATAGAAGCATTTAAGGCAAGTAAATTCGTTTGTTCAGCAACTTCTTTAACAATATTTACAATGGACTGCATCTTTTTAGAAACATCTAATAAATGGTGCACATCATTTCCTAGATGCTCTACCGAATTATATAGAGCTTTCATGTTTTCATCCTGCTTATTTAATTGTTCTTTTCCTTTTTTTGCTCTACTGTAAGCATCCTCCGATAATGATGTGCCATTATTGGCAATCGCTATCACTTCTTTTGATTGCGATTGCAACTGCTGAAAGGAAGCATTCGTTTCTTCAGAAATAGCTGCTAAGCTTTCCGTAGATTCTGCTACTCGCTCCCGAATTTGTTGTTTTTGTAAATTTGCTTCCCGTTTTAATTGGTTCGTCTTTTGATCATAGGCTTCTAGCACAAGTTGCTGTTCTAAATTAATTATTTTTGATACTGCACGTATAGCCAAAAGCGATTCATTTTTCGTTTCTATATTTTGCTCAATGATATCCATTAGCGATAAAAACAAATCCTGAAAGGCACTCATATACCATTTTGTATCAAGTCCTATATTTACATGCATGTTAGCAATTCTTACTCGTTTTTCAAAATAAGTAGGATTGATGACACCATCAAACATTTCACATATATGTCGCTTTAACGTTTGTTTTAATTTTTCAATGGAACTGTGTGTATTAATAATTTGCATTAAAGATGGTTCCTTAGCTAAATTATCATAAAAACGTTCAACAATCTCATGGCTATTTTGTATTACATAAGGCTTTAATTGACGAATGATGGATAGATCAGATATAGTTAGCCCAATCATTTGAATTTGCTTAGCAACATCATTACCATTCTCTACCTTCAAGCTTATCTCCGTATTCTTCCCTGCACTTTTTCGAAAAAAAGAAGCCTCTTTCTGTTTTTTAAAAATCATTGCAAAACCCCCTATTTATGTATATATCTATATGACAAGTAGTTATATTCTACTAGATTTTGCTACGATTTTCCTATAAAAAGCCCAAAAGAGCGATTATTCAAACTGCAGCATACATTTAATGTCTTTCTTCTCTCTTATACAACCATTTCAGTTTTAGGGTACACCTTATATATGTCGACCAAAATGCTCACTACTTTAAATTATTGTCCATCTTTCATTTGCCATACGATAGTTTTTTCTTTCCATTTCTTTCTATTGTGGTAGAAAAACTTGGCTGCAAAAGAAAACTGCCCCAAAACAAGCGTTTTAAGACAGTTTTCTCTTTCACTTATTATTATCGAACAGCACAACGATTAGGACCGATTTCCATTTCACGTTGTTTTTCCTCATCAGGAGTAATTTTCCCCATATTCGTCTGACGAATTTCTTGATACGCATTTGGTTGAGGTGGTAAATTCTCCGTTACTAGTTTTCTAAATTCCGCTTCGTCTTCAATATTTAATCCGTGGTTCTTCGCAAATAGTGTTCCCAGCTTTTCAGCAACTGTACCATCTTCATTCAATTCTTCGATAATCATAAAGTGAGCCGGAAGAACGATGAGTTCATTTGATAATTCACGGTAACGATGATACAACGTTTCGCGTAGATCTCCTACCCAATCTTCTGCAAGTCCAGCTAAATCTGGTCTACCAATAGAATCAATGAATAGAATATCACCTGTCAATAAATATTTTTCACCGACGACAAAGGATGTAGAACCAATGGTATGCCCCGGGCTATATAAAGCATGGATATTAATGGTTGTATTACCAATCTTCACTTCTTCCCCGTCTTCTAGAGCTTGATAATCAAATACAACTTCTCCAGCGTCTTTCGGTGGAAGCCAATACGTCGCTCCTGTTTCTTTAGCGATACTTCTACCACCAGAAATATGATCTGCATGCAAGTGTGTGTCGAGCACATGCTTAATAGTAACGCCAAGCTCCTTCGCAAAACGAGTGAAAATTCCTGTCATGCGTGTAGCATCAATAATTGCCGCTTCACCATTAGACACTACCATATAAGAGAGACATCCTTTTCCTAAGCGAACAAATTGATACATTTCACCACCGTTAGTTAAATCACCAACTTTTATTGGCTCCATGTGTTCGCTCCAAGCTTTCATACCGCCTTCTAAATAGAAAACTTGTAATCCCTGTTCCGACAGCATTTCAGCAACCATTACAGAAGATCCTTCCTTCGCACAAACAACTAAAATATCTTTATCTGTTGGCAATTTATCTAAAATACTATCTACACCATCAATTAAATCAAAGTAAGGGACGTTTAAATATGAAAAATTTTCTCCTTCTATCTTCCAATCTGCAAAATCACTTTCATTACGAACATCCAAAATAAATAATTCTTTCTTTTGGATGACCTTTCTTGCTACTTCATGAGACTTCATTGCTGTAAAAGACATCTCCATACCTCCATTTGTTACGTTTTTATTTACTTACTTTTGGATCCTTACTCTTTAACAATACCCCGCAGGGTATTGTTAAAGCCAAAAAAATAACTTCTCTTCATTATACCCTATGAGGTATTATAGAATAATATATCCACATTGTCAACCACTTAAAACTTAGACGATTTTTTCTAATTTTCCACTGTCAAGATGGAACAATAATCCACTTACGCTTACTCCTTCTCCATATGCTTTGTAGATAGGATGATCTTTTATATGCTCTACCTGTTTCATGATATTGGTTTTCGTTAGCTCATCCATGGAGACTTCTTTGTTAGAACTTGAATCTGGTAAATTACTGCGGATGTTAGCAATCCATGGTGCTAATTCTTCTTCATTGTTACCACTCCAAGCAGCGTGAATACCACCACATTCTGTATGCCCCTTTATAATAATATGCTTCACTTTAAGATGGACCAAGGCATAATAAAGACTCGCTGAAAAACTTGCATCCTCTTTCGCTACTTGGTTAGCAATATTTCGGTGGACAAACATATTGCCAAGCTTCATTTGCGAAATGACTGATGGACTAACTCGAGAATCACTACATGCTAATACGAAGAAATCAGGGTGTTGCCCTTGTTGTAACTGATTGAAAAGATCCGGGTCTTCCAATTGCGTTTTTTTAACAAAATCTTGATTACTTTGAATGATATGTTGTTCATCCATCGTTCTTCACCCTATTTTTCAATGATTTTACTGCTTCTTCAATAGTAATATAGTGAATCATCTGATGGTATTTTTTATCCCAGCTTGCTTTTTCTAATACATCCATGACAGGCCCTTTAATACCCGCAAATAAAAATTGCGTATGCTGATTACAAGTCTGCATCATTTCCTCCAATGAATGAATGGAAACAGCATCCATCGAATTCACTCCGGAAAAATCCATAATAACATACTTTGTATCTGGTTTTTCTGCTAACCGATTACACAATTTATCTTCAACAAATGACATATTAGCGAAGAACAGATCAGCATCTACACGAAAGATGATTACCTCTGGATCATCCATTGCATCAGGATAACGTTGCTTGTTTTTATACACACCACGACTTTCCACAAAGCCTAATTCCGCAATATGTGGATAAGCATTTTTACTAACATAGACAAGCAGTGAAAATACAATACCGATTAAAATACCTGTTTGAATTCCGAGCACTAATGTTGCCAAAAATGTTAGTATCCAAGTCCAACCGTCTGCATTGTTAAGTTTAAATAGTTTTTTAGCTTCATGAAAATCGATCAAACTATAGACAGCTACCATAATAATTGCCGCCAACACAGCCTTTGGAAGATAATAAAATAAATCTGTGAAAAAAAGTAATGTTAGCATAATGAGCACTGCCGTAATAATTGAAGCTAACGGCGTTCTTGCACCTGCTTGGTAATTGACCGCTGATCTAGAAAAACCACCTGTTACAGGATAAGCAGAGAAAAAGGAACCTCCAACATTTGCCAAACCTAAGCCTATTAATTCCTGATTTGCATTTACTTTATACTTTTCTTTAGCTGCGATAGCCTTTGCCATAGCAATAGATTCCATAAAGCCAACAAAGGTAATGGTAAACGCTATTGGTAGCAAAGCAACGATGGAATCCATCGTAAATGTTGGGAAAGACAATGCTGGCAGTCCTTTAGGAACTTGCCCTACAATCGATACACCATCTTCATATAAATTGAAAACATACACTGCTAAGATGCTTAGTGTAACCACTACAATAGGGCCAGGTATCTTTTTTACATATTTTTTAAATAGAATTAACAAAACAATACTACCAATACCAATCGTTAATGTAATTGGGTTAATTTCGGATATTCGTTTTACAGATTCTAAGATAAGCAAAAACACTTCACTTTTTCCAGATTCATACGTAACACCAGTTAGGTCCTTTAATTGACTCAAACCGATAATGATCGCTGCTGCTGAAGTAAAGCCACTAATGACAGCATGCGACAGAAAGTTAACTAAGAATCCTAGCTTAAGAACCCCTAATAATAATTGAATCAATCCTACCATTAGCATGAGTAAAAGAACGAGCGAAACATACTCCGATGATCCGGGTTCGGCTAATGTTGAAACACCACTTAGAACAAGTAAAGACACCATTGCTACTGGACCTACTGCTAACTGTCTTGATGTACCAAAAAGCGCATAGATAATTAAAGGAATTGTTGAAGCATATAGTCCGATAACTGGGTCTAAACCAGCTAACATGGCATAAGCCATACCTTGTGGGATTAGCATAATGGCTACAATTAATCCGGCTGATAAGTCACCACTGAAATCACTACGATTATAATTTGGCAACCAATCAAACGCTGGAACTAGTTTTTTCCACAATTTAAAAACCCCTTCCTGCTGAATCGGGTACAGACGCTTTTCATGGATTTTGCGCCTTGCATCCCAATGGAGCCACCTCCAATTCACTTATTACATTATTAGGAAACGTTCAGATCGTTTTCTAGTCTCGGGGGAAAGTGCCCCCGAGAAATGTTATTAAGCCTTTTTAATCCAAAACTTAAATACATCGCCTTCTTCGGCTTCTTTTACTAATTCATGCCCACCAGACTTAGCCCACGCCGTTAAATCACTTTTTGAACCTTTATCTGTTGTATGCACCTCTAAAATCTCTCCTGCATTTATTTCTTCGATCGCCTTCTTTGTTCTTACTACTGGCATTGGGCATGCTAACCCTTTTGCGTCTAATACTTTTGCTGCTTCCATAAATAAAATCCTCCTTTAAATTTGACTGTATATCTGCGTCAAACAGGGATATCCCTGATTTTAAATACATTTATCTAATATAATCTACCATTTAGAATAAAGTAACTCACTCGTTTATTTCCTAGTTTAGAATGTTAGCGTCATATTGGCATCTTTCGCATATTCAATAAAAGATGCTGCACCAGCGACTTCAATACCATCAACGAGCTGATCTTTTTCTAAGTTCATTACATCCATTGTCATTTGACAGGCTAGTATTTTTACATCCATTTCTTGCGCAATACTTAATAATTCTGCAATGGATGGTACATTTGCTTGTTTAAAGCCTTCCTCAAAATGCTCTTTTCCTTCTGGCAATGGAAGGTTTTTATGAGCTTCCTTATGAATTAAATTTAATCCTTCAAATGTAAAGAAAATGCCTACTTCTGCATCCGATGCTGCAGCTGCTGTTGCTAAATTGAAAACTTTATATGCATCAAACAGTCCCCCATTTGCTGCAATAATTGCCACTTTTGTATTTGCCATGTTTTTATTCCTCCATATTTAGTTATTTTTTTCAAGTGATCCTTCCCACTTGGTCATACCTGGAACAACGTTGATCACATCCTTAAATCCATGAGCAGTAAGCTTTTGCGAAGCTAAATCGCTACGGCTTCCCGTCCGGCATATAACATATAATTCTCTTTCTTTATCTAATTCTTCTAGTCTTGTATCCAATTGATCTAAAGGAATATTGATTGCCCCAGGTATATGACCAAAGGCAAATTCTGCCGGCTCACGCACATCAAGGATAGAAATAGTATCCTTTGCTTCTACTTTCTTTTGTAAGTCATTTAAATTAACCACGTTATCATGCTTCGTTTCTTCTTTCTTTTCCGCTTCACTAGCTACGCGGATGTAATGTTTCAACACGTCTCCTTCTTCTACCGTGCCAATGTATTGATGCCCTGTGCTTTCAGACCAAGCTTTTATATCCGCTGTAGAACCTTTATCTGTAGCTTGCACTTCAATAACTTCTCCAGCCTTTAAATTGCTAATCGCTTTTTTCGTTTTAACAATTGGCATAGGGCAAGATAGCCCTTTGGCATCTAATACTTCATTTGCAGTAATACTCATCTTCATTCCTCCTATATTTCTACTTCTTCATCCCAAGCAAGCATGCCTCCAGCTATGTTTGTACAATCAATGTTGTTTTCTGCTAAAATTTTACATGCAGTGGCGCTTCTACCACCAGAACGGCAAATGACATAATAATGTTCATCCTTGTTTAATTCCTGGACACGATTTGCTACGTCTCCTAATGGGATGTGGAGTGCTCCAGGGGCCTTCCCTAGCGCTACTTCATCATCTTCCCGAACATCAATAATCTTTATTTGTTGATCTTGTTGATACTTCTTTATCAAATCTTGTGTTGTAATTTCCTTCATTTTTCACCCTCCAAGAGCTGTTTGTTTTATATAAATAAGGTTATATTTGCATCTTCGGAATCTCCGACATATGCTCCTACGCCACCGTACTCAATATTGTCGAGCAACTCCTCTTTTTGCAAACCTAATAAATCCATTGTCATCGTACAAGCAAGTAGTTTTATGTCTTGCTCCTGCGCCATAGAAATTAAATCAGGAAGTGGCATAGCATTATGCTTTTTCATGACTTGCTTCATCATTTTTGGCCCCATTCCTAAATAATTCATCTTAGATAGTCCCATTTTATCAGCACCACGCGGCATCATTTTTCCAAACATTTTCTCCAAGAAGCCTTTTTTTACAGGAGCTTGATTATCTTTGCGTAGTGCGTTTAACCCCCAAAATGTGTGGAAAATCGTTACTTCATGATCATAGGCAGCAGCACCATTAGCAATAATATAAGCAGCCATCGCTTTATCGTATTCACCACTAAATAGAATAATTGTCGTCCTCTTTTTTTCAGCCATCCATAAACTCCTTTCTTTTTATATATATAGGCGTAGGGGTATTGTTCACTATAAAAAAATGGGTGACTTGTTTAATCACTATTGTTAATAATATTTATTATCTAATGATTTGTCAACTATAAATTCATCTGCCATGTTACTCGGTAAAATGATACGGCGCTTCACCTTCGCTTTGAAGCTACTCACTAATCAGAGCAGCTTTTTTCGTCTCTTACATAGTAGCCTTTGACAGCATACCCCTTGTTGCATAAAAATCTAGCAGCAATATTTTTTTCTACACTATTTGAAGCAACTAAAATAACAGAGTTGCTTGGAATGTCTTGATAATGCCGATTTAAATAAGCTAACGGTAAACATAAAGCTCGATCCAGCGCATCTTTATAAGATTTATTATAATCTCTTAAATCAACTAAAACGGTTTGATCATCTTTAACAAATAATTCATCTTCATCTAAGCTACTAACTCCCCGTACAGGGAAATATCTTTGGTAGGAAAAATATAGAATTAGAACAACTATACTCATAAACAACAATGCCATACTACGACTCCTTGTATAGTATATTTAGACGTTGATATTCGCCTATTATCTCTAACAGCACTCTCCCCCTATATCCAGGCACCCATGCCACCTTTTACGTTAGTTATTTTTCCAAATCCTTGTTTTTTTAATATTTTTGCTGCACGCATACTACGCATACCGCTTTGACAAATAACGACGACTTCTTTTTGCTTATCTAATTCGTTACAACGATTCATTAGCTCGTGTAACGGTATGTTTTTAAATGGTTTTTGATGATTTGCCTTATATTCTTGCGGGGTACGGACATCAATAAATTGTACTTTTCTATCTTTCAACTTGTTTTTTACTTCTTGTACAGTCATTTGTGTCACGCCTTTTACCGGCATAAACCTACTAACTATAAACACAACTGCTATAGCAATGAGCACCCATTGCACTATTTCCATATCACTCTCTCCTTATAGGGGTATAGGTATTATTTTCGAAAAATTTTTTATATATCGGTTTTGTTTTCTAATAGCTCTTCATGTTATCCATCATAGTATCAAGAGTGAGTAATAATATATTAAGACACACATGGATCAAACAAGTATGACTAGACCAACTGGTTTTCTTTGTTTAGAACTATCCTTTTACCAAATAAGCGTATTTTTTTATACCAGCCTCAAATCTATCGTGCAAAAAAGATGCTTTATCTACTCTTTACAAGCAAATTGACCGCTTCATTAATTAAAGGTTCTGCATCTTCATCATCTGCTTGACGAATACAAGCCTCCAGATTTTTGCTAACTACAAGTGCTGAAGTTCTATCTAAGGCACTCTTTACAGCTGATAACTGCATGACGACATCTTTACAATCTTTTTCTTCTTCCATCATTTTAATAATACCTTTTACTTGTCCTTCTATACGTTTCATACGATTTTTTACTTTTGCATCGTATTTCATGATCGTCTACTCCTTTCCTCAAAGTTATATCTAAATCCACTTCATGTTCAAACTGCTATCTTTACGAAATTAACGAAAGATTTAGGAATCATCACTAAAACAGAGTTATACCGACGTGGGCGCTAGCCCGTTTTTAGTCGGCCTTCCTCTTAGCAACGAACCAATAATGACTTAGCTTAGGGCAATATCGTGAAGTCGCCTCGTTGCTGGGCGATGATTTTATACTTTCCTATAATGATAGAAAACTTGACTTTTCTCCAAATCTACGATTTCATTCTTTGTATAATATAAAATAAGTTGACCACGAGACCATCCTCATTGGTGCATCATTTTCATGCTACAAACCCATTTTATACCCCCTTAGGTATTTTGTCAACAATTTTCGTTTCTTATTAGAATAACTTGGTTTATCATCAAATTTTTATAGCGAAAATGCGGTCTTTTTGCTTATCTATAAATCATAAACATTTTATTCTTTCATAAGAATTAGAAAAAAAGGTTTACCGTCAAGTCTTATAACGAAACTGTAGTTTTCTTATACTATAAACCTTTAAACTTTTATACTTTCCTAGTAGTACAAGGAAAGACCGCTACAAAACCGCGGTCTCTCCAATCTTTCATACTTTTGAAGCTGCAACTTGCTTGCTTGTCGCTTCTTTATCATTTGCTCTTTCATATGCTTCCAGTAAAAAATCGACAATATGCACGGCATTCATTTCCTTAGACAAACCTTCTCTTTCAATACCTAGCTTCATTTGCAGTAGACAACCTGGATTCGTCGTCACAATCGTTTTCGCATTCGTATTCCTTGCTTGTTCCATTTTATAATCAAGGATTTGCATCGACATTTCGGATTGAACAATATTATAAATGCCTGCTGAACCACAGCAACAACTTGCATCTTTCATTTCTACATACTGAACACCGGAAATTGACTCTAGCAATTGCCTTGGTTCCATAAATGTTTTTTGACCGTTCTTCAAATGGCAAGAATCTTGATACGTAACGACTTGTTCCGGTAAAGACAACGGCTGTTTATGAAATTCAAGTTCTACTAACACCCGAGTGATATCTTTGATTTTCGCACAAAAGCGCTCTGCACGTTCATGCCATTGCGGATCATCTTTTAATAAATGAGCGTATTCCACTAAAAAGGCACCGCATCCACCCGCATTTGTAATAATATAATCCACTTCAGCTTCTTCAAAAGCAGCAATGTTGCATTTTGCCATTTCTCGAGCATGATCCATTTCCCCACTATGTCCGTGTAATGCTCCACAGCAAGCTTGTATTTTAGGAACAACAATTTCGCACCCTGCATACTGCAATAGCTTCATGGTAGCATCATTTGTTTCCATAAAAATGGTATCCATTAAACAGCCAGAAAAAAACGCTATCTTCTTGGTACGATTTCTGTGGAGTGGCTGTAAGTGATGTGGGCGTCGTTTCATTGCAGAACGCTTTGGAACATCTGGAAGCACTTTTTCCATGGTGCGCATCGTCTCAGGAAAAAGTTTCATGACGCCAGTTGCTTGTGCAAGTTTTTGAGCACCAGAACGTTGGTAAAAGCTCAGTAAACCAGTCAGCCCAATCATGCGATTTTGTTGAGGGAAAATATTTTTTAAAAAGATCCCCTTCATTACTTTTTCTGGTAATGTTGGATTTTTGCTTTGATAAATCGCATCCCTTGCTTGCTCTAATAATCTGCCAAAGTTCACACCAGAAGGACACACGGGTTCACAAGCTCTACAGCCAAGACAAAGGTCAATAGATTCTTTCACTTCTTCACTAGGTTCAATCACCCCGTCGACCAAACCTTTCATTAAAGCGATTCGCCCACGTGGTGAATGGACTTCATTTCTTCCTGTTTCAACATATGTTGGACAACTTGGTAAACAAAATCCGCAACGCGTACAATTCATTAGTTCATCATAATCCATTTTTTCTTGAAAAGCGGTCTGAATGCGTGCTTTTTCTTGTGTATCCATTTATTTCTCCACCTCCTTACTTTGCTTTGTGAGCGGGTCAAACATTTTTCCTGGATTCATAATTTCATGGGGATCTAACGCTTGCTTTATACGGCGCATCGCCTCAACTCCATGCTCTCCCGCTTTCAAATGCAAATAAGGAAGCTTCATCATTCCGACACCGTGTTCACCTGTAATCGTTCCTCCAAGGTCAACCGCCTTCTCAAAAATTTCTGCAAATGCTTTTTCTACTAATTCCATTTCTTTCTCATTACGAGCATCTGTAAGGCATGTCGGATGGAGGTTTCCGTCACCAGCATGACCGAATGTACAAATAGTTAGCTCGTACTTTGCAGCAATTTCCCCAATTGCTTTTACCATTGCTGCAATTTTCGAGCGCGGCACCGTAGCATCTTCCAAAATAGTTGTCGGCTTTAACCGAGATAGCGCGGATAACGCTGTTCTCCGCGCTGCCGTCAATTGCTCTGCCTCTTCATCTGTTTGCGCCACCTGTACGTCAAATGCTTGATTATCTTTACATAACGACGCAATCTTTTCCATATCACGAGCGACTACTTCAGGTGACCCATCTTGTTCAATTAATAGCACTGCTTTCGCTTCTGTCGGCAGTCCAATTTTGGCATAGTCTTCTACAACTTGCACTGTCGCTTGGTCTAAAAATTCCAAGGTAGCAGGAATAATGCGGTTGGCAATAATCGCTGACACACTTTCCGCGGCAGCTGCTAAATCATGATAAAGGGCAAGCATCGTTTGTTTTGTTTCTGGTTGTGGAACAAGCTTTAAGATCGCTTCGGTAATAACCCCAAGCGTCCCCTCTGCTCCGACATACAATCTTGTCAAATCGTACCCCGCTACATCTTTGGCAAGCTTTCCACCAGTTTGAATGATCTCACCGTTTGGCAAAACGATCTCAAGTCCAAGCACGTAATCTCTCGTCACACCATATTTAAGCCCTCGCAGTCCACCAGAGTTCTCACTAATATTCCCCCCGATTTGCGATATGTGCATCGAACCTGGATCTGGCGGATAGAAAAGACCTACTGCTTTCGCTCTATCTAAAATATCTTTTGTATATACCCCAGCCTGTACGGTCATAGTTAAGTTTTCTTCATCAATTTCTAAAATTTCTCGCATGTGCTTAAAAATAAGCACTATTCCTCCTTCTGAAGGCGTTGTGCCAGCACATAGATTTGTCCCAGACCCACGAGGTACAATTGGTATTTGATGTTCATTACAAACTTTCACCACCGCTGAAACCTCATGTTTATTTCTCGGTGCTACCATTGCATCAGGTAATGTCTGATACCGTGGCGTAGAATCATATGAATAAGCTAGTAAACTTGCATTGTTATCTTCTACATTATTTTCCCCGACAATTGCGATTAGCTTTTCTCTTACATCCCTATTTAACATACACATTCTCCTACATAGTAATAATTCTATTTTAAGAAAAATTAAAAGAAAAAGAAATGTATATTTGAACAAAAATTCAGCAGAGATAACGCCTTCTTTTGGTTCAATGTACAAGTTTTTAATTATAAAAACAATTTATATGAAATCTGCTTACAAGCTGTAACATTTCGTGGTTCGTATATCAAATTCTAGATTCCGCGCTTGCTATAACTTTTGTCATTTTGAACTTCAGCAACTTTACATTTTATTACTTATTATAATTACATGATGATAAGCGAAAGGCCATATACAATAACATAACATCATCCAACTTTTTAAGATTTAAATTAGTAATTTCTGCAATTCGATTTAGCCGGTAATGCAATGTATTTTTATGAATATGTAAAGCATTCGCCGTAACTTGCATTTGCATATCATGAGAAAACCAGCTCGCTAGCGTTTTCATTAGCTCTTTTTCTTTTACTAACTCTTTTAAAGTTCGACAAATAAACGTTTCTTTTGTTTGCGCACTAATTTCATGTTCGAGCATTTCAAAACGTAAATCCGCTTCAAACACAACAGGATTTGTCCCATCAGCATGTTCGCTTGCCTTTACTGCTTGCGAAAACGATGCCGATAAGTGCTCTGGCTCAACAATATTTCCAACCCCAGCATACAAATGTTCATCTAATTCTTGGTATACAGCAGCGATCCATTTGCGTAGGCAATGATCTAATAACGATGCCTCTACTGCTTCAACTAACATGACAATTCGGTCTTGCCCCCACCTTACAAACAAAGCACCGACGAAATCATCCCAAACAGATTTCAACTTTTCAAATCGATGGTACGAAAATCCAGTTTTTAATTCTTTTCTTTTAAATACAACTACTTGCTTATAAGCTTCCATGTTAATATGAAAAAATTTACTTCTCTCAACTAAACTCGTATAGCTGCTTGTTTGATTGAGCCAGTCAAAAATAAAAAATTCCACGTCACGTGCTTTGCTTTCCTGATTTATTCTAGTTAGCGAATCTTGTATAAATAATTCTGTCACTTTTTGTACCAATCTAGCATATGGCTCTACGATAGACGGGTTACCAGTAATCCCAAGGACACCCAAAGGAATTTTGTTAATCACAATTGGAAACACGACGCCTTCTCTTACGCCATGTAGTTTTTTGGTTAACTCTTTTGACATGATCATTTTTTCTTTATGTTGCATTGCTATACAAGCACCTTCATGGTAACTGCCAATTCGTTTAGCATCTGTACTCGCCACAATATAACCTTGCTGATCTGTTACAATCACTTCTTCCTTAATAAGCCGATTCATTTCCTGAACAATCGAGTTATAGAGCCGATCTGTTTGCAGCAGAATATTTTCCAATGCTTTTCACCTACTCGTTTGTATTTCTACATTATCTTATCACGCAAACAATAAAGCTGTCTTTCGATCAGCTACAGGCGTATTTCGATATTGCTATTAAAAAGCAAAGCGAGATAGAAAAAAGGAAGGGAAATGCCGTTTTTGTTTTTCTTCTCATCTGTTTATTGCTCCGTCCCTTTTATTTGCAACTATTCTGTTCATCCTTTAGACTTGTCCTATTCAAATAATTCTATTAATTTTTTAGCATGTATAAAGTTTTTTATGGATAGGAGTTTACTCAGATGAATTTAAAAAAAGGGAGCCATAATTGTATTACGGATATTGCAGGAGTCCAAATTGGACATGTCACGTTATATGAAAAATTAGATGAGGAACAAACTATTTGCACTGGAGTAACGGCCATATTGCCGCATAAAGGCAACCTATTTCGTCATAAAGTCCATGCCGGGAGTGCTGTGTTAAATGGATTTGGCAAAACAGCAGGATTAGTTCAAATAAATGAACTTGGACTTGTGGAATCACCAATTATGCTGACAAATACATTTAGCGTTGGTTCTGTTTGGCAAGGAACGCTCGACTATATGCTCGATACAACAGAAGAAATTGGCGACACGACAAGTTCCATTAATATTGTTGTCGGGGAATGTAATGACAGTTATTTAAATACAGCGCGCTACCCTGCAATCAAGCCAGAACATGCTGTCAAAGCGATTAAATCAGCTAGCACCTCGCCTGTAGCTGAAGGCTCAGTCGGTGCGGGAAAAGGGATGGTATGCTTTGGTTATAAAGGGGGAATCGGAACAGCTTCACGTATCGTTTCACATAAATCCATAAACTATCAAATTGGCGGGATCGTATTAAGTAACTTCGGCAAAAGAGGTGATGCGCTCTTTGCTCGTTGGGAGCCAGTCCAACAAGATACCCCTGATGGTTCCATCATGATGATCTTAGCAACAGATGCACCACTACTCGAGAGACAATTACAACGACTTGCTAAACGTTGTGCTGCGGGTCTTGGGCGCACTGGTAGTCAATTAGCGAACGGCAGCGGTGACATTGCCATTGTTTTTTCAACTGCGAATAAAGTCCCACACGCTTCCGATTCCTACACACAAACCGTTGATTATTTACGGGATGATCATCCGTTAATGAACCAGCTGTTCCAAGCGGTCGTTGAAATTATTGAAGAATCGGTTATCCGCTCTTTACAAATGGCAGAGACGACAGAAGGAAGAAAGGGACGAATTGTAACAAAGGCCCCTTTATAGAAACAGAATGCATTCACAAGAGAATACTCATCTCATTATGCTAACAGGTAGGATCACACCACTTTAAAAATGCACGAGCCTCATTGCATAATGAGCGATGTTTTATCTAACAAAAGTTTAACGAGATATTCCACAGGGAACACCTCCTCTACAACCACATTTACGAAGGAGTGAGGATCACTATGCGAACAAATCTAAACCATTATTTTATTAACGGTGAATGGATCGGCTCAACTGGTTCCGAAACGATCCAAGTATGCAATCCTGCGACCGAAGAAGTGATTGGTGAGATTAGTTCTGGAACCGAAGAAGACCTCAATAAGGCAGTGGCTGCAGCAAAAGCAGCTTTCCCATCTTTTTCAAAAACGTCAAAAGAAGAACGAATCCAATTGTTGGAAGCCATCGCCAATGAGTATGAAAATAAAAAAGACGAACTGATTGACGTAATTACAGAAGAACTAGGATCTCCAGTATCTATTTCCCAAAATGTTCACTACACCATGGGATATAACCATTTCAAGCATGCAGCCGAAGCATTAAAAGACTTTTCTTTTGAAGAAAATCGAGGAAATCATAAAATTCGCAAAGAATCAATTGGTGTAAGTGGGTTAATTACACCTTGGAACTTCCCAACTAATCAGACCTCGACAAAAATAGCGGGAGCGATTGCAGCCGGTAGTCCCATGGTATTAAAACCAGCTTCGATGACACCTTTTGCAGCCATGATGCTAGCTGATATCTTGGCAACGGCTGGTGTTCCAAAAGGTGTGTTTAATTTAGTAAACGGTTCTGGTTCAACGATTGGAAATGGCATTAGCAAACATCCAGATATTGATTTTGTCTCCTTCACAGGTTCAGGAAAAGTAGGCGAAAAAATCATGAAAAATGGAGCAGAAACAATTAAAAAAGTAGCTCTTGAACTTGGAGGGAAATCACCACTTGTCGTATTAGAAGATGCAGACATGGAAAAAGCCGCGAAAACTGCGGCTTGGAATATTATGATGAACACAGGTCAAGTTTGCTCTGCAGCAACAAGAGCAATTATTCCAACTTCGAAAAAAGAGGCATTTGAAAAAGCAGTCAAACAAGCTGTTTCCTCTTTTGAATATGGAGACCCAAAACAAACAGAAACAAAAACAGGGCCGCTTATATCTAAAGATCAATGGGATACGGTACAATCCTATATTGAAAAGGGGATTCATGAAGGAGCAACTTTACTCCTCGGTGGCACTGGAAAACCAGAAGGCTTAGAGACAGGCTATTATGTAAAGCCAACCGTGTTTACAGATGTAACCAATGATATGGTCATTGCTCAAGAAGAAATTTTTGGACCTGTCCTCTCTGTCATCACCTATAATGATTTAGATGAAGCGCTAGAGATCGCTAATGATACGATTTATGGTCTGGCAGGTTACGTTGTCGGCAAAGATAAGCGGACACTTGCTCACGTAGCCAACAATATAAAAGCCGGACAAATTACGGTGAATGACGGAAAGACCGATTTCTTTGCTCCGTTTGGTGGCTATAAACAATCGGGTATTGGTAGAGAATGGGGCGACTACGGTATTGAGGAGTACCTCGAAGTAAAAGCGATTATGGGGTTATCTTCATGAACAATCGACACTTAGCATAGCTTCAAAGTAGCTGCCTTTATTGTTCTATGGCACAATTCCCAGAACGTTTCTTCAAAGCGTTTCCCATTGTTCAGTTAAGATTTATTAAATGACGAAGCCGCATAATAACTTACTATTATGCGGCTTCATTAGGTGTTATAACAACAGATAAACCAAACAGGCTTTCTCCATCAAAGATTAGCATATCAAATTGTGCTTTGCATCGAATAGACCAAGACTATTTAACACGAGTCTTTATTTAATCTTCATCTTTCACGTCCAAATCTTCAGGAATCGGTTCATTGAGGTAGTCTTGAATCATCGCCCGATATTTTTCCACCTGCTCAAAATGGGTTTGAAATTGTTCACTGTTAATTAGAAATTGTTCACCATCATGCACAGTTCTAATTCTCCCTTGCAACACAAGTGCATGTAATTGCTTTTCATTCATAGACAAATATTCTGCTGTTTCAGGAATCGTCATGTACATACATCCTCATTCCTTCCTTCCTAAAAGTATCCTGTTTTTATGGAGAAAGCGATCGTATATCTAATAGAAAGTCATACTTGTCTGCAACTGTTTTCTCTCCCAAAGCGAATCATGGTGATAGCCGATAATTCTTCGACAAAATTAAATGAAATATACCGTAACGAACACGAAGCTCCCCATGAACTTCAGCTGAGCTTCCTTTTGTAGTATTTCAATCTCATTTCTAAAATATACGGCATGAAATAACACACAAACAAGACAAGGTTATTGCACACCGCTTTCTAGTATTGAAAATGTCTTTGCCTCACAATTCATTTCCGCCATTGCTCCGTAAGGCAAAATAAATTTCGGTTCTGTATGGCCAAAGTTCAAATTAAACAGGACTGGCAAATGTTCTAAATCATACTCTTGTAACACTGTCCCAATTATAGTTTTATATTCTTCATAATACTGCTCTTGCTGCGGTTTTGCAAAAATCATACCGTTTACTACGTGCAAAATGCCTTGGGCAGCATAATTTCTTAACCAACGTTTCACATGGTCTGGTGATGGTTTTTCTTCTGATGTTTCAAAAAATAACATGCCATCCTTCCAATGATCCATTTTCGGCCAAAGCTCTGTCCCTTTGGCAAATTCCAATACTTCCATACATCCACCGATTAAGTGCCCCGAAACAATGCCTTTTCCTTGTAGCAACTCGTATCCGTTATTCGGTTGCATACTCCTTTTTATCTGGCTGTTTGCAGGGACGAACCAATCCAAAAACTCACTCGTCCATTCCTTGGCTGCTTCCACTTTGCCAATCGGTTTCTGAGAAAAAAGCGTTCGCTCGATAAAATCAATGGTATATTCATGCATCTCCACATTCTCAGCAAAATCGGTTAATATGGCTGGACCGTAGAAAGAGGATAGACCTGCTTTGTAACAGAACAAATGCACCATTGTTGCATCAGAATAGCCCATGAAGATCTTCGGATGATTACGAATGACAGAAAAATCAATGTATGGTAAGAGTCGAATACTATCTTCCCCGCCAATGTTGGCAATAATCGCTTTAATGGTTGGATCTTGAAAGGCTTGCATCAAATCCTCCGCACGAGCTTGTGGGTTTTCATAGACATATGCGGCACCTTTTAAACTGTTAGGCATTGGCACAACTTCCAGCCCAAACACCTCTTCTAACCGCCTTACACCAATTTCATAACGATTGCGAAGTTCCGTTTCACCTGCCCCACCCCAACTTGGGCTCACTGTTGCCACACGATCCCCTTTTTGCAGCTTATTTGGTTTCATCAACATGTTTCTCACTACCTTTCTATACCCCTTTATCCGTAATTTTCAAGTTTTCTTATGCGCCTCATATACATCATGACATTCGTTACATCTTCTTGCTGGAACGCAAAATCAAGCGTATGCGCCACATGTTTGGATAACTTCGTAAATAAGTCACACATCGTAAATAATGCTTCCCAAATCCGATCAACATCCTTGCCGCAGCTATATGTCTTCCTGTATTTCTCCCAGTCCTCTTCATCTAAATAGTTGGGATAGTACTTGCCAAGCTTTCCTGCACTAACTAAGAAATTCGTTTTCACACCAATATACCAATCGATCATTTGCATAAGTACATTGCGGTTAATTTGTTCGTACATAAACATCGTGTACGTTATCTCTTCCCGCCATAATCCTTTACTAATATTCAAACAAATCCACCAAAACTCATTGCACTTATCTGCATATGCTTGCTCTGTTGGTCTTTGAATATAATAATCTCGTTCACTAGGTGGAGGTAATTCGCCAATTAACTGATCTTTATCCATCAATAACACGCTTAAACTATCAAATGGTTGAAACGAAGCAAGCTTTTCTTCCGGAATCAATGTTAAATCAAGCCGATTTCCATCCTTAAATTGCATCAAATAAACAAAATGATGCGCTGTTTGCATAATAAGCTGCATCATTTCCTGTTCCGTTCGCATCGAGATACTCCTTTCACTAGCTTGATTTTTTCGACTTTTTCTAATTATAGGGAATTATATCATAATCCAACGAACCATATGTGTACGTTTATTAAAAAGTTGTAGTGCGACTCTAAAAGCTAACAAATTAGGAACTTCAAATAATTAATTGTACATCAAGGACTCCTCCTATAAACTCCAGAAATTTTCTGTAAATTTCGAATGATTTATGTTATAATAGATGCCAAAGATATATATGTAGTATTAACACCTATTTTTGTTGTAATAATATTTCATAGTGAACCACTCCATTTTACCGATTTTTTTAGAATAAAGAATACAAACTCTTTTCCCCATACAAGATTCACAAATTTCAATGGAGTTCCCTATATAAGGAAGGAGGTAGAAACATTGACCAATCATGATAGGTGGTTTATTCAAATTCGAAAAGGCCTTGCTGAACTCGCTGTTATGATCCTAATGAAAGACAGTGCTGTGTATGGATATCAACTTACAAAAGCATTAAAATCCAATCCCATGTTTGAGCTTTCGGATGGATCTATTTATCCACTTTTAAAAAGATTAGAAGCGAACGAGCTAGTAGATACGTATTGGGATAACCCAGTTACGGGCTTACGCAGAAAGTACTACCAACTATCTACAAAAGGCGCCCAAGTTTTAACAGAACGTTTAAATTTGTTTCAAGAATCCATGGATTTGTTATGGAAATTACAGAAGGAGGTCATGGATGATGAAGATCAAAAGCACTGATACCTATTTAAGAAAATTAGAAGAAGAGCTGATGGAGTTACCGAAAGAGGAACGAATAGCCATCGTAGCTGAAATTGAGGATCATTTCTCCAATGCCATCATGGAACAAACGAAACAAGGAACTAGCAAAGAAGACGCCGAACGTTTTATACTTCAAACCTTCCATTCTCCTAATGTTTTAGCAGAATCCTATGTAACCTCTTCCAGCACAAATAATTTCGATCAACTTACTGTATCTGTTTTTATTATTGGCTTATGGAGTGCGGCAAGTGGGACTTTACTTGCGCAATTTCTAGATATTTATGATCTTGGCAAGTTAACTGCAGGTATGCTTGGGGTAGCTATTTCTATTATTCATCTATTCTTAAAAAAAGAGTGGCGAAAATTAGAAGTGCAAACATTACGTGCTTTCAAGTATATTATCCCTTTCGTTTTGTTCCCTGCCTCCCTTTTCTTATTTTGGCTTCAAGGGGAAATTAACGCCTATACAATCACCTATTTAATTAGTTTTTGGATATTTATTGGACTATGTTATGGCTTATTTCATCGGGTTTATAAACGGGTGATGAGTTAATTGTTTCATGAAAAGCTGGTTATAAGGTAGCATACTGTAATCATTGGAAGATAGCAAAATATGAATGGAGGGAAGAAAGAGCAAACGCATTACGTTTAGTATTTTTTACTATGCCTCATTTAACTACGCTATCATCCTATAGACCTAACGTGGATTTAAGTCAAAAAAACTATCCCATAGACCTTTTGGATCTATGGGATAAAGTAGTAAACTTTTTTAATTCTTCTCTAACTTTTCCAATCGTTTCTCTATACTCTCTGTTTTTCGCAACTGCGTAACCATACGCTTAATTAACTGAATTTCCGCTTGAGCTGTCATAATATGATCTTGCGCATGGATCATGAAAAAACTTGGCGTCGCACTTTCAGTTTGCCCTTGAATCAATTCTGTTTGATATTTATGGCCTTTAACAAATTCTTCATGTGCTTCTTCCAGTTTCTTTTCTGCTTCCGTAAAATCATATTCTTCCGCGGCATCTAATGCTTCATAAGCTGCACCGCGGGCATTTCCGCCGTGCAGTATGAGCTGCATCATAATCTCTTCTCCGTTCATTTCTAACACTCCTCTTAGTTGCCTACTGCTGCTGGTTCTTCCTCTTTTTCCTGCATAGTTAATTGTTTTTCATATTTCTTAAAGAATGGGTAGTAAATTACCGTTGCAATGACGGCGTTCATAATTTGCACTAATCCCGCTAACCATGATCCACCTGTGGCAATAAATCCGCCAAGGAAAATAGGTACTGTAAATGGTGGTTGAATAATGACCGGTGGTAATATGCCAGTCGCAAATAAAATGTAGTTTACAGTAACAATAATTGCTGGTCCTAAAACAAATGGAATAATTAAAATTGGATTCAGCACGATTGGCACTCCAAAAATAACTGGCTCGTTAATATTAAACAGTGATGGGATAATCGCTGTTTTCCCCACTTGTTTTAATTGTGCTGAAGCGGAGAACAACATAAAAATGACGAGCCCGAGCGTAGCACCAGATCCACCAATATGTGTAAACATATGGAAGAATGGCTCTGTAACGATACCAGTTGCTTCTGTACCTGCTTTCACAGCATCCGCATTCTCCGCTAGCTGTGTCATCCAAAATGGATAGGCAACAGAAGAAACAACGTTCATTCCATGAATACCAATGGACCATAAAATAAGCATTAAAAGATTCATACCAATTGCTGCCCAATACGAATTCGACGCACTAACTAATGGACTGAATAAATCAAGTACTAATTGCGGAAGTGTTACTTCATAGTTCGCCCAGACGATCCAAGAGATAATCCAAACAAGCGGTAAAATAATCATAAATGGAATTAGTGCTCGGAATGTTCGCATCACATATGGGGGTACTCCCGCTGGCATTTCAAACGTAAATCCTTTCTTAATTAAAAACCGCATGAGTTCTGTTGTAGCAATCCCTAAAATGATCGCAACGAACAATCCTTGTCCACCTAAATAATTTAAAATATCACCAAAGGGAACTTTCGTAATGTCCGTTACAGGAAAAGCGGTCATGAAAAAGGCCAACATAGATAGTATACCTGCCATCACCGCATCCATATCATGTCTTGTTGCTAAACTATAGCCAATACCAAATGATACCGTTAAAGCCATTAAACCAAATGTTAAATTAAATGGAAATAACAATTCGGCTTGGATGGGGGCCACTGCTCTTTCCCATGCTTGAATCGGTCCCCAATCAATAGCTGATGGTGGATTGGCAATAATCAGGAAAATAGCTCCTGTTATAATAACCGGTAAAGCAAAAATAACAAAGGCATCACGAATTGATTGTAAATATTTGTTTTGCGCAATTTTACCCAAAGGTTCCATCAAATGATCTTCTAACCATTCAATCATTGTTCACGCCTCCTCTTATTTATTTATTAATTTTAAAGCTTGATCCAATACTTTATCGCCATCCATCAATGCAAAAGCACGTTGATCCACTAAATCAACTGGGATATCAAATTGCTCTGCTGTTTTAGTCACTTCTTTTTTCAAATGACGAACTTGCGGTTCTAGTAAAGCTACATTGTAATTGCTCGCTTTCTGTTTAAATTCTCCTGTACCTCCTGCATCAACAGTTACAGACAGACCTCTTTTTTTCGCTGCATCTTGCACTTTTTTCGCTAATTGACTGGAAGTTGCTCCCCAACTACATAAAATAATTAATTTGATTTCTTGGTTGTTTTCCATTTTCCATTTCTCCCATCTATTATTTCGTTTTGTTTTTCGAATTACTTAAAATGTTCTTCGCCATGCTATCCACTCTTTTATAGTGACGCATAAGCCAATAAGAAAACCATGAAGCTAAACAAATGACGATTGAAAAAGCGACCCCAAGTCCTAAAATGAGGTGTGCAGATTCTTGATTCGTCCACAGTGCATATATACCATACCCAACCCATATCGCTGTAAATAGTACGGCATACATCGTTAAAAACTTCTTCACTATCCTCCCTCCTCTCTGATTTGTGTCCTCCCACTTACTATTATGCAAAAATAATGCCAACACAAATAAACCCTTTAAAATCAAGGGTTTCAGCCAATAAAAAAAATGTGTGCAAGATTTCTGCACACATTAACGCGATAATTTTTGTAATGCGTTTCGAATTGGTTCATAAATTGGGAGATGGTATTTTGCTTCTAACTTGGCAAACAACGGCTCCCAAATTTCCTTTTCTCCTGCCGCTACTGTGAATTGCCGATCGATTGGCACAGATGCAAGCAACTGTTCCATATTATTTTGCAATTTTGCACCTACTAAACGATCCATTAAACTACCAAGATGCATCCACATCCCTAATTTTCTATTTACATCCCAATGATAGTAGGTTGCAATAGGTTCCATATAATCATTTAAAATTGCTACTAATGATTGCGGATTAATAAATGTGACAATTTCCGCAAGCCCTTTAGACACAAGTGGAAAGACTTCATTCTGCTTTACTTCTCCCTCTCGTAATTTCGGAGATTTTCGCGTCACTTCTAGTAATTTAGTCATTCTCGCAATGCCTTCTTCTTGTAAAAGCTCCCAAGCAGGAATATAAGGCACTCCTTCTATCGTAACAGGAACTGTTCCAATAATAGCGACAATATCATAATGTTGTTTTAACTCCTCCAACATGGAGGCATCTTTTGTAGTCGGATCAATGCGCACTGAACGAATGAGAACATCCTCATCTACTTCTGCTAATTGATCCTCAATCCACGATTCTAGTAATTGCGCAGCCCCTTCTCCTGTAAAACAAACGGTAGTAATCATACGCTTTTTTTCTACTGGGGAATAATTTGTTTTCTCCTTCACAAAAATAGTCATTGCTTTTTTCGTAGCTTGATAAATTTCTTCTAAACTCACATTGGAAGTAAGTGACTTTCTACCAGCTTCTAATACCATCGGTAAATTAACACTCGATAAGGTTTTTACTTGCACATCCAAATCATGCTTTATCGCATCTCCCATCGTGATCAAGGAGCCAATATCTACAAGTAAGAGCGCACCTTTTATATGTGTCATCGTACTTATCTTTTGCTTTACCTGCTGATATATTTCTGTAGCTGAAACATGTAATGGCATATCAATCGCTTGAATGACTTCATTTCCTAATAACGTATTTGTCACTTCGGCCATGGAGGAAGCAGTAGTTGCCCCGTGTGTAACTAAAATAACCGCGATCGATTGCTCAGCGTGAAGCACATTGCTTTCATTAGCCGTTAAAAAGTGAGCCAATAAGGCAATTTCTTCTTCTGGTAAAGCTAATCCTATCGTTGTATGTAAATGGGTAGCTAACTGTTGCGCCGCTTCTCGGTACGCTGGGTTATGATGCACAACAATGGGGAGTTCTTCCCTTGCTTCATGTTGATGGTTGCGATAATTTTGTAAATGTAAACCGATCACATACAATTGATTATTATTAAAATGTACGGGCAAATAAGATAGTCGATTTTTAGCGTCTAATAAAGCATGAAACAAATCCTCATCAATTAATTGTTGCCACCCTTGCTGCACAAAGTCGGGCTGACGATATTTCTTTGATAAATCAGCAATATATTTTTGAATCGTTATATGAATCGATTGATGATCCGCTTGTTTAGCTATTTTTTGATAAATATTAGGGAGATGCTCACTAATCGCTTTTTCCCCTTCAATGGTAGAAGTTACTTCCCGTTGTTCTAAAGAAGAAGAGCTACCGAAGCTAGCAATATTATCTGGTAAATCTGCTATTTGAATTGTTACTTTTTCCTCCTGTTTATTTAAGTAACGTAAATAAGCATGTGCACAGGCAATTTGAATGTCACCTTTTAATTGACCTATATTTCCCGGACAAGGATATAAGAGCAGCGCTTCACGGCTTTGATCTGTTATAGCTAAGCTCGTATCCATTTTGTTTGCTTCTTGGCGCAAGAAATAATTGACAAGCTCTTCTCTTTCCTCCCGAGTTCTCTCTTTTAACGACGGTAATATCAATTTAATCGAAAACCGCCGAACTAAAGCAGGAAGTAATGCCTTATGCGGATCTTCGGTGGTCGCTCCGATAATTGTAATCGTAGCATACCGATCTTTCGTCGCTTCTCCTAGCACACGATAAACACCTTTATCCATTAAATAAAACAACATCTCTTGACCAGAAGGAGGTAAGCGGTGGATTTCATCTAAAAATAGAATACCTCCATCAGCTTTCTCTACAAGACCAGCTCGATCTTCATTTGCACCCGTAAAAGCGCCTTCTTTCACCCCGAAAATTTGTCCTACTAACAACTCTGCATTTTGAGCGTAATCTGCACAGTTAAAAGTTACAAATGGGACATCCCCTTGATCGCTCATCCGTTTTCTAGCTAATTTGCATAAAGTTTCTGCAAGATACGTTTTCCCCGTACCTGTTTCCCCCGTAAGTAAAATCGGGATATTTCGCGAAGGATATAATAAAGCTGCCATCCCTTGTTCTAAAATAGGACGCAAACTTTTGCCAATACCTTCTGCATAGTTTAAGTCTGTCTCTTCCGCGTGAATATTTGCGATATATTTCACTGGTTTTCCTGGTACTTTTACGGCATCCTTTTGCTTTACTAACTCATTTAAGTAGCGACTCGCCGTAGAACGATCAATATGCAAAAGCCCGCTGACACCTTTCGCTGTTACCCCTTCCCGTTTGCCTGATTCTGTACGTAGCACCGCTTTTACTTCGTTTATTTTACTCATTATCGAAACCTCATTTACATTTATCTTTACACTCTTTTATTGTAACAGCTTACACAAATAATTACATAGATACCCTTTGCTCTTAGAGGCTGTAAGGCATTTTCAGTAGCCAACAATCAAAATCCATTATGAATGCATGTAAAATAAATTACAAAATAGAAGGCATGTGAGTTTTTTCGCAATAGATGACTCCACTCCTTAGAAAACGTTGTCTATTTTTAGTTATTTTTAGTATACGAGCCCCTTGGTCTTTCAACATTAAAAAAAGTAGAAGGAGGCAGGACTATTTATCAAAAATCAAATGTGACCGCTGCGGAAAAGGAGTCAGGTATTTTGTGGTGATTTAATCTATCAGAACTGGGTTCTTTTTTTATTTACTAGATGCATAATAAACGAGGACACAACTTGAAAAATGAGCCTCGTTAGCTTATTGAAAAATTACTACTAGGAAAAATTCAGGTATTAAAAACTATTGGTATCGTATATAGATTGGGCGATAAGTGAACGTTTTTATAAATAATTTTGTCATATTTTCAGATGTTTTGACAACCTTTGTGGAAACTCTTGCAATTTAACAAATAAATGGCATACTTATTTTTGTGTGTTTCCGACATAACACCTAAAAATTTTCAAATTAGAAAGGAAGATTTGTAACCATGAAAGTGATTGACCCAAATCCATCTAGATTGGCTGCAAGTATTCATGACAAGAAGAAAGAAATGATTACATTAGGTTTAAAGTACGGGTTAACTGATCGAAGGACTGTAAAATGCAGTCAACAGCTTGACAAGCTATTAAACTTACACAATAGTTTAAGACCTTTTTATGTGGCTAGCTTTACTTTTTTTTATTTTCTAGCTTAATGCATACAATGAATGAATAACCACTCATTGTATTGGTGAATTTTTCTGTGAATGGATGATTCCATATCACGAATTGTGAAACAAAAAGGTGACACTATTGTTTCTTTACCCTATATAGATGAGGCAGGTAAACATTACTTCTTCTGTTAAAAATCAATTGTATCCTTTCCCATCGTTTATCTGCCTTGACCGTTTTTAGAATCTTCTCACACTAAAACAGACTCTACTGTTAACACAGTAAAGCCTGTTCTCAATTATTCTCCTAGCACAGTTTTCGCAATATTTTTATCTAACGCTTCAAAGTCATCATATGAAATGGTTTCATACAGTTCTTTTCTCGTTTGCATATCTGTAACACCATTTTTTTGTGTACCTTCTTCTTTAATCAGCTTGAAGATTCGTTCATATGCTTTAGCTGCAACACGTAAAGAAGTTACTGGATAAATCACCATTTTAAAGCCCATACGCTGAAATTCTTCAGCAGTGATATAGGGTGTTTTTCCAAATTCAGTCATATTTGCTAAAAGTGGCGCATTGACCTTCTGAGCAAACACTTGGAACTCTTCATCCGTTTGTAACGCTTCGGGAAAAATCGCTTCTGCTCCAGCAGCTACATACGCATTCGCTCGTTCAATGGCAGCGTCTAACCCTTCATTCGCTCGGGCATCCGTCCGAGCAACGACTACTAGCGAAGGAGCTACTTTTTTAATTGCTTGAATCTTTTGTTCCATCTCATCTTTTGTGACGAGCTGTTTCCCGTTCAAATGACCGCATTTCTTTGGTAGCTGCTGATCTTCTATTTGTACAGCAGCAACATTCGCTTCAAACATCTCCTGGGCTGTCCGAGCTACATTTAACACACCGCCAAAACCCGTGTCAATATCTACTAAAGCTGGTAAGTTCGTAGCCCGAACTAAGTCTCTAGCCCTGTCAGCTACTTCTGTTGATGTTACCATTCCTAAATCTGGTAAGCCTTTACTAGCAGTATACGCCCCCCCAGATAGATACAGCGCATGGAAACCTGTTTGTTTAGCAACGAGCGCTGCCATTGCGTCATGGGCTCCAGGAATTTGTAAAATCACCTCTGCGTATATGAGCTCTTTGAATTGTTCTGCTAACTCTTTTTGTGTTTTCGGTTCATCGACAATCCATGCCATCTTTTGATGTCCTCCTCGTTACTTCGCAAATAATTCCATAAATTCGTTTACATCCATCTCCGCTAACTTACCATAATCATAACTAATGGCTTCAATTTCCTGCAACTGTTTGCTAGCAAATTGTGTCGCCAAATTAGCTGCGTACTTGTCTAATATCTTTGGAATTGCTTCTTCTCTGCGAAAACGATGCCCTAATGGATATTCACGTTCAATTGCTGCTGTTTGCGTGCCATCTTTGAAATGAACTTGAACGGCATTTGCAATGGAACGTTTATTTGGATCTAAATAATCCTCTGTGTATGCTTTATTTTCTGTAACAACCATTTTATCCCGCAACATATCCACTCTTGGGTCAGCAGCAACATCATCCTCATAATCTTCTGCCACAATATTTCCTTTTAATAAACCGATAGCTGTTATATATTGCAAACAATGATCACGGTCAGCTGGATTATACAACGGTCCTTTTTTATCAATAATGCGAATTGCTGATTCATGGGTAGAAATCGTAATGTGATCAATTTCATCTAAGCGGTCCTTTATCTCAGGATGAAGCTCGATCGCCGCTTCTGCTGCTGTTTGGGCATGGAATTCAGCAGGATAAGATACTTTAAAAAGTACATTTTCCATGACATAACTATCTAAAGGCTGTTTTAATACAAGCTCTTGTTTATTAAATAACACATCTTGAAAACCCCAACCTGGAGCACTTAACGCCGTCGCGTAACCCATTTCCCCTTTTAAAGCCATTAACGCTAATCGAACAGCTCGGCTCGTTGCATCACCAGCAGCCCAAGATTTACGAGATCCTGTATTCGGTGCATGACGATACGTTCGTAAACTAGAATTATCAATCCAAGCATTGGATAATGCATGAATAATCTCTTCTTTCGTACCACCAAGCATTTTCGTTACGACAGCCGTCGAGGCGATTTTCACAAATAAAACATGATCAAGTCCGACACGATTCAAGCTGTTCTCTAAAGCAAGAATTCCTTGAATTTCATGTGCCTTAATTGTCATCTCTAATACATCTTTCACCTTAAGCGGCTCTTTTCCGTTCGCTATATTCCGGCGGCTAATAAAATCAGCCACTGCTAAAATAGACCCAAGATTATCAGATGGATGCCCCCACTCTGCAGCAAGCCATGTATCATTATAATCGAGCCAACGAATCATCGCTCCAATACTAAACGCTCCTTGCACAGGGTCTAGTACATGGGAAGTCCCAGGAACGCGCACGCCATTTGGTACTACTGTTCCGGGTACAATCGGCCCAAGATGTTTCGTACATTCTGGATAATTAAGAGCTAATATCCCACAACCTAATGTATCGATTAACACATAATGTGCGGTGGAAAAAGCTTCTTCACTAGTAACTTCTTTATTTAATACATAGTCTGCTATTTCTTCTAATAGTTGATCTGTCTTTCTTTCATCTTTCACTTGTACCATTCATGATCACTCCTTCAATCTAGATTAATAACTTTCTCCAATGTAATGAACACGCGGACGGAAAATGCGATTGTTGTTATGCTGTTCTATGACGTGTGCAACTAATCCCGCTGTACGTGCACTAAAGAAAATCGGCGTATAAAGACCGATTGGAATGCCAAGCATCCAATACACAGGTGCTGCATAATAATCGAGATTAGGATATAAACCTTTTTCCTCTCGCATTACTTTTTCTCCAGCTTCACACATTTCTAATAATGTGTAGTCCCCTTTTTTCTCACATAGTTGCTTTAAAGCGTCTTTCAGCACTAACGCTCTTGGATCCATCTTCTTCATGTACACTCTGTGCCCAAAGCCCATTACTTTTTCTTTATTGATAAGCTTTCTTTGAATTAATTCTTCAAAAGCAGCGGCAGTTTTCACTTCATTTAACATATACATTACCGCTTCATTCGCACCACCATGTAAATTTCCTTTTAAGGAGGCAACTCCCCCTGTCAAGGCTCCATAAAGGTCGGAATTTGTCGAAGCGATAACTCTAGCAGTAAATGTTGAATTTGGCATTTCGTGCTCACTATAAAGTAGTAATGTACGATCAAATATTTCCGCTTCAAACGCTGTTGGTTTCTCCCCTGTAATCATGTATAAAAAATTTGCACTGTAAGAAAGTGTTGGATCCGGTTTGACAACCTCTTGCCCATTAATTAGACGAAAGCTATTTACCGTAATAGCTGGCAACTTGCCTAATAGCTTATATGCTCTACTTTTATTCGCTTCTAAAGAGCGATTATCTATATCTCCATCATATCCAGAAAGCGCTGACAATCCTGTCCGCAATCCATCCATCGGGTGTGTTTGCTTTGGCAATAGAGATAAAATTTGCATCACTTGATCTGGTATATCGTAATTAGAGGTTAACTTCTTTTCAAGAGCCGTTTTTTTAGAAGCAGTTGGTAATTTACCATCTAACAAAAGATGCACAACATCAATATAGTCATTATTTTGCGACAAATCGATTAATTCATGCCCGCGAATAATGATTTTTTCTTGTTCTGTGTCAAGAAATGATATAGCCGTCTCTGCTGCAATAACGCCATCTAAACCAGGGACAAACTGCTGATTCGTACTCATAAACATCCTCCTTAAAATTATTCGTTAATTTTCTTTATTTTCTCTATTTATATTATAGAATTGAATTGAAGATTAGGAAAATATATAATTTTAATTACTAGACATAAATTTTTTCAATATCAAAACACAAGAAAACGGGGTGTTTTTTAATGAGAACGGAAGATTGGGAAATGTTGGCGGAATTATATCGGACGGAAAATATTACACAAGCTGCACAACGGCTGTTTTTATCTCAACCAACCTTAACATCTCGTTTAAAAAAAATGGAAACATATTATGATGTCCAGCTTATCATACGTAAACAGAGAGGGATTACGTTTACACCAGAAGGAGAACAGTTGGCTCTTCACGCACAAAAAATGCTGTATGAACAAAGAAGGATTGAAGAACAGCTTCATAATATGAAAGATCAGTTTGCTGGCACGATTCGAGTCGGCGTATCAAATTTTTTCGCATTGAATAAAATGCCGAAATTATTACGTTTATTTAAGCAAAGTTACCCAGATGTAGAATTTCAGGTAGTCACAGGATGGAGTAGTGAAATGCACCGCCTTATTTTAAATCATGATGTACATATTGGATTTATCAAAGGTGATTATATTTGGAATGAAAATAAACATTTACTATATGAAGAAGAGATTTGTATTGCTTCTCCGTGGGATTTCCAATGGGAGGACCTTCCTCATTTACCTCGTATTGATTACCATACAGATGAGAAAATGAGAAGTATTGTCGATCAATGGTGGTATAGCACCTATAAACAAAATCCAAATATTAATATTCAAGTCAATCAAGTTGAAACATGTAAAGAGATGGTCATTAATGGACTTGGTTATGCCGTTATAGCCAATCTTGTCGTTCGTCCGCACACCGATTTATTCATTAAACCAATTCATTTACCGTCGGGTGAATCCGTGACCAGAAAAACTTGGATGTACTATCATGAAGAAACGTTAAAGCTCAACATTGTAAAAGCATTCGTCCAGTTTATTGAAACACTTGATGTGAAAGCATTATAGAAACTAGTTGAATCGGGGGTTAAAAACACAAAGAACATGATTTAGAATTAGAACGTGTGAAAGCTTTAAAAACATTTTAGATACAAAGTGGATTTTGCATGCAAAACCCCACACAGCGATGAGACACTATATAAACCCTAAAAATTCTGTACTTTTTTATAGTGTGAAGTAAAAAGTAATCTACTTCCTACTTGGCCGGCAGGGGGGATTACTTTTTTGTGTTGGAATTGATTAATCGTTACAAATGATCCTGTCTCTTTAAGAATACGATATTAAAGCCTTTACATATACAGAGCACGTTTGATAGTATACTTGTATACAAGTATACTATCAAACGCGTATAAGGAGGATGAAAATGAATGCGCTTTATCCAGAGCAATGGTTACATAACTTGTCAACGGGAGAGAAAATAGCCGCCGAAGTTCGCATGCAAATTATTTCCAAGAAAATTGAAAGCGATACCATAATTTCTGAAAATAAGCTTGCTAAACAATTTGATACGAGCCGGTCTCCTGTACGAGAAGCTCTAAAAATTCTCGCTTCTGAAGGTTTCATTCAACTTGAAAAGATGGGGGCTGTCATCTTAGACTTTTCAGATAAAGACATTGAAGAGCTTTATGATATAAGAAAAATGATGGAACAATTTGTGCTTGAACGCATCATTCAGTTGGATACGGATGCTCTCCAACAACAGTTAATTAAAATTATCGACATGATGTATATTGCAGTTAAATTTAAAGATGCTGAAAGTTTAACTGCTCACGATTTGGATTTCCATGAAACAATCGTTCGATGTATCAATCATAAGAGAATATTACTAATGTGGTCAAAAATGCGTCCAACTATGGAAAGCTTTATTTTATTGTCAATGAGGCGAAGGTTTAAAGACGCCCCAAAGGATGCTGATAGAATTGTGCAAAATCATAAACTCATGCTGAAATCGATTCAAGATAAGGATAAAGTTTCTATTTCCAAAGCCATTGAAAACAATTTTAACACGCACCATATGCTTGAAAAAGAAAGAAAACATCATCATTAATCTCCTGCAAACTTGAAGATACCTATACTAAACTAGAAAGAAGGAGAAATCTATGCCATTATTTATTGTCGCTTTAGGAATTATCGTACTACTGATACTGATTATGAAATGGAATATACATACCTTTATCTCTTTAATTATCGTTGCTTTTTTGATTGCCTTATCTCTAGGAATGCCTCTTAAAAACATTGTTGCATCTATTGAAAGCGGGATGGGAGGAACGCTAGGAAGTATCGCATTTGTATTTGGATTAGGCGCAATACTTGGTAAGTTAATAGCCAATGCAGGCGGTGCCCAACGGATTGCTATTACACTCATTGAAAAATTTGGCGAAAAACAAATTCAATGGGCAGTCGTTATTGCTTCTTTCATTCTTGGTATAGCATTATTTTTCGAAGTGGGATTAGTATTGCTTATTCCGATTGTGTATCAAATTGCCAAGCAAACAAAGGTTTCTTTCTTATCTCTTGGTCTACCAATGGTGGCAGCATTGTCTGTCACACATGGTTTTTTACCACCACATCCGGGACCAACCGTCATTGCACAAGAATATAATGCAAATATAGGCATGGTTTTACTTTATGGAATCATTGTCGCTATACCAACTACATTCATTTCCGGACCGTTTTTTGCTAGATTTGCAAAAAAATGGGCTCCTTCTGCTTTTGATAAATTAGAAAGCGGTAGCCTAGCAGAAATTGGAGAAGCGAAGCAATTTAAATTAGAAGAAACACCAGGGTTTGGTATTAGCGCATTTACAGCTTTATTTCCAGTTTTATTAATGATGCTATCTACCATAATCTCTTTATTTCAAGGCGATAAATCAGGTTTTATATTTGATTTTTTCTCAATGCTTGGTTCGCCGACGACCGTGATGCTTTTGTCTGTCTTATTAGCCATCTATACGATGGGATTAGCACGTAATATTCCCATGAAAGAGCTAATGAGCGCTGCAGAAAGTTCTATACGCTCTATTGCGATGATGCTATTAATTATTGGTGCAGGTGGAGCTCTAAAACAAGTTTTAATTGATGGTGGCGTTGGCGATTATGTTGCTGTTTTATTTGACGGTAGTTCCATCTCGCCTATTATTTTAGCTTGGTTAATTGCAGCAGTCTTAAGAATTGCTCAGGGGTCAGCTACCGTCGCAGCATTAACGACAGCAGGGCTAGTTATTCCTTTAATGGCAGGGTCAGATGTTAATTTGGCACTAATGGTATTAGCTACAGGAGCTGGTAGTCTTATCGCATCACATGTCAATGATACTGGCTTTTGGATTATTAAAGAGTCCTTTGGTTTAACAATAAAAGAAACATTTTTAACGTGGACGATGTTAGAAACTGTTATCTCTATAAGTGGTCTTATCTTCATCTTACTATTAAACATTTTCGTGTAATAGTTTATTGTCAACGCTTTATAATTTGAAAAACTATGGCCATCGCGAAGTCGCTATGGCGATGAAACGCCTTCATCTACTTATACTTACTTATCATGTAAATGAAGCGATCACTTAGGTGACAATACCGTCTTTTTCAACCAAAATAAAAGTGGAAGTTCTCTATTTAAAGGAGGGAGTTGGGTTGCACATCATAATCGGTGAAAATAGGTTGGAGCTAACCATTGGAGATATAACGAAAGAAGAAACAGAAGCAATCGTTAATGCAGCAAATGGCTCGCTGATGGGTGGCGGTGGTGTTGATGGAGCAATTCATCAAGCAGCAGGACCAGAATTATTGCAAGCTTGTCGAAAGATCCGTAAAGAACAGCTAAAAGGCGAGCCTTTAGGAACTGGAGAAGCTGTCATAACTGCTGGGTATAATTTACCTGCAAGCTATGTAATCCATACGGTAGGACCCATTTGGAATGCCCATCATCCAAATCAAGACAAGCAGTTAGCAAGCTGCTACCGGCAAGCACTCAAACTTGCTAAAGAACTTGATCTATCAAGCATTGCATTTCCATCTATTTCTACTGGTGTATATCGTTTTCCTATTAAAGCAGCAGCAGAAATAGCTATAAGAGCAATTACGAACTATTTGCAGACAGCTACATTTGGTCAAGTTAAAATGGTTCTCTTTTCCGAAGCTGACTTTCGTGTTTATCAATCTGCTTTGAAAAATATAACTGATTCCCTTTAGCTATTCGAGCATAAGCTAAGTATGAACAAAGGGCACAGGGAGCCCGTTTAGCAACGTAGCGACTGGAACGAATCAACGAATTTAATGGAATCATGCCACTAAAATAGGGGGATGCCGACATCAGGGGGAAAGCCCGTTTTTAGTCAGCCTTCCTCTTAGCGACGAACCGATGATGACTTATCGTAGAGCGATTTCGTGATTCCGCCTAGTTGCTGGATAATGGGGCCGGAAGTGACTTTTTTCTAATTTTCTAGACAACAGGCTTTTATTCCATTCATTGTTTTTGGGATAAAAGCCTCTACAATTATTTACTCTCCTCCCTCTTCTCTATACTTCATCAACTTTAGAAACAATTTCTAGAAAGATTTATAACCTATATGCTCCAACGTATTTTCTGTATAAGAAAATTTGCTTTTGGCATGATAAGAGAAAAAGTGCAATGAATGGAGCATGTAATCATGACAAACCAACCTAAAACATGGAGTATTATTAGCATTGCCTCCATACCACTTGTAATGACACTAGGAAATTCAATGCTTATCCCTGTACTGCCAATTTTTGAAAAAGAAGTAGGTATTACCTCCTTTCAATCAAGTATGGTCATAACAAGCTACTCGATAGCTGCCATTTTTCTTATTCCAGTAGCAGGCTATTTATCGGATCGCTACAGTAGAAAAATCGTTATTTTAATCAGCTTAATTTTCGCTTTTATTGGTGGTTTAATTGCCGGTTTTGCCTCGTGGAAACTAACAGAACCTTTCACATGGATTATTATTGGTCGTATTCTCCAAGGCATAGGAGCAGCCGGGGCCTTCCCTATTGTACTGCCTTTAGTAGGAGATTTATTTAAAGGCGATGATGAGAAAACAAGCGCTTGCTTAGGTATTGTTGAAACATCTAACACGCTCGGAAAAGTACTAAGCCCTATACTCGGCGCACTATTTGCCGCTTTTTTATGGTATATACCTTTTTTCTCTATTTCTGTTTTTAGTATTATTTCTACTGTGCTCATTTATTTTTTTATTAAAGTACCAAAACAAGCAGACGAAGTAGAACCTCTGCGAAAATTTATCCAGAGAACAAAAAACACCTTTAAAACAGAAGGTAAATGGCTATATACCGTTTTTTTAATTGGAATTCATTTCATGCTTATACTATTCGGTGTTTTGTTTTTTCTCTCTGATATCTTTGAAAAACAGCATCAGCTATTTGGAGTGACAAAAGGGTTGGTATTAGCTATTCCATTGTTTGGACTTTGCCTCGCATCGTTTATTACTGGTCGGAAAATAAAGGGTGATTTAGCAACGATGAAACGTGTGTTATTAATTAGTTTGCCTATTGTCGCAGTAACTGTCGTGTTCATTGGCTTTTCAAGTAATAACTTGTATCTATTGTTAAGTGTTTCTTCTATTTTAGGAATTGCTATTGGCGCTGTACTGCCTACATTAGACGCACTGATTACCCAAGGAATTGATAAAGAAGAACGAGGAACGATCACGGCTTTCTATAGTTCTTCACGTTTTATCGGTGTCGCTTTAGGTCCCCCAGTTATATCTTTAGCAATGCGCCACTATATTCATTTCAGTTATATAACCATGGGTATCGTTAGTTTTTTGTTGGTTTTTTTTGTATGGTTTTTTATTCGTGGAGAAGAAGCTATTATTGCAGAAAGCGGATAAAACGAATCTTTAATCAGCTGGAGATAGTTGGGAGTCTTGATTAAAAGAGACTCTTCTCCTTCCCCATACATATTTTTTTTCTATAAGCAAATAATAAAAACAGCTTAAATGATAAGGAGCATTCTATGACAGTCAAAGAGGGTTTAGTACAATCAGATGCAGCAGCAGCAAAATTAATTGAAATTAATCGAATAATTACAGATGCCGTGTTCCAAGCTTTTCTATTCTCATGGCAGTGGTGGCTAGGCATTATTTTATTTGTCGTTCCCTGGATACTTTGGGTTATATTTAGAACTAAACATAGCACAGGACGTTTATTAGGTTGCGCCTTTCTAACCATTGCGCTATCTTTAATAATTGATTTAGTCTCATTATCTTATGGATTATGGTCTTATCCTATGAAATTTTCACCCGTCTCACCGATTCTTTTTCTCCCTTATCATTTAGCTTTAGCTCCTGTTGCTGTTATGTTTGTGTTGCAAATCAAACCAAAAGCGAATGCCCTTATTAAAGGGAGTATCTTTGCGGCTATTGCGGCTTTTGGAGGAATGAACCTTTTCAACGCATTAGATTTTTACAATCCAAAAAACTGGTCCACATTTTATGACTTTTTTATCTTTCTATTTCTATTCTTTGCCTCTTATTGGTTATTCCATATTCAAGGCTACGAAAAAATTCCTGCAAGAAAAAATACGTAGATGCAGTTCTTTCATTCCCAGCCAATTTTCTATAGTTAGAAAAGGGGATGCTTTTACTTATACGATAAACCGTTTAAAATAGGAACAAAGGCTCGGGGCGCCCGGTTAGCAACGTAGCGAGTGGAACGAAGCAACTAAAGTTTTAGGAATCATGGTGAGACGGTGTTGCACGAACCAATGATGACTTATCGTAGGGCGATTCGTGAAGTCGCCTAGTTGCTGGGCGCTGGAGCCGGACGTGGCTAAATAACTTAGTAAGTTTATCCACAGCTGCAAAATTTTATAATTTCCTAGACCATGAAAAAAGGAAAGATAAAAATTCACCTTTCCTCCCTTTATGAAAACCTTTTCTTTATTGTTTTGATAGTAATTCGTTTTGTTTCACTTCAAGACGTCTGCGGTGCAAAATAGGCTCGGTGTATCCATTAGGCTGTTCTTTTCCTTTAAATATAAGGTCACAAGCTGCTTGAAAGGCAATCGAACGATCGAAATTCTGGGCCATCGAACGATAATTTTTATCACCTTCGTTTTGTTTATCTACCATTTTTGCCATTCTTTTTAAGGAATCCATCATTTGTTCTTCTGTGCAAACACCATGATACAACCAATTAGCTAACATTTGACTGGAAATTCGTAACGTTGCTCGATCCTCCATTAAACCAATATGGTGAATATCAGGAACTTTCGAGCATCCTACGCCTTGGTCCACCCAACGAACGACATAGCCAAGCAATGTTTGACAGCTATTATCTAACTCATTTTGTATTTCCTCATGCGACCAATTTGGTTGCTTAGCAATTGGCACTTGCAACATATCAGTCTGATAACTTTGCTTCTCTTTGGCAAGCTGATCTTGAACTGCTTTTACGTCCACTTCATGATAATGCAATGCATGTAATGTCGCTGCTGTTGGCGACGGTACCCAAGCCGTATTCCCACCTGCTGTAAGGTGACTAATTTTTTGTTTAAGCATATCAGCCATTAAATCTGGCATCGCCCACATTCCTTTACCAATTTGCGCCTTCCCTTGTAACCCTGCTTGCAGCCCTGTTTGCACATTATTTTTTTCGTATGCCTGTAACCAAGCCGATGTCTTCATTTCCCCTTTACGAATCATTGGACCGGCTTCCATAGATGTATGAATTTCATCACCTGTTCGATCTAAAAATCCCGTATTAATAAATACGACGCGTTCTTTTACTTGATAAATACAGTTTTTTAAATTTAATGATGTTCTTCGTTCTTCATCCATAACCCCGATTTTAATCGTATATCGTTCTAAATCTAACATATCTTCAATTCGATGAAACAATTCATTCGCAAATGCAACTTCTTTTGAGCCATGCATTTTTGGCTTTACAATATAAATCGAGCCTTCTTGTGAATTTCGATAACGCCCGCTTCCTAATAAATCGTGTTTTGCCATAAGTGAAGTGAACACACCATCCATGATCCCCTCAGGAATTTCCTCTCCGTTTTTCGTGAGAATCACATTCGTTGTCATTAAGTGCCCTACATTTCGCACAAACATCAGCACTCGTCCAGACAATGTAATCGCTTCTCCATTTGGACCTTTATACGTACGATCAGCATGCAACGTTCTGGTGATTTCTTTTTCATCTTTGGTGAATGTAGCGGATAAGTTACCTTTATTTAACCCTAACCAATTTCGGTAAACAAGCGTTTTATCTTCTGCATCCACAGCAGCTACAGAATCCTCACAGTCCATAATTGTCGTTGTCGCTGCTTCTAATACAATATCTTTTACCCCAGCAACATCCGTTTTACCTATTGGATGCGACGGATCTATTTGCACTTCAACGTGTAAACCGTTATGAACGAAAAGAATAGCTGTTGGTAATGCAACATCACCTTGATAACCAACAAATTGCGCCGTATGTTTTAATGCCGTTGTTGCACCATTTTCTAAGCTAATATGCAAATTCCCATCACTTACAAAATACCGAGTCACTTCGGCATGAGACCCTGTTTGCAGTGGGAAATGATCGTTTAAAAATTTTTTTCCAAATTCTATTACCCATTGCCCACGAATGGGATTATATGACGCCCCCTTTTCCGCGCCATCTTCTTCAGAGATCACATCTGAACCGTACAATGCGTCGTAAAGCGACCCCCATCTCGCATTGGCAGCATTTAGCGCATAACGTTCATTATCAATAGGGACAACTAATTGCGGCCCTGCTTGCTTTGTAATCGTATCATCCACATTTTCGGTTGTAATCGTAAAATCATCCACTTCTGGCTCTAGATAGCCAATCTCCTTTAAAAATGACGTATACGCTTCTTGATCTTCAAAATCATTTGTTTGAAGCCAATCATTTATTCTTTGTTGCATTTTCTCTCTTTCAACCAATAATGCTTTGTTCTTAGGTGCCAAATCGGTAACGAGTTCATCAAAATCTTGCCAAAACTTCTCTTGATTCAATCCCGTGCCTGGTAATGCTTCCTTGTTAACAAATTCATAAAGTTCTGTAGCAATTTGCAGATTGCCTTTCGTTATATACGCTGTCAATGTTATCCCCCTCTGTAATCCTTTATTTACTCTATTGTAATGTTAAAAATCATAAAATTGAAATATCCGTTTTGCATAAGTGTTATTCCTTTTAGCTATTGATTTTAGTATAATAATGAAAAACAGGAATTTAACAAATGGAAGGTCGGATTATATGGACATTCGTCAAGTTGAGTATTTCATTGCTGTAGCCAATAAACAAAATTTCACCAAAGCTGCCTCCACGCTTCACATCTCCCAGCCTTCCTTAAGTAAAGCAATTAAAAATTTAGAAAATCAGCTCGGTGTTACTTTATTTTATCGAGGTGGAAAAAAGATTGAACTGACAGATGCGGGCGCTGCGTTTTTAGGGAACGCCAAACAATTTATCGAAGCTTATGAAAATCTAACAACGGAAATGTATGACGTGGTGCAATTAAAAAAAGGACAAATAAAAATTGGCATCCCTCCCATTATTGGCGCTACTTTTTTTTCAAAATTAATTAGTCAATACAAAGCAGCGCATCCCTCCTTTCATATTGAACTAAACGAAGTGGGTAGTAATTTAATTCAACATGGGGTAAAAGAAGGAGAGTTAGATGTTGGCCTCATTTGTAATCTACCAGTAGAAAAACACCACTTTTCTACAATAAACCTGTTAAAAGACCCTTTAATGGTCGTTGTCCAAAACAATCACCCTCTTGCTTCTGAAAAATCTGTTGCATTGCCAGATTTACAGGATGAACCATTTATTTTATATCAGCAAGATTTCTCTTTACATGACCGGATTGTAGAAGCCTGTCAATATTACGATTTTTCACCAAATGCAGTATGTAAAAGTTCGCAGCGAGACTTTATGATAGAAATGGTGGAGGCAAACTTAGGCATCGCTCTTTTCCCTAGTAAAATTTGTAAACAACTGCTCCATCACGATGTTCAAGCTATTCCTTTCAAACAACCAAGGCTTCATCTGGAGTTGGCACTTATTTGGAAAAAAGATAAATATTTGCCGTATGCCGTACGTGAGTTTGTCACTATGGCAAAAGATTTCACAAATTAAGTTCATTTAGAAAAACTTGGCCTACTGCCAATCCTTTTAGAGGTAGACTTAGTTTTTCTTATACTATAATCAATAGTAATTCTATGCTTTCCTATAGTGGAACAAAGAAGCAAGTGCCCGTTTAGCAACGGTGATAAAGGTATTATGCCACTAAAACAGGGGTATGCCGATGTCGAGCGGCAAGCCCTGTTTTAGTCGTCCATCCTCTTAGCCACGAACCGATGATGACTTATCGTAGGGCGATTCGTGAAGACGCCTAGTTGCTGAGCCCTGGAGCCAGACGCCGATCCAAGCACCTCATTTTATACTTTCTTATAGTGCAGACCAAATCAATAAAAAAACAGTAGCAATTATAAAACGCTACTGTTTTTTTATTGGCTTAGGGTGTAGCAACTCGTGGATAATTGTGAACTTCAGCGACTTTTCAATTATGAAGAATTCTATAAAATACGAGATAAGCATTTATTTTCAACTTGTCCAACGAATAACCTGCTTTTTGCCGTCATAGCCTAGTTGTAGTGAGTCCATCATAAAGGGAGGCTGAAAAATGAACGCACAAACCCCATCATTTACAAGTGCTTTTGACCCTTACGTATACCAAACTTTACAGTCAATAACAGGTGCCACGCTCATTGTACAAACAACACAAGGAACAGTGACAGGTAGCTTAAAAACAGTAATGCCTGACCATATCGTTTTAGAATCGGGCGGATCTTCATTCTATATTCGTATTCAACAAATTGTTTGGGTGATTCCGAAAAGCTAAAGAAGGAGGCTTCTCATGTTTAAGCGTGAAAACCGCATGTTAATTGAACTGCCTGTTCCTGAACACGGCGATCCTAATGCTGCAGCAGCGGTCCAAGAATTATTAGGTGGGAAATTTGGCGAGATGTCTACATTAAATAATTATATGTTTCAATCGTTCAATTTCCGCCAAAAAGATAAGCTTAAACCATTTTACGATCTTGTAGCAAGTATAACAGCTGAAGAGTTCGGCCATGTTGAACTTGTGACGAACACAATTAATCTACTTTCAAAAGGAAACACCTTTTACACGGGAAACCCAGATGTAACCCCGTTACGCGAAGGAAAAGACAGTCGAAATACGTATCAATTTATCGCTACTGCTCAAACAGCACTTGTAGGTGACTCCATGGGTCGAGCATGGACAGGAGATAATGTCTTTAGTAGCGGCAATCTTGTCTTAGATTTACTACACAATTTCTTTCTTGAAGTCGGCGCTCGTACACATAAAATGCGCGTTTACGAAATGACAGAACATGAAACAGCAAGAGAAATGATTGGTTACTTATTAGTTCGTGGAGGTACACATGTGCTAGCCTATGCGAAAGCATTAGAAATCGCAACAGGCGTTGACGTTAAAAAGCTTATCCCGATTCCTGATTTATCGAACACGAAGTTTGATTATGCTCGAAAATTTGAAGAACAAGGATTGGCAAATGTTTTATACACGTGGAATGATGTGGGAGATTATAACGATATCCGACAAATTTGGAAAGGAGACAATCCAGAGAATGGGGAGAAGCTAATCGTCAAGGAAGGAACACCAAAAGGAGGCCCTGTTCCTAATTTAGAAGACCTTCCTGAACAATTTGCACCTGGCATTGATAAAGATGATTATCAAAAAATCGCTAAACGGTTAATGGAAAACATGTAAGTATGATGAACTCCTTGAACACCACGGAGTTCATCATGGAATATTTATGTAGAAACCACATTTAACTGATAGTAGTTCTTAGAAAACTTGGCTTGTCACCAAGCCTTTCGAAAGCCTTTGTTTTTCGTATACGATAAACCAAAAAATTTATACCTTCCTATAGTGCAAAAAAAAATTTTATCGGAAGCCTAAATCGATTAAAAAATCCCCTTGACTTTTATTCATTTTCCTTGTATTCTAATATTCAAACTTTTAAAATTCAATAGACATTTTCTTATCCAGAGAGGTGGAGGGACTGGCCCTTTGATACCTCGGCAACAGACCGCATGCGGTACTGTGCCAATTCCAGAAGCATAGCGCTTGAAGATAAGAAGAAGCTCCTTTTCGACATATTAGGAAACCTCTTCTTATTTCAAGGAGAGGTTTTTTGCATCCTCTCCTTGTAACCATTTTTAAGGAGATGATAAAATGTTACAACAAACGCGTGAAACAAACATGGTGCAACTAGGAAATCGAAGTGATGCTCGCACTGGCGCAGTTAATCCCCCTATTTATTTATCAACTGCATTCAAACATGATGGGATAGGGCAGTCAACCGGGTATGATTATAGCCGTACAAAAAACCCTACCCGATGCCTGTTAGAGGAAGGTGTTGCGCATTTAGAATCTGGTAAGCAAGCCTTTGCTTGTAGTTCAGGCATGGCGGCTATCCAGCTTGTACTTTCCCTTTTTCAAGCTGGTGATGAAATCATTGTTTCAGCAGATATTTACGGGGGAACGTATCGTTTGTTGGAACAGTACAACAAAGCATACAATTTCAAGATCTGCTATGATCCTTTTACCAACTTCAAAGAAACGGAAGCAAACATATCTAACAAAACAAAAGCAATATTTATTGAAACACCGACAAACCCTTTAATGCAAGAAATAGATATTGCCTCCATCGCTCACCTTACTAAAAAATATAATCTATTACTTATTGTTGACAACACCTTCCTTACGCCATATTTGCAACGCCCTTTAGAACTTGGCGCTAATATTATTCTACATAGTGCAACAAAGTATATCGGCGGGCACAATGATGTATTGGCTGGCATAGTAGTTGCTAACGATGAACCGATTTGTGAACAACTCGCTATGATGCATAATGCATCTGGGGCAGTGCTTTCTCCATTTGATTGTTGGCTGTTAATTAGAGGGTTAAAAACGCTTTCCTTGCGTATGGAAAAGCATGAAACAAATGCCCGAGAATTAGCCCATTTTTTAAGCAACCACCAAGCAATAAAAGAGGTGCTTTATCCTGGCAAAGGTGGTATGTTATCTTTTCGTTTACACGATAGCAAGTGGGTAGACCCTTTTTTACAGCAAATGCAACTGATTACCTTCGCCGAAAGTCTAGGCGGTGTGGAAAGCTTTATCACGTATCCAGCGACACAAACACATGCGGATATTCCCCTTAATGAACGTACCAAGCGTGGCATTGATGACTGTTTATTACGCTTTTCGGTCGGAATAGAGCATGTGAATGATTTAAAACATGATTTGCAGAACGCATTACAGGCATTTTAAATTTGGGCTTGCCGGAACTTTATAATAAAAGTTGTATTTTTATGAAAAAAACATCATAGAAAATGAAATGTTGGCTCTCATCCACTACTAGACGCAGAAGTTTCTAATCTATAAAATATTTTCGAAATAGGTTGACATTTATTTTTTTCGTATATAGTATAGTTCATATTCTGAATGATAAGATTTTACACACTGTGAATTTAATGGCGTTTTTAAACATTGCCAACTGTAAATCTTTATTATTCCACAACTTTATAGGATTTATCTTATCCAGAGAGGTGGAGGGACTGGCCCCTATGATACCCCAGCAACAGGCATCTTTTGCACTGTGCTAATTCCAGAAGCGTAACGCTTGAAGATAAGAAGAGACAACATTTGGAAGCTACCCTCTTCTTATTCATAAGAAGGGGGTTTTTATGTTCCAATAATTCACGATGGAAGCTCACATAGGTGAAGCAACTAAGAAAACGATTTTTTAATGAAAGGTGGGCGTAATTTTTCCATGAATTAAATCCGGAAGTCGTAGCTCTTGCTACATACTTCGTGCCACATTTTTTACAAAGCAAAGGTTTCAAAATAAAAGGAGGAGTTTAAGATGAAACGCAGCTTACAACAAAGATTGCAGGAAGGTACGGTTATTGTGGGAGAAGGTTATTTATTTGAATTAGAACGCAGGGGGTATTTACAAGCAGGTTCTTTTGTACCGGAAGTCGCATTAGATAATCCACAAGCTCTGAAACAAGCTTATCGCGATTTTATGAATGCAGGCTCAGACGTCGTACTGGCGTTTACTTACAATGGGAATAGAGAAAAGATGCGAATTATTGGTAAGGAAGAATTGCTCGAGCCGTTGAACAGAAATGCCATTCAACTAGCAAAAGAAGTCGCCAAAGAACATCCTGTAGAAGAAGCACTCGTTGCTGGAAACATTTCTAACACGAATATTTTCGATCCGAATGACCCAGCTTCCAAAGAGCAAGTAAGGAGCATTTTTGCCGAGATGGTGCAATGGTGTAAAGAAGAAGGTGTTGATTTCGTAAATGGAGAAACATTTTATTATTATGAAGAAGCTCTAATCGCTTTAGAAGAAATTACGAAACAAGAACTCCCAGCCGTCATCACTTTTGGTCTTATGGGAGAAAACATTCTAAGGGACGGGTATACCGTAGAGGAAGCTTGCCAATTATTATCTGAAAAAGGAGCGCTCGTCGTCGGAATGAATTGCTTCCGTGGCCCTGATACCATCCAGCCCTTTGTAGCTAAAATAAGAGATACAGTCAAAGGTTATGTTGGGGCACTACCAATACCTTATCGAACAACAGAGGCGCACCCAACCTTTTTCAACTTGCCGGATGGAGGTTGCAGTTGCCATTTACCTACAGAAACGACATTCCCAACGGCACTTGATCCGCTTTATCACAACCGCTACGAATTAGCCGCTTGGGCGAAAGAAGCAAAAGACATCGGTGTGAACTATATTGGCTTATGCTGTGGCGCGTCGCCTGCAATGTTACGTGCTGTTGCAGAAGCTGTCGGTAAAGAAACGATTAATTCCAAATACTCGCCAAATATGGAAAAACACTTTTTATTTGGTACTGACAAAACGTTGAAAAAACATAATTTAGAATACCGAACTAAGGCTTAGAGGGTTGCTGGATAAGCATTTTTAAAAATATCATCCGCTGACAAGTTTTGATTTAGAGAGGAACTCCCCATCAAAGCAGTGACGGGGAGTTCCTTTAAATATGATTTGAACATCTATTTATATTTTACGTTCTTTATATCGCTTTTCTTTTAAAAATGATTTGGTTAAAGTTCACACTAATATCCCCCATACTCCCACCAATCTGAGGAATAACGTTTACTAATTCCCAACCTTGTTTTCCGTATTCATTTAATTTATCTTCAGATTCCTCTCGATCAGCTGAAGTGATCCCTAATGTCCAAGTTTCTACCGCATATTCCCAGCACCCACGTCGAATCTCCTTTCCATAAATAAGATTGCTTTTATTATCCTTATTTTTTCATATATACTAAAAAGATTAATAATCCAGCTGATACAGAGATAGCAGATAGCTAAGTGAATGAATATTGCATTGCTCGTTATCTTTGCTATTTCTACTCCCACAACAAAAATCGGAAATCCTGTCCAAATAAAGAAGGAAAATAGAAGGATTACCAAAATCATTAGCATAAACATATAATCTTTTTTAAACAAGTTGAAAAAATGATGGATGTACAGATGCATATTAATCTATCCTATTTATTTCCTTTTAACCAGAAGCAAGATCGACATCTTCATTACTTTTAGAAACGGAGTACTTTTATCATTCGACAAGAACTGTGGACTTTCCTCTTTTGAAAGTGCATCTCAGTGTCTTATTTAAATCCTCTCCTGTTCACCAGCCTATGCTGTTGTTTATTCTTGATTAGCGTATTAAATAGTAAAAAAGGTAGATAGCCAATTACTCCTCCAAGTGTATTCAACAGCAAATCATCTACATCGAAGCTACCAAATTTAAAACTCAGTTGCACGAACTCGAACATAAAGCTTAAACATAATGTTGCAAGGACAATGTTGGTTAGATTTTGAAATTTTCGCCAAATTGATGGTAGAAGGAAGCCAAAAGGCGCAAAACCAATGATATTACCAACCAAGTTTTCAACCCTTATAGAAAAATTGATATCTGTAGAAAATAGATAGAAAAATATCGTTTTAAAAGGAATTAAATTATGCTCATTCCAAGTAGGCCCTTCATAACGAAATGCAAAGTGAGCTAAAATTTCATGCAAAGAAAGGTACTTAAACAAGACAAGTTTTGATAATATGAGTACGTACACACATAACACTAGAAATAAACCTATTTTTATAATGGCTTTCATCATCTACAACTCACTATTCTTTATATTATAATTCTTTTTCTATACGTCGTATTGCAGTTATTTCATTCTTTAAGCGCTGGAAAAATAGGAAACATAAAAATCCTATGCCACTGCCAATCGTTCCTAAGATAATGTCATCCACATCAAATTGACCAACGCATAACAACAATTGCAAGCTTTCAATCGCCGAGATAATGATCGTTACAGTTATAGAAACTTTTAATAGTGAATGGCACTTTGGGAATAATAGCGGCAGAAAGATTCCTAGCGGCAAAAATACAAGGGCATTCCCTACGGTGTTTTCAATAATAATGGATACGTTATATGAATCTGCATTTAAGATATATTGTAGCGTCGTTTTAAAGGGCAAAAAATTGGCATTTAAATGAATGTATTCAACATCAAATGCACCTGTAAAATTTTCCGGAATAGCCACATGTGGGTTAAAAAAGTCACCACTTTTAACTATAGTCGCTGTTAAAATCATGCGCTCCAAAAAGAACTTAAAAAATAGGATAAGAACATATAATCCGAAAAAAATGCCTGTCGTTATTTTGCATAATTTGTGAAAAGGAGAAATAGATGTTTGTAAGCCGCTTGCTAATTGCTTTTGTTCGCCAAACGTTTCTAACGCTTTATTTACGGCTACTTCATTTGAAAACCCATCTTCCTTATATTCTTGTATCAACAAATACAAATGATCTTTCATTTCATCTGTCATGTCTTTTTTTTCTTCTTCCCCACAGTGTAGCTCACTTACAATTTTGTGAATGTAGGCTTCGATTGTTGACTCCAACCTAATCCCTCCGAACATACCTTAATTAAATGGCTAATTTGATTCCATTCTTGCAGTTTGTTAGCTAGCTCGTTTTTTCCCTGCTGGGTAATTTGATAATATTTCCTTCTGCCTCCACTTTCCGAATCTCCCCAATAAGATTGGACCCAGCCTTTATTTTCAAGTCGCTTTAAAGCAGGATACAAAGTACCCTCACTCATGTTATACAGTTCATTACTATTTTTTTTTAACGCCTTAACCATCTCATAGCCGTACATATCACGATTCTGGAGGAGAGACAATAGCAGGATATCAATACTTCCTTTCATTATTTCTTTATCCATTTTCAGCACCTTCTCTTTTTTGTTATTTTCTAAAATAATGTAACACATAGTACATCGTAATACAAGGTATATAGGTAAAGTTATCCATCCCTAGGTGATGGCATTAAAACATTGGGAATTGCCCTACCAATCTTTTATTAGTTGTATTCATACTTTACTAATTTATTATTTTCAAGGGTACATTATGTTCCAATATGGAAGGATGATTTAGTAAGTTGGAAGGTAGTGCGGTGTCATTTCACCCACTTCAACTCTTTCTTCACTAATTGTAAGTTAACAAATCGAGGTTTTAGGTGCTGTTATCTATCACTAAGGCTTGTACAGTTTGCATCTCCCAAAAGTGACTAGTCTTACAGCACCTTATATCCAAAATAAACCGTAAAATTTCATGCCTTCTTCATAGCGCAAGCAAGATTGAAGGCAACTGCTACCCTTATGACATTACCTTCAGATAAAAGGATTTTCTTTTTCTGTTCTTAAGCCAGGGTGCCAAGTGAGCATGTTGTCAAAAGCAACATTTGCAATCCTATCGTCTGTACGTAAATGAGCTATATCTAGGTAAAAGTCTGAATCAGGAGGTAGTTGATCTGCTTCCTTTTTTAATAACCTGCTGTACCCAATTAACCTTCGTGTCTCAATAATTTTCTTATCTTTTTTAGGTCTGTTTGCTTCTGGTACATCCAAAAGTACTGCTAAACCTTGTTCCATTTTTTCTACCATTCGATGACTATTATCCTCAGGTTGGATCACTTTTACATTTACATATAGATCATTAGTAACCCCTAAAGCTTTAGCCCACATTTCTAACCATTTATCACGTTTAATATAGTATCTTCCTTGAAAATAGCTTTTCATCGTTGGCAGCAAGACATGAATTTTTGGATGGAACCTATCATTTTGTTTAACTATATCCAGCATACGAAAATAACCTAATGTAGCTTGCTTTACACTTTTATACTTAAACAATCGATTAAATCCAATAAGCAAATTATCTAAGGATTGGTTAATATGCTCTTCTGCCACATTTTCTAAACCTACATCTAGTAATAACCAATTAACTGGTTTCTGTTCATTCACCTTCGTAATAATGTAATGATTTGTATATGCTAGTTCTAATGATCTTTTCCAAGAAGAAGGCATCCTGAAACATCCCTTTCATCCATCTGAATTCCTTTACTTAACAAAATATAATAAATGAAATCATCCTATTAAGTTTGTCATCTTTCAAAATGTTCCGTTTTATTGAGCGATGATATAGAAACATCTTCCCTAGAACCTGTTTAGAGTTTTGGGAAGATGTTTCTTCTTTTATCTATATATGCAGTGATTTTATTAGCCAACAAACTTCCTTTACAATAGAAGTAGGCTCTAAATGCATTAAGCTAATTTTACCAAGCTGTATTTTTTCTTCCCTTTACGAATAATAATAAACTTTCCATCGAATGCGTTTTCTGCTGTTACATCTGTATTAACATCGGTTATTCGTTCTCCATTCATGGAAATAGCTCCATTGTTAATATCTTCTCTCGCTTGGCGTTTAGATGGTTCGATACCTAACTCAACTAACCAGTCGACAATATTTTTTGTTTCTTTGGAAGCTTGAAAAGTAGGCATGTCTTTAAATCCTTGTTCAATTTCATCTGCTGTTAATGATTTAACATTTCCACTAAAAAGTGCTTCCGTAATTTTCAATGCTTGCGTTAATGCTTTTTCACCATGAACAAACTTTGTCATTTCTTTTGCTAACACTTTTTGCGCTTCACGTTTATGCGGTTCTGTTTTCACTTTATTCTCTAATTCATCAATTTCTTCTTTCGTTAAGAACGTAAAGAATTTCAGGTATTTTATCACGTCTTTATCATCTGCGTTAATCCAAAACTGGTAAAATTCGTATGGTGTCGTTTTTTCTGCGTCTAACCAAATTGCTCCACCAGCTGTTTTACCAAACTTTGTTCCATCTGCTTTTAATAAAAGTGGAATGGTTAGACCAAAGACTTTCGCATCCTGACCCTCTTTTTTACGTATGAGGTCTAATCCGCTTGTAATATTGCCCCATTGATCGCTACCACCAATTTGTAATTGTACATTTTCTTCTTTAAATAGGTGATGAAAGTCCATAGATTGTAAAATTTGGTAAGAGAACTCCGTGAACGAAATCCCACTATCTAATCGGCTAGCGACAATATCTTTTGCCAACATATTATTGACACTAAAATTTTTACCGTAATCACGTAAGAAATCCAATATACTTAAGTTATGTGTCCAATCGTAGTTGTTCACGATCCTAAGTTCACTATCACCATCGAAGAATAATTTCTTCATTTGCTTCGTTAGCTTATCAACATTATTTTGTACCTTCTCTAATGTTTGTAATTGCCGTTCTGTTTGGCGTCCACTAGGATCACCAATAGTCCCTGTCGCTCCTCCAATTAAAATAACCGGTTGATGACCGTGTAATTGAAAGCGTTTCATCATAATGAATGGAATTAAATGACCAATATGCATACTATCACCAGTTGGATCAACACCGCAATATAAAGAAATCTTTTTCTCTTCAATTAAATCTTTTAATCCTTCAGCATCTGTTTGTTGATTAATAGCTCCACGCCATTCTAACTCATCAATAAGATTCATGCTTTTCCACTCCTTTAGTATAGTTTCTTATATAAGCTTAAAAAATAAAAAACGCCCTATGTCATAAAGACATAGGGACGATTCTAACCGTGTTACCACCCAAATTGCATCAATAGTAATAATCGTAACTATTGATACCACTCTCAGCAATTATATCGTTTGCTAATCCGCTTAGTGTTAAGCTAAGATACTCCAAAGTGTAATTCACAAGATTGTTTGTACTAGGTCACATCACCCCTAGCTTTCTAAATAACAGTGACAAGCTTGCTACTAGGCTCCTTCATCGTATGCGTCGTATAAGATTAAAAATATTATAGTGAATAAAAATGTATTTGTCAACGTTTTTGTTTTTGTTTCATACGTACAAGAGACCTCGCTATTGTCTACATTTGATCAGAAAAATTGGACTTGACTCCAAGACTTGCCGATTATCGTTTTTCTTATACTTTTACGTGTAAACGCTTGTACTTTCCTAAAAAAGTAACAAATAATATAACCCTTCAAACTAAAAACAAACATTTGTTCATACGTTCACAAGTAAGTATATCATCATAACTCATTCTAAGCATAATATAAATAATTATCTTTGTCTATAATATGATACCATAATCATTTATATTTTCGTTTCATTTGGCAACCATTTAATGCTAATTCTGGATACTTTTCATTAACTCTCTATACTTTTCTTCATCCGACTGAAAAGAATATCATACATATTATTCCCATGATATAATGAACGTTTCGTACGAGAGATGGTTGCTGTACTTGCCCCTGTTTCATCTTCAATTTGACAATATGTGTTATCATTATAAAGCATTTTTGCTACTCTAAATCGTTGAAGCATTGCCTTTATTTCATTGACTGTACATAAATCATCAAAAAAACAATAACATTCTTCTATTGTTTGAAGTTCTAAAAACGCGCAAAAAAAATCATCTAATTCTTCTCCACGTATTTCATCTATAAGCATATTTTTTACCTCCGTTTATATCTTTACCAATATCATTAACACATCAAAGGATTAAAGAATGACTTCAAAAAAACTTGCCTTATCGTCAAACTCTTTATGGCGAAAAACACCTTCGTTTCACTTATAAAGCTTAACAGTTTATTCTTTCCTATGGTGTAAACCATTTCACGCTTTCAGCCTATTGATTAAAAGCAACAGTTTAGCAGCTTACAATACCATTTCAAAATGAATAATATTTCACTACATATCACCCATCATGGCTACCTATAATAAAGCCAAAGAAATTCCCCCATTTTAATTAGGTAAGATTAGAGTCAATTATGATGATTTAATAAAAGAAAACGACATTTAATTATAACACCATTTAGGGTATTTGGATTTATTTTAAGCATTAAAACACACTGGTAATTTTTTCTATATTTTATTTCTCATTTAACCTTAACGAATTAAACTTATTCTCCTTGCCCCCTCAAGATACTTTTGGCATGGCAAAAGCCTTTGTTTTGCTTCTACTATAAAACCTAACATTTTTGCCATTCTATCATACAAGAGAGAAGTAAATGTGGGCTTGAGATATCATAGGTTAAGTATGGAGCAGAATATAAATATTGTAAGTAATCTGCCCCATAGCTATTTAAGAGAGAGGAGGTAATCCCTTCTCTTTTTCAAAAAAACCAAATAATACATTTATAATTGGAGCAGTTATACAAAAGATAGCAAATGGTGCATACTCTAATGTAGAAACCCCCAATGTTCCAGTAATAAACACACCACTTACTCCCCATGGAATTAGTGAATTAACTACTGCCCCAGCATCTGCCAAAATAGCTGAGAGTTTTTTGGGATCAAGATTTATTGCCTCCACTTGCGATTTAAATGCTTTACCTGGCAAAATAATGGATAAATACTGTTCTCCAAGAACGATATTTATACCTACCGCACTTAATCCAGCCATTAAAATTAATTTCCCTTTTGTACTAACAAGACCTTGAACTTTTGATATTAACGTTTCAACAATTTTTAATTCTACTAACAGTCCTCCTAATGTCAAAGCAAGGATAATTAGCGAAACAGACCACATCATACTTTGCATACCACCCCTGGTAAGCAAAACATCTACCGTTTCTGTTCCTGTATTCGAAACAAATCCATCTTGCATAAGGCTAGCGATTTTAGAAAAGCTGGTATGTGGATAATATATATATTGAATAACAACGGTAACCGCAATACTCATTAGAAGTGTTGGAATAGCAGGTATCTTCTTCCACGCACACAAAAATAAAATGAGTGCTGGTATTAGGGACACCATAGAAATATTGAAATTAGAATATAATGTATCTACTAATTCATTAATATTACTTTCCGTCGCTCCCGCTTTTGTTTGTCCAATTATAATAAAAAAGATAAGTGAAATAACAAAAGCAGGAACAATTTTTCGCAACATATTTTTAATATGTTCAAATAAATCCACTTCCGCTATAGCAGAAGCCAAATTGGCTGTATCGGATAAAGGAGATATATTATTCCCGACATAAGCTCCTGACACTATAGCGCCAGCAGTCATCGCAATATTAAATTCCATCATTTGTCCCATACCTAAAAACGCAATACCTATAGTTGAAATGGTTGTGAACGAACTACCTACTAAAATACCAACAAGTGCACAAATAACAAACACAGAAGGTAAGAAAAATTTCGCTGATAAAATCCCTAACCCATAAACCATGATAGTTGGAATGGTTCCTGCTGAAATCCAAACACTTATTAAGACACCAATAAGCATAAAGATAATGATGGGGATCAGACCAGGTATAATTCCATTTTCAATTCCCTTATGAACAACTTCCCATGAAGCACCTTTCATCTTAGCAAAAAGGATAACAATTCCTACTGCGAATAAAATCGGAATTTGCGGAGGCAAATCCAAACCTATTATACTAATACCTATAATCAATAATAATAATACTAGTAGAAAGATGCTTTCTTTTAACGTTATATCTCTTTTCATATGATAAACTCCTTACGACCTAAACGATCTGAGAATTACTACTTTAATAATTTAATTAGTACTAGCACAATCCTGTTTTCTTTTACATTTAAAGACATTGGCACGTTGATTGATTAAAGTAAAAAGTATTGAATTTACGCCATGAGTAATTCCCTACACTATTGGAAGCTGCCCATATCACATAAGCAGGATAGAACTGCGCTTCTAGTCCCGTCTTCCGAAATTTGTAGTATTACTTAAGTAAATTCTAAAATTTCACAATTTCCTAATACGGAACGATAGATGCCATGTTCATAGAACATGGCCTAACAAAAGAGGACAATAATGCAACGTGTCAGTCAATGGACATTTCCCTCCAACTCCGCATATATTTAGCCGATGGAAGCAACGTTTACCCTCAACTTAAGAGACAACAGTTCTACAGCGTGATATATACAAAGAGATAGTCTAGTAAGCAAGACGAAATTCTTTACGATTCTAAATCCTCAGTAAAATCATAGAACTAATCAGATAGAACTGCTCTATTATATGCTCCATGCCAAACTGGTCCAATGAAAGCATTAAAGGCAAATCCAGCCTTAATACCTTCGGTGGTAAATGTTTTTGCTTTTGCTACCGATTCTTTTACAGAGAAACCTTTTGCCAATCCTGCTGTGATAGCAGCTGCAAATGTACATCCAGCACCGTGATTATAATTCGTATTGATTTTCTCTACTTCGTAAAAAGTGAAAGCAGACCCATCATAAAGTAAATCAATTGCTTTATTGCCATCAAAACTTTTTCCGCCTTTAATAACAACATATTCTGGGCCAAGGTTTATCAGCTTTTTCGCTGCTTCTTTCATATCAGCAACTGTACGGATTGCAGACATACTAGATAGTTGAGCAGCTTCAAATAAATTAGGCGTTACGATAGTTGCTTTCGGTAAAAGATAATCGCGGATAGCAACCCCATTTTCCGGGTGCAAAGGCTCATCTTCTCCTTTACAAACCATCACCGGATCAATTACAACATTCTTCATTTCATATTGATCAATCATTTCACTTACAATCTTTATGATATTTGTAGAGCCTAACATCCCCGTTTTCATAGCATTTAGCGGACTACCAGAGAAGATTGTTTCCAATTGTTCCCGAACTGTCGTCTCATCAACGGGATACACTCGATGATTCCAATTATTTTTGGGATCCATCGTGACGAGATTCGTGATAGCAGTACAGCCAAAAGTTCCGTATTCTTGAAATGTTTTCAGATCGGCTTGCAAACCTGCACCACCACTTGAATCAGAACCTGCAACCGTTAATACTTTTTTAATTGTCATTTTTTCACTTCCTTAACAGCTTTCTGCATATTGTATCTTGTAACTTTTCATGGAAGATTACTATATGCTAGAACGCGTTACATGTAATTGTTAAATAATTCACAAATAGATTCACATAACTAGGCTTATTTACAATACTTTTCAACAACCTATTTAGAAAAACTTGGCTTGTCGCCAAGTCTTATGGCGAAAGTTGTAGTTTTTCTTATACTATAAACCTTTAAACTTTTATACTTTCGTATAGTGGAACGAATCAACAAAATTTTTAGGAATCATGCTCCTGCAACAGGAGTATAACGGCGCCCTCCGGCAAGCCCGTCTTTAGTCCACCTTCCTATTTAGCACGAACCGATGATGACTTAGCTTAGGGCAATGGAGTGAAGTCGCCTAGTTGCTGGGCGATGGAGCCGGACGTGGCTATTCCGTTAAATCGGTATCCAAAAGCAACAAATTTTATACTTTCTTATTCCTTGAAGAAAAAACTTGGCTTCTCACCAATCTTTTCTTATACTATAAACGTATAGTATTAAAATTATATATAATGGTTGTCAAAGAACATAAGTACTATTTTTACTACTATTATTATTTCCTATTATTGAGATTACCTTGTTTACAGAAGGTAGTCTAGTACTTGTCATTTACTTTAAAGGTAAACATTTACATTTTAACAATCATCAATAATCATTAAAAAAATTGAATTACCGCCAAATCTTTATGGCGGAAAAACGCTGTCGATTTTCTTATACTATAAACCTTATAACTTTATATTTCCCTATAGTGTAAGAAAAGGACATTTCCAAATCAATTGAAGCCGAGGGATGATTGTAATAGCGTGATAAAATCATCCCCTCTAGCCTCCTTAACAACCAATTGGCTATTAATAAACTGATTCTTTAATAGGACTTCATTAGTTTACAACAGCATAAATTTTTTCAAGTTTTTCTTGAATTGCTTGCTCTATCTTGCTAGCATATTCATCAAAGACATCTTTGTCATATGCATACGGTGATAAAGCACAAGCACGAAGTATTGTAACCTTACCTTCACGATCCCACTCTTCTTTACTGAATCCTAAACTGTTAACATATGACAATGGACTGTTTCCATAGTCTGGAATCGCAAAATCTGTATGTGAAGTAATGAACTCGTTATTGTATAATCCACCTTTAACGTAAGAAGCTTGTTCATAAAAATCATGATTAAGCTTATTCATTTTTTCTAAGTCTGTATTTCCTTCTTCATTAAATACATAGTCAACCATATTAAAGTCAGGTTTTGTTAATGGATAAACATGAATGGTTTTATCGCCAACTTTGAATTGTTTTCCTTGTAAGAAATGATAGAAACGATAAGCACCTTCAATACTTGCACCGATTAATTTACCATATCCTGTTACATTTAATGGTAGTACCTGATGGGCTGTCCATACTGCAGCCGCAGTAGCACCTGCTTTCGATCCTTCTAGCATATAAGCACCAAGTAAAGCAGGAATATCTGCACCTTTTTCAAATACATATGTGGCAAAATAAGAAATCACGTCACGCATTCTCGTATCTTTAACAACAATACCACCAGCAGAGTAAGGAATATACCCCATTTTATGCGGGTCAATTGTAATGGTTTCCGCTTCACTCATCGCTTTGAAAGAATGATAAATATCTTCGGTAAGCCATTCGTTTTTCTCTGTGAAAACGTTAAATTTCTCATGTACTTCTTCCATTTTCGCGTAATCTATAAAGTTATTATTTTCATCCAAGAATATCGCACGGGCATAGCCACCGTAAGCAGCGTCTACATGTATATAGAAATAAATGCCTTCTTTAGCTAATTTGTCTCGTAATGCTACCATTTTATCAATACGATCGACTTGTCCTTCTTCGGTTGTTCCAATTACCCCAACCACACCAAGAACTGGAATTTCTTCAGCTGCCAATTCGCGGATTTTTGCTTCTAATTTATCAATGTCCATTCGATAATGATCATCCACATCAATAGCTTCAACACAGTCAAGTCCTACACCGATAATATCAGCAGCTTTTAACCAAGAATAATGTTTGGTTTGAGGAATTAACCATTTACCTAGTTTTTGCAGGTTTTTCCCACTGCGTGCAGAATGCTCTTTCACTTCGTCTATTTTTTCAGGAATTTGATCTAGAATATCTAGAATTTCTTCTGTAGACATGTTAAGTAATTCCCATTCCGTTTTACCTGCTACAAATTCAGGAGCAACTTCTTTAATAGCTAAAGGAAGAGATTTCATATTTCTTGCGTACCAAAGACCTTCAAGGTTGGCAATAGAGCCATCAGCACAAATATGTCCCCAGCTTTCTCCTTTTTTATATCCCATAAGAGCAGCAAACTCATGACCAACCTCTTCTTCCATTTGTGAAGTGCCTGGTGAGGATTCATATGCTACGTTATTCCCATTCCATAACATGGCAGTTGTATAAGCAATGATAGATGGCATTAATGTTTCAGAATTCATATGTCCCCAAAAACGACCTGCTGTATGCCATGGAAGTGAGTTCGTACGAAGTTTAGAAGATAAAACATTAAATACACTACGTACATGATCAGCAGTTTCTTGGAAACTTTTTGAACTTTTATCTTGTGGCGTAATTACTGGTAAGTCTTGCGGCTGATAGTTTTGACGCCACCCCACATGTTCATCAATCATTTTTAGTAATAGTTCTTTAAATAAATCTACATTTTCACCTTTACTTCCTAAGAATAAAGCTTTTAAATTGTGGTCTTGTAATTCAGTTTTCATTTTCTAATCCTCCAATTAATATCACGAAATCTATCGTTTTCTCTTTAGCTACATTTTTTATGATTAGTTGTTGTTTCTTTCTTCCATTCTGGTTTTTTACATTTGTGAATAAAAAGAGCTATACCTACCATTATTACTGTAGCTGCTATTTGATAAATAATATAACCTGTGTACTGACTAGGTTGTAAAATAGATGGTGGTATAATACTGACAGTAAGTGTAATTGCTACACTAATTAAAGAAAGAATGGAAACAAACCACATTAATCCATTTCCTTTATTTCCTAATCTAAATGGACGTACAACTTCTGGCATTTTATAGCGTAAGCGGATTGCTGAAATAGCAATCAATGCATACACAATACAATATAAAATGGTTGTTGTAATTGTAATAATTAAAAAGGCACTATTCACATCAGGAACAACTACGTACAAGAAAGATACTAGAGAAATAACAATTGCTTGAATTAGTACAAAGGTTATCGGAATGTCTTTTTCCGTTCTTTTTTGAAAGAATTTAGGCAAGTTACCTTCATCCGCAACTTTGATCATCGCTTTACTTGGGCCAAGTACCCATGCACTTAATTGGACTAACACCCCAATTAAAATCATTAAGGAAATGATATTAACGAAAATGGATGGGATACCCAAGTTTTCAGAAAAAATCATGTACGGTTGTGTAATATTAGCTAACTCCAATTCACCTACTGGTACTGCGTTTGAAACAGTTAAACCAGCGACAATATTAAAGAAAACCAACAAAAGAACAGATGCTATAACAGCAATTGGATAATTACGTTTAGGATTTTCGATATTATTTGCATGCACAGATGAGATTTCTACACCTGCAAAAATAAAGATAATTCCTGATAAGTAAGTTAAGCTACCTAAGTCTTTAAAATTCGGAACAAGATCACTCGGTTTAAAATCTCCTAAATAGCTATTTGGTTGAATACCATTCTTAATCATATAGATAACACCTAGAACAACTAGGATAACGAATGGAATATAAACACCGATAATAGCTCCCCAGTTACCAGCCACTTTTACCATATCAAATTTGAGATTTAATATCGTCACGCCCCAGTAAGATATTAAAATAACTGCAAAAATAAAGTAATTGTTTGAAGATAGCTCTGGTGCATTAACAACGTATCCAAATAACACACCTACTGTAGACGCAACCATGACCATACCAAAAAACATTTGAACCCATAGTAACCATGAGGTAACAAATCCCCATTTCTCACCTAATGCGTTCTTCACCCAAACTGTAGGTCCGCCTTCCTCTGGCCAGCCTGTAGAGAGTTCAGCAGACATCAAAGCGATTGGCAATGCAAATAGAACTGCCGCAATTAACATATAAAAAATTTGTGTCCATCCAGTTATGGAAAGTGTTGGCACACTACGTACCGTACCAAAAAAAGCCATCGTAATACCGATCAACCCAAAAAGTGTTAGGCTTTTTGTTTTAGCCATAAATTTTCCTTCTTTCCTTTTTCAACTTGTTACTTAAAGATGCATCTCATTTTCATATGACTGTATACCTAGGAAGTTCATATAAAAATGAAAGAATTTCTACTTAGAGAACGGATGAACAAAATCATTCCCCGTGATCTCTGACTAACAACTACACATGGAAACAGCAAATGTTTGATGTTTCACATATAATTCAAAACGTGAATTAAAGTTTATCCATCATACCTCTCCAATACGTATTTTTTATCGTACGTAAAAAAGATATCTCATCTATTGCTGTTTAGTGAAAGCACTCACAAGTTAACTTGCAATCATAAGTTTACGCCTGTTTTTTTGTTTTGTCAATACATAATTTAACGTTGATTTAAAAGGGTTTATTTAACATTTATAAAATCTTGTTATTTAACGAGGTGACGCATTGTTTAGTTTATTAATAAATCGATGAATGCTTTTATCGATAAAAGCGTTAAATTGTTCTTGCTAAAAAACATATGGTGTAGTCTCCTTCATTGGGGGCTTTTTTCTCGTCTAAATGGAATATTAGTAGATTAAAAACTTGGCTTATCGCCAAGTTTAAGGGAGAAAATTTGTATTTTTTGTAGGAAAAGTTGGCTGTCGCCGCAGTTTGCTTGTACTATAAACCATCTAGTGTTAGAAAGACTTGGCTTACCGCCAAATCTTTCTAGCGGAAAAACGCTGTCGTTTTTCTAATCCTATAATCTTTAAAACTCTATACTTTCCTATAATGTAAAAAAACTCCAATCAGCGAAGGGTACCCAGATTCCCTTACTGATTGGAGAGTTATTTATAACTTCTGTAATGCCTGTTTCATTTCCGTTTCACCTGTTACGGTTTGAAAATCTTTACCAATGGTTGTGTCGTCTTCTAAACAACCGAAAATAACGCTTGCCACATCTTCTCGAGGTATTTCTCCTCGCTCCACTTTCGTTGCTGCATGCACTTTCCCCGTTCCCGGATCATTTGTTAATAAGCCAGGGTGGACAATCGTATAATCTAAATTTGTGCTTCTGAGCCACTCATCTGCATAATGCTTAGCAACAACATATGGGGCAAAAGAAGATGACGCTCTTTGGATGGCTTCCCGGCTTGTGTCAAATGAGCTTACCATCACAAAACGATTTACCCCAGCTGCTTTCGTTGCTTCCATCGTTTTGACTGCACCATCTAAATCCACCATTAATGTTTTGTCTTTTCCAGTTTTAGGTCCTGAACCAGCTGTAAACACGACAGCGTCAACATCATCAGCCGCTTTTGTAATCGCTGCTACCTCATCTTCAAGATCCACAATGACTGTCTCTGCACCTAATTCGTTAAAATAGCTCGCTTGCTCTTGTTTACGAATCATTGCTCTTGCCGTGTGTTTCCCACTATCTTGAATTTGTTTCACCAGATGTTTACCAATTTGTCCGTTTGCTCCTACAACAAGAATTTTCAAAATAACCATCCTTTCATCCTTATTGTTTCTTCTATTTCTATCGTAAATAGAATTTTTACCTCTGTCCACCATTCTGATTCGGAGTGACTTTATGACCATTTTGAAAAAATTGCAACGAATATTTATGACATAGTATAGTAAAGTTAATTGGCGTACGCTGGTAAACAAAAGCAGGAAAAGAGAAAAGAGGGGGAAGATGAAAAAAATCGTCCTATTTTTGGTTATTGTTTTATCTATTGGATTGCTGTTCAGTGTAAACATCCTAAAAGAAAAAGAGCCTGAAATCAGTAAAGAGGAGCGAATAGGGAAAGTGATGGACTATGCTCGAGATAATTATAATATTTTCACTACTTATATCGATAGTGCAGATGTTTTCTTTGATATTGATGAGCAGATTAATCAACATGAATTTGTAACAACAATGGAAAACAAACTAGAAGCGTACGACCTTTCCGATACATTTTCCATTAGCATTAAACGGAGCAATGAGCAAGAACTAAGATTACAGCATGCGATGGAGCTGATAAATTTATATATATTTGACAAGAACGAGTATGACCGTGTAAATGCAGAAGTTAATTTAAAAAACAAAGAATCCCCTTTCATTTTCCACATAGCAGAGGATGCCAATATTTCTAAAGAGGAATTAGAAAAGGAAGTGCTTGGACTATTTCAATTCAATGGAGCCTATCATGACTAAAATCACGAATGAGGTGGTCTTGGTTTCAAATATGTCGGTTCATTAACTTTGCTAAGACCATGCTTCCATCGCAACCAATTCATCTACAAAACTGAGATGGATAAGTTGATAAAATATGCGGAGGCAGCGGCCTTTAACACGACCTCCGTACAACGTCATTTCTATTGCACTTGCCGATGATTCTCTTCTTTATTTTCTGTCTCCAAGTCAGCTTGATATTCTAAAATATCCCCTGGCTGACAATCTAACGCTTTACAGATGGCTTCTAACGTAGAAAAACGAACTGCTTTCGCCTTGCCATTTTTTAAAATAGATAAGTTCGCCATCGTGATACCTACTTTTTCCGAAAGCTCCGTTACACTCATTTTCCTTTTTGCTAACATTACATCAATATGAACTATAATTGCCATGTACTCACCTCAAATGGTCAACTCATTTTCTGATTGGATCTTCATTGCATTTTTCAACAGTCCTTGCAGAACAGCGGCAAACAACATGGTAACGATGGCAGAAAAAAGAATCGCTAATCCTACAATTGCAATACTAGGATGAAGCGCACTTTGCGTTAGAAGATAAATCATTCCGATCATATAAAGCAGACTAATGACAATCGCGCTGTACTTAATACGCGCTAATGACCGTACCGCAAACGCTGAAAAAGCAAGCTGCTTCTCCATATAAGTCAACAACTTAAACGCTTGATATAACGCATAGAAAAAAGGGATTGTCGTCACATACAAGCCTAATAAAATAGTGTATTGTAAATAAGAAAAGTCCGGAAACATTTCTGCTGAACTGCTTGCTAACGGAGGCAAGGCGAAAATACATAAGCCGAATACAACGATGCCAATTACAAAAATAGCAATCTTCAAGATTTGTACTGCTACACGTCTCATATGAACACCTCACTTTTTATCGTTATCTCTATTATAATCCCTCATTTATTGAATATCAATAAATAATTATTAAATAACATAGGAATTCATTACTTTATGAAAGAAAAAATAAGTATACGTAATATATGTAAGCTTTTAGAAATATAAGTAGTAGCACATCTTAGAAACGCTTGGCTTATCATCAAATCTTACTATATAGACGTTAATCCATTCCCACAACCTAAGTCTAATACTCGCATACCACTTTTAATGGAACATCTTGCATTAGTTCCTCGAGTATTTTCATACTATTAGGGCCATCATGTTTTCATTAATAAGCGCTTTATCGTATTTCGCAGATTTTATATATTTCATTTTCATTCAACTCCTATAGGATGGCTTGGTATTGCTTTTTTAAGTTGTTCTGCGAGTGCCCAGAGAATTCTATTATAGACAAAGCCTTGTTGCAGAAGTGTCTAAGCTTTTTCCCGAGAAATAACGCTCGTTAAAGTCATATAAATTTGCCGCATAAACGAAATAGGTAACAAACAACCAGCCCCCCTAAATGGGGGCATCTGGTTGTTAGCAATGCTCAAAGTTATCCAGCAATGTACGTACTTCATCTGTCGTTTCTGTACTCATTAATTGATTCCTTAACTCGCTCGCCCCGTGAAAGTCACGGACGTATATCTTAAAAAAGCGACGAAGCGGCTTAAACGGACGAGGCTCCAACATAGCATACTTATCGAAAAGATCCAGATGCAATCTTAGGAGGTCAAGCAATTCCTCACTGCTATGTTCTTTCGGCTCTTTTTCAAACGCAAATGGATTCTTAAATATACCTCGACCAATCATAATCCCATCTACACCATATTGATGGGCAAGTTCCAAACCAGTCTGACGATCAGGAATATCTCCATTAATGGTTAATAAAGTATTTGGTGCTACCTCATCACGAAGTTTCTTTATTTCTGGAATGAGCTCCCAATGGGCAGCTACTTTACTCATTTCTTTTTTTGTACGTAAGTGAATAGAAAGATTTGCAATGTCTTGTTGTAGGATGTGACGTAACCAATCCCGCCACTCTTCCACTTGGGTGTAGCCAAGCCTTGTCTTCACACTTACGGGCAGTCCGCCTGCTTTTGCTGCTTGAATCAGCTCTGCAGCAACTTCTGGACGTCGAATAAGCCCACATCCCTTTCCGTTCGCTGCAACATTAGGTGCAGGGCAGCCCATATTAATATCAACGCCTTTAAATCCTTCTTCCGCCATCCCAATACTCATTTGGCGAAAGTTTTCAGGTTTATCTCCCCATATATGGGCTACAATAGGCTGTTCATCTTCTGTGAAAGTTAGGCGTCCACGCACACTAAATTTCCCCTCGGGATGGCAATAGCTCTCCGAGTTTGTAAATTCTGTAAAAAACACATCGGGTCTTCCAGCTTCACTAACGACATGACGAAATACGACATCCGTTACATCTTCCATTGGTGCTAATACGAAAAACGGCTTTGGTAAATCACGCCAAAAATTATCTGTCATATTTAAACAAATCCTTTCACTATGGGAAACGGAGGCAAACCCTCGTTTACTATTTTAAGAAAATAAAATTTAAATACTGTATTTTTTGAGCGAGCGGTTCTGCTAGCTTTGGTAGAAAAAGTGCATTTTCTGCATTATTCACTGATTGTTGGAAAACTAAGGGTTGACTTAAAGACCACTGACTGTTTCTCTCACTTAGACTTTCCCAGCGCTGGCAGTTTTTTAATTATTGAAGTGCAGTCTTACAGCATCTTATTCCGAGATTAAATCTGCATTTTGTTGCTACAAGCGTTGTAAAACATCCGTATGCAGCAGGGAAATCACTCTTGCTTCTGTTACACTTATACCATGCTCTATTGGTTGTATCAAATGATAATAAACCTCGACTATTATACACTTTTATCGGGATAAATGGAAAGTGTAAGACGTTTATTTTAAAATGAAACATGTGTCATTCTTGAACCATTCCTTAGAATGGTGGATAGGTTGCAAATGACTAGATCAAAAAATCTTATAGTTTCCTATAGTTGATAAATTTATGAGTTGAAAAAGGTCCCGCAAATTAGATTCTTACATTCCATTTGCGAGGCGTAGTATCGTGATCCTTGTGCAATTGCTTACAGTTTTTGTTTTTAAACATAGTCAGCATTTATATGTCATTAAATACACAATTATCCTTTATACAATAAATCAGGAAACCGTGTAGTACCTTCACTCCAAAATTACTCGTGCAAAATGGAAAGCGCATCAATAAAAACATTTCGTTCATTTATTACAGTCTCTTGATTATCCCCCTATGGCTTAAGATTTATAAAAGATATAAACCCACATGAATTGTAACTTAGGAGCAGTTGCTTCATGAAATTACTTCCAAAAGATTAATTCAAACTAATATTTTTTTATTAAAAATCATTTTTTCTCTTCACATTAAAAAACAATGGTCGATATAAATAATAGATCATCAAGAAAGATGATATAAATTGGCACGAACTATTAGGGTACTTGGATAATAACTCCTACTATTAGGAGATTATTATATATTACATACTAGCAACTCAAAAGGATAAGGACCGCTAGTATAAAAATCAAACACACGGAGGTAGAAAAATTATGATTATTAATCACAACATTGCAGCGTTGAACACTCATCGTCAACTTTCTAACAACAACGGCGCTGTACAAAACTCATTGGAGAAGCTTTCTTCAGGTCTTAAAATTAACAAAGCAGGAGATGACGCTGCAGGTCTAGCAATCTCTGAAAAAATGCGTGGTCAAATCCGCGGTTTGGAAATGGCACAAAAAAACGCACAAGATGGTATCTCTTTAGCGCAAACTGCTGAAGGTGCAATGAATGAAACGCATGCTATCCTTCAACGTATGCGTGAATTAGCCGTACAATCTTCTAACGACACGAATACAGATAATGACCGTGCTGAGCTACAAAAAGAGGTCAATCAATTAGCGAATGCGCTAAATGATATTTCTGAAGACACCGAATTCAACACGAAAAAATTACTTGATGGTTCATTCAAAGCTACTTTCCATGTTGGAGCAAATGAAGGCCAAAACCTTTCTCTTGAAATTAGTAAAATGGATGCCGAAAGTCTCGGTGTAAACGCTGGAACACTTACAGAAGAAACCGCAGATGTTGAGATAGGTAGTGAATCTTTCACTGGCGAGACAGTTCTAAAAAATGAGGCTGATGACGTGGTTGCAGTACAAGCTGGTACAGGTGATGCTGAAGGATTTTACAAGTTAAGTGATGTGGAAGCTGTAGATAATTCTGGAACCTTTGAGATTCAAGTAAAAGATGGAGCAGAAATTTACGTAGCGACCGATGAAGTAGATGCTACTGATAAAACCGTTACCCCTGATGGAGGTATTGATATTTCTTCTCAAGCGGCTGCGGATAAAGCAATTACTACTCTCCAAAGTGCGATTGATACAGTATCTGCTGAGCGTTCGAAAATTGGTGCAGTACAAAATCGTTTGCAACATACCATTAACAATCTAGGTACGTCTGCTGAAAACTTAACAGCCGCTGAATCACGAATCCGTGATGTGGATATGGCGAAAGAAATGATGAACTTTACGAAGGACAACATTCTTACACAAGCTGCTCAATCTATGCTTGCACAAGCTAACCAACAACCACAAGGCGTACTTCAATTACTTCGTTAATTAGTACATGAAAAATATATAAATATAACCTCACTTTTTAAAAGTGGGGTTATATTTTTTCTCTGTCTATATTTTTGACTGCAGAATCATACTATAAAATTTAAATTTCTAGTTGCGTTATACAGTATTCAATGTATTCAAACGAAAATTATTAGATGATGTTCACTTACAGTTATTATTTTTCAGTTGCTGTATTTCCCATTGCAATAGCAATCCTATTCCAACTGTTGATTTGATTTATTATTAGAACAAGGTTAACATATTGTCTTTCATCAAAATATTCACGTACTCGGTGATAAAGCTCATCTGGCACCCGTTTTGATGAAATTAAAGTCACGTACTCTGTCAACTCAAGAGCTACTTTTTCCGCATCTGTGTAAAATGTGCACTCTTTCCAAGCACTAATACAATATAAACGCTGTTCTGTTTCCCCCATTTTCCGTGCATCTGCTGTATGCATGTTCATACAATAGGCACAGCCATTGATTTGAGAAGCTCGAATTTTAATCAGTTCGCGAAGCTTACGATCTATACCTGTAGTTTTCGTATACTTCTCCATTTCCATCATAATATTAAGCGCTTCTGGTGCAACGTTATAATAATTAATTCTCTGTTCCATTTCATTACCTCCTCGTATTTTTATTACGCATTTGACATTTTACATCATTACGAAATTTCAGACTACTATCTATTGTTTTTGTTTTAGCTCTTATTCTTTGCTTTGTTTTTCCAACACACTTAGAACCATTTTATTTATTATTGGTACAGCATCACTGTACAGGTGTAAATTCGCTATTTGTAATTAATCTTACATTGTAATATAATATGCGCAAATTAGATAAACATACACTAAAGAAATAAGAAACAGAATCGAACCTAAAGCCCTTAGAGCATCCTTACTTTTTTTATTTGTGTATCCATAAAGTAGGAAGTACCAACTAAGAAGCAATATGACGGAGATGACGGATGCTACTGGGAGCATCCACGTTGTTAGAAATAAACTATACACTGTAAATATTCCTGAAAGCAATAAACTGATAAATGTCCAATTTTTAGTCGGATAAATTAATTGTATCTTATTTGGACTCATACTAAAAATACGCCATATGTAGTCACAAAGCCACAACACACTAAAAACAAAAGGAATAAATAAAGCAAGTAAGTCAATCCCTCCTACAAATCCCGCACCAAATATTGTGAAAAAAGATAAGAAAGAGAGGGTAATAAGGACAATGAAATAACCCATATGAATAAGTGCTACTTTCACAATAATCACTACCTCCTTCAGGATTATAAATAGCCAAACCACACAAAAAATGTAAACCCTATTTCTTACAGATAGGTAAGGGTTTGAAGTTATCTCTCCTTTTTCCCCTGTTCACATCGTACGTGAAGCTTTCATTCCTATGGCGTTCCAAAAAATCCAATTTATTCCATTCTATGTATTGTTACATTTGACTTTGCTTACTTCTAAAATTAAATTGCTTGTTTATGACATTGTGTTCGAAAGCATAGTCTTTTCCTTTTAGATTTGTTTGCAAACGTACCATATTCATTCAACCCAAGGATCATAATCTACACCACCCCGTGGGGTAGGTTTTCGTCAGAGGTAAATTTCACTGTTACGGTAAATTCTTACGCCTCTTCACGAGTTTTTAGCACTGTCTTTCTTACTAACTAAGACTAAGAGAGAACCCTTCAAGCGTTACGTCTTTATTCGATTCTTCAATATAATCCTTCAATTCCAGAGAATGATGTTGGTAACTAGGAACATTTCGCACCATGAAACTGCCCCGTTAATTTAAGTACACTTTATCATATTCTTTTGGTACGTCAACACTTAATTAGACATTTTTTAAGGTGTTTTCTTTAAATTGAATAGGTGTTATATAGTTTAGGTTAAACCAATGCACATAATCAGCTAACTCCAGTTGTAATTGCTGCATACGGCTTAAAGGCTCTACCATTCACAAGCTCTGTTTAAAATGATTTAAACGTAGATCCAGTGACAGCGTTATCGTAAGGGCAACCTTTTTGAGCTAAGAGAACGTTCGATTTGAAATGCAACTAATGATTCATCAACGACTTGATTATTGAACTCTTACCACGATCGGTGTGAAAAACAGCGACCTCTTGTAGGGTTGTGAAATACTAACTAAAACTTTTATCGACAATCGATGTTCTTTGTTTGCTCCTGCGCTATACAATGATTTCTCGATTAAAAAGGTCGACAAAAGGCAGACGTAGTTCCATTTTCGAGCTACTTCTACATAGACCCTCATTTTGCTTTTATAAATTAATTTTATTTTACACTTCACCTTTTTGTCATTTTAAAACAATATCGTATAATACTTAAACCATTCCCCTCTGTTAAGTTTATCCAATAAAAGATATTTATAATGATTTAGTATAAAATGATAGCTATAAACCATTGTTTTAAATATATCATGCTTGGGGGAAATGCGATGGAACTAAAGCAATTGGAATACTTTATTGTATTATGTCAAGAGCTTCACTTTACACGAGCTGCTGAGAAATTAGGTATTGCTCAACCTTCTCTCAGTCAACAAATTCGCTTGTTAGAGCATGAGGTAGGGATGCCTTTGTTTGATCGTATTGAAAAAAAAAATATACTTACTGATGCAGGGAAAACATTACTAGATCACAGTTACAATATATTTCATGAAATTTCTCAGGCACGTGCTGCAATTAGTGAACTTCAAGGATTAGGGAGAGGGACGCTCAACATAGGCGCCCTACTCACAGTTGTTAATTACTTACTTTCACCAACAGTTATCGACTTTCACAACGCTTACCCTAATATAGAACTTTCTGTACAAGGCTTACGAACTGGAGATATTTACGAAAAGCTATTAAAAAATGAATTGGATTTGGGGATTGTTTTTTTACCATTGGAACATGAAGACCTAGAAGCTATTCCGCTCTATAAAGAAGACCTTGCTTTTGCTGCACCTAGAGATCACATCATAGCCAAAGAAGCGTCTGTATCACTTCAAGTTTTAAAAAAGACCCCAACTATTTTATTACCTGAAACCTATTTTCTACGACAAGTTGTTAACGAACAGTGCCGCTTAATGAATTTCTCCCCAAAGCCAGTACTTGAAATGACGACGATGGAATCTATCATTCAAATGGTCAGTAAGGGGGTCGGTGTTACGATACTGCCAAAAGCTTACTTACAATATATTGATAATGTACATATTAAAACGATCCCTATTCAAGATCCGGTAATTACCACACAGATTGGCATTGCCTATCGAAAGAACAAACATTTATGTGCTGCTAGTCGCGTTTTTATGGATCAGTTAATTACAACAGTTAAAGATGGACGATTTAACTAGAGCTTATTATCAGTAATGAGATAGATAGTTCATGTACAATTCTTGCTCTGCTGGATAAATTTTATTCTCACCTTGGACTAATACCATCATAATTGCTACAGTTCCATCGATTAATGCTCATTTTAATGTGCGTATTTAAGCAGGTAAAGGAAGAAAACCTTCCTTTACTTTGTCTTGATCTATCGTCTATACGTTTCCTTTAAAAACGTACAATCCAGAAGTTCATCTTGTATTTAAAGCATTACGCCAAGAACTTATTTCGCTTGCTCGCAATAAATAATTTACTTGTTCTCTTCATCCCGCCATTTGGTTGGAAAAATTTTAAACCACTATATATAAATTTCTTTTATCTAGTATTCTTCATTCTTATATTCTACAATCTTTTCTTTGACTGCTTCTCCACCAAACCTATGATATGCAGCAAAGTCTGGAGGGCCTACGCCTTGCTTAAATGCAATGGAATGTCGAATAGCTGCAGTAATAAACTTTTTCGCTTCTTTTACAGCTTCTTGGACAGGTTTACCTTTTGCTAGCTGGGCTGTAATTGCTGCAGAGTAGCTACATCCTGCTCCGTTTGTATGAATTGTATCAATCCGCTGCACTTCAAACATATGTAATTTATCACCATCATATAGCACATCAACAGCTGGACCTTTGAGGCGACCTCCTTTGACAAGGACATATTTTGCACCTAATTTTTTTAATTCTATTGCTGCTAGTTTTAAGTCATCAACCGTTGTAAGTGGTTGATTCGCTTTTAGTAATAATGCGGCTTCTGGCATATTTGGTGTAATAATTGTTGCTAAAGGTATTAGTTTTGTTTTAAGCGTATTAATAGCATCGACTTTTAACAGAGGTGTATCCATTTTACCGACCATGACCGGGTCCACAACAAGATGGGGCGTGTCAGCCTCTTCCATCCACTTGGCTACATGGCAAATATTCTCCTTTGTATAGAGCATGCCTGTTTTTATTGCATCTACCCCGACGTCACGAAGCGCTGTATATACCTGTGCTTTAATAGCACTTAAGTCTAAAGGGAATACATTCTGATTCGTATCTGGATGGTACGCAACAATACCAGTAACAGAACTTAGACCAAACACACCTAACTCCTGGAAAGTTTTTAAATCAGCTTGAATCCCAGCACCTCCCCTTGCAGCAGAGCCCGCAATTGATAAAGCTCTAGGTACCCACATATGCTCAAGTCCTCCCTTCTTTATAAATCTATATTTCCTTAATATTTTACTTTGTGGTTTATAGTATTGCAATAATTCAATGACTTGAAGCTGTTTCTATGTTGATGTTGCTCCATCCAAGCAAACCGGTATTTTCCCACAACTTTCTTCATTCAATACCGAAAATTGTTTCCCTATTTTAATTGATTTTATTACAAACTCCTTCTACATTTTTGACATTACTAAGCGCCTGATAATGGGCCTCAATTGTCTCTTCAATATCTTCATCGGAGTGTGCTGCAGATAGGAACATCACTTCATAAGGCGTAGGGGCTGTCAAAATCCCCAAATCCAGCATACTCATATAATACTTTTTAAAAACTTGCATATCTGAACTCTTCGCTGTTTCATAATCAACAACCTCTTGTTCTGTAAAAAAAGCAGAAAGCATGGAACCTACCCTATTTATTTTTAATGCTACATTTGTCATTTCAGCGTTTTGTTTGAAACCTTCTTCTAACCTTGCAGCTTTTCTTTCCAATTCATCATAGATCTCGATTTTCTCCAATAACTGAAGCGTTTTATATCCGGCTGACATGGCAAGTGGATTCCCCGATAATGTTCCCGCTTGATAAATTGGTCCGGCAGGGGCGATCTGTTCCATGATTTCATGTTTGCCTCCATAAGCTCCTACTGGCAATCCTCCTCCAATGATCTTTCCCAAACAAGTAATATCAGGATGGACTCCGTACATACTCTGTGCCCCATGATAGTTTACGCGAAAACCCGTCATTACTTCATCAAAGATAAGCAAGCTACCGTACTGTTCGGTAATTGCACGTAACCCTTGAAGAAAGCCAGTATTTGGCGGCACGACTCCCATATTTCCTGCAACTGGCTCAACAATAACGGCTGCAATTTGTTCACCAAATTGTTCAAAAGTATGACGAATACTTTCCATACAATTATAAGGTAATGTAATAGTGTCAGCAGCGATTGTTTTGGAGATGCCCGGGCTATCAGGTAATCCTAATGTGGCGACACCTGAACCTGCTTTGATTAACAAAGCATCAGCATGTCCATGATAACCCCCTTGAAATTTAATGATTTTTTGCCGCTTCGTATATCCCCTCGCTAAACGTAATGCGCTCATTACGGCTTCTGTTCCAGAGTTCACCATACGTACCATTTCAATAGAGGGAACAATTTCACATATTAATTTAGCCATTTTTACTTCTATCTCAGTAGACAACCCAAAGCTTGATCCATTGCATACTGCTTTCTGTATCTCTTTTTCCACTGCTGGATGCGCATGGCCAAGTATTAAAGGCCCCCATGAACATATATAATCAATATATTTCTTCCCATCAACATCAACTACGTGAGATCCTTGACCTTTTTTCATGAAAACAGGAGAAGATCCAACCAGCGAAAACGCACGTACTGGGCTATTCACTCCCCCAGGAATTACATTTTTTGCTTGTTGGAATAATGCTTCCGAGTACGAAACTACTCTTTTTGTATTCATTTATTTGCCCCTCTCAACGAATTTTTCGCTCATATAAGGTAAACCTCGAAGTTATTTTTTGGACCTCATCACGAAGCTGATTCATTAATCGTGAATCATGCTTATTTTTTAATGCTTGTGAAATAATACGTGCTATCTCTATCATCTCTTCTGGTTCCATTCCTCTTGTAGTTAAGGCTGGTGTACCAAGACGTATTCCACTTGTTATCTGTGGACTTGTCGAATCAAACGGGATGGCATTTTTGTTTACCGTAATTCCAATCTCATCAAGGAGCAACTGTGCATCCATTCCAGTGATAGCAATATTTCGCAAATCTAAAAGGATGAGATGATTATCAGTGCCTCCAGAGACAACATCTAACCCCTCTGCCATCAATGCTTTAGCTAAAACTTCTGCATTCTGTAGTACATGTTTCATATATTGTTTGAATTCAGAGGAGGAATTTTCTTTCAATGCTATCGCTTTGGCAGCAATCATATGCATATGCGGCCCACCCTGAATAGCTGGAAATACTGCTTTATCTATTGCTTGTGCCCAAGATTTCTTACATAAAATCACTCCTCCTCTTGGGCCTCGCAGTGTTTTATGGGTTGTCGTTGTTACAAAATCAGCATACGGCACAGGATTTGGATGTAAATTAGCTGCAACAATACCAGCAATATGAGCCATATCTACAAGAAATAACGCACCTACTTCTTTTGCAATGTTAGAAATAGCTTCGAAATCAATCGTACGTGGATAAGCACTGGCTCCCACTACAATCATTCGAGGTTTATGTTCATGGGCAAGTTTCCTTACTTCATCATAGTCTAGTAAATGGGTTTGTTCATCCACACCATAAGAAACAAAATGATACAGTCGACCAGAAAAATTAACAGGACTTCCATGTGTTAAATGACCACCATGTGATAAATTCATACCTAAAATCGTATCTCCCGGATTTACAGCTGCAAAATAAACTGCTGCATTAGCCTGCGAACCTGAGTGTGGCTGTACATTGGCATGTTCTGCATCAAATAGATTTTTAACTCTTTCTCTAGCCAATGCTTCTACTATGTCAACATACGCACAGCCTCCATAATATCTATCACCTGGATAACCTTCCGCATATTTATTTGTTAAGACGGTTCCCATTGCCTCCATAACAGCTTCACTAACAAAGTTTTCTGAAGCAATCAATTCAATTTTATCGCGCTGTCGAGATAGCTCCTGTTGAATTGCTTTTGCTATAACAGGATCTTCTTGAAGCAAATTCTCCATCACATTTCCTCCCTAATTATAACTTTCTGAGACAGTTTTTCTTTTCCAGAAATATTCTATCAATTATGCTTGTAAGACAAAGGAACAAATGCCCTATTAACAGCGTAGCGAGTGGAACGAATGAACCGATATTAAGGAATCATGCCACTAAAACAAGGGGATGCCGACGTCGGGTGGCAATTCCGTTTTTAATCCCCCTCCCCCTTAACTACGAACCGATGATGGCTTATACGTAGGGAAATTTGGTCAATTCACCTAGTTGCTTAGCGCATGCGACGTTGCTACTCCGTTATACACGAGCATCTCGTTTTATACTTGCTCATCTCCGAAAAAAATCTCATTGTTATTCTTAACAACGAGCGTGACATCTTCAGAAATTTATTTGTTACATATTTCATAGCCTTACTTCACTACTTTATTCATTCATCTCTTATACTGAATTGTTCATTCCAATAATAACTGTCAGGATACTCTCTTTCTCCAAATATTGCAGTTCCTACTCGAACAAGTGTTGCCCCTTCTTCTATAGCTATAGAGAAATCACCTGACATACCCATGGATAATATATCCATTTCAACTCTAGGATCATTTTGCTCAATAACCTGTTGCTGAATTGACTTTAAGAGACGAAAACATTCTCTAGTCTCTTTATCATCCGTAGTCAATTTCCCAATAGTCATTAGACCTTTAATATTCAAGGTATCTAATTCAGCAAGTTGTTTTATCAGATTTAAAGTGTCCTCAGGTGCAACTCCAAATTTGCTTTCTTCATATGAAGTGTTTACCTGTACAAGGATATCTAATTTTCTATTTTCTTTTGTAAGTTCCCTATGTAATACTCTTCCCAACTTCAAACGGTCTACTGAATGAATGCAAGTTACAAATTTTAAAACTTGCTTCACTTTATTTGTTTGTAAATGACCTATGAAGTGCCATTCCACCGTTTCATTTTGTAATAAAGAATACTTCTCCTGTAATTCTTGAACTTTATTTTCTCCAATCAACGTTTCACCAGCTTCAAGAGCCTGCTTTATCTTGTATTCCGAAACCGTTTTCGTTGCCAACAGTAACTTTACGTTGTTCGGGTCTCTCCCGGCAGCTTGACATGTCGAATTTATTTTTTCTCTAACAAACTTCAAGTTGTCCTCAATCCAACCAGCATTCATTTTACTCCTCATTTCTTTAAAAGGAATTTGTTAGGAGGGAGTATCTGGACTCGAACCAGAATATAAGGTTTTGCAGACCTTCGCCTTTCCACTTTGGCTATACTCCCAAAGATACGTTTACTACGTTATATTCCATATTACCCACCTTGAATCATATGTTCAATCTCTATATTTTACTCATAATGATTGGTTTTACCTATCATTATTTTAGGCCTGCTATTTTAAGGACAGATTTAGAATTAAAATATAAATAGTAGTACCACTAAAAGGTCATAGAATATTTTCATAGCTTCATCCTAAGATAACGTTATTATAATAGCCATAAATTATATAGATGCCACGGTTACAACATTCACTTAATAAAACTCTCATTATTTCTATCCTTTTTCATCCTTTAGAATCTGTATGCTCAGGATACTCTTTAAGTGAAGTTTCATGGGGGAAGTATTTTTGTATTAACTGACCATTGATCATGCTGAGAAACAAACTTTGTGTTTCCTATTTATTATAGATGGTAAAAATTTCAATTAAAGGCATGTTTTAAAAATCTTATTGAAAAAAGGGGAAGGTACATGCTGACGATAACAATCAGCGGAACCTAAAAAGATGACCCCTATTCAATATAGGAATCATCTTTTATCTGCATAAGCTTTTTTATAATTGTCCTTGACATAGGTGCCAATTGGTATACAGCATCTTGTTTTAGAATTTACCCCTTAACATCTTCCAAACTTGCTCCATAATTGATATGATATACATCTTCGCCGATTACCAATGCTGGAACTGATTTTACTCCTACCTTTTCTGCTTCTTCAATTCGATTTCGATCCGTGCCAAGATGTACCACTTCTGTCGTAGTCTTTGACTTGTCAAGGTAATCAAGAACCATTTGCTCCGCATCTACACAAATTGGACAACCAGCATGATAAAAAATTGTTTTTGACATTTTCTTCATCCCCTTCATTTTTCGTAGCATGGCTATGGCTACTTAACTTCTATTATAGGAACTGCCAAAAAGTAAACAATACCAAATTGCCTATAGCTATCATAGGTAAATACAATACATTTATTACATTGATAAATAATTTAAACAGCCTGCATATAAACAGACTGTTTCATCATTTTAAACATATTTAGTTATCCAACATAGTTAAAGACGCCATATGATGTTAATAAAAAAGTTACCGCTAATTTCTAGCTCGACGGGAAATATCGTTATTTTTTATTTGCCCAAACTTCAACAATCGACATCCAATTGTTGAATATAAATAGTATTCCATGTATTTAAAATGAAAAATATAAGATGTTCACTTACAGTTATTATTTTTCAGTTGCTGTATTTCCCATTGCAATAGCAATTCTATTCCAACTGTTGATTTGATTTATTATTAGAACAAGGTTAACATATTGTCTTTCATCAAAATATTCACGTACTCGGTGATAAAGCTCATCTGGCACCCGTTTTGATGAAATTAAAGTTACGTACTCTGTCAACTCAAGAGCTGCTTTTTCCGCATCTGTGTAAAATGTGCACTCTTTCCAAGCACTAATACAATATAAACGCTGTTCTGTTTCCCCCATTTTCCGTGCATCTGCTGTATGCATGTTCATACAATAGGCACAGCCATTGATTTGAGAAGCTCGAATTTTAATCAGTTCACGAAGTTTACGGTCTATACCTGTAGTTTTCGTATACTTCTCCATTTCCATCATGATATTAAGCGCTTCTGGTGCAACGTTATAATAATTAATTCTCTGTTCCATTTCATTACCTCCTTCTATTTTTATACCGTATTCATTCAGTTGCTAATCTTGAAGCAGCTTCTTTACATAATCTTTAATACTTCACTTAGGTCTAGAAAAGCAGTTCCTTGTACGCAAAAGCTTTAATAATCTTCGATGGCAAGAAAAGTGAACATAGTTTTCAGGTATTTTATTAGCGTAAGCAACTTCTGTATATCAGCCGTTATTGGTATACATTTTATTATTTGCTTGTATGGCAAGCATTCTTCATACGTCTTTAAATATACCTACCAAAGCATGTGATATTGTCCATATCACCTTCTTACTTCGCTGAAATATTAACATGATGTAATGGTAAACGACTTACGTATTTGCAGTTTTAAATTATTGTAAAATCTCAGACATATTTTCCATTAATTTTTGTTCTTAGCAAGTTAGCTCTTTTTCTTTTCGTTGTTTTTCCCATGCCCTTAGAACTGTTTAATCTACGAGAACACGGTACAGGTGAAAATTCGCTATCGGAGTTAATATTTATAATTTTTTCAAAAAATGGTTAAAAACCTGCAACCCTCTATATTTGGATGTGCGTTAATGATAAATGTTGATTAGTTTGTATTTTTCCTTTAAAATAATCTCAAGCACTAATTAAAGATCCATTTAATCGCCGATTAATTATATCTATAATATATGTTATAATTATTCTTGTCAACTTGAATATGGAAGTAGGTAGATTTATATGGCGTATAGTGTCGGAGTTGAATATGCTTTACATTGTTTGGTTTATTTAATCGATGCACCTTCAGAAGAAAGTGTTGGAATCAAAGATTTGGCAGAATTCCAAGGTCTTTCTGAGACATTTCTTTCAAAAGTTTTCAGTAAATTATCTAAGTCTGGTATTGTAAGTTCAGTTCCCGGAGTTAAAGGTGGGTATAAAATTGCTAAATCTCCTGAAGATATTTCCTTTTGGGATGTAGTGGAAGCAGTTGAGGGTCCAAAACCTATTTTTCAATGTAAAAATATTAAAGATAATGGTTATTTGTATCGAGAAGGCTGCTGTGCAGCTCCCTCCTTCTGTACCATTAATTTAGTTATGCTCGAAGCAGAAGAGAAAATGCGTGATTATCTACGTAGCAAAACCCTTTCTTGGTTAAATGAAGAACTTGATCAAGTCTTACCCAAACAAATACGTGAAGATACTCGGAAATTTTTTTCAAAGAACAAGGTAGATCCATAAACTTGAACATTTATGGTGCTGAGAAAATAATGTTTAATAATGTAGGTGGACTTATATGCCTATTCCTAAAAAAGTTGATATGCTTAGTGAACAAGAGCGACAAAAGGTATTGCATAAGAACTATCCATTAATACGTAAGGTTTCATTTCCCACTAACGACAGTGCATGGCAAATTATAACAGGTACTTGTTCAGAAGTTGTTTGTAATGCTTCTTCACCCCTTTTATAGCCAGAGGTTCCTTTGGCAATCACTTCAGAAAAGCCATGATTTTAGACTTTTAAATCTTCATTAACAAGAAGTCAATTGGCATGGAAAGAAAACCAATCATTTTCATGATTAATAAAAAAAGGGGCAATAAAAATAAAGTTCCCCAGAATGGAAAATATTTCCTTGATAACTGGAAAACCTTATTATATCAATTCATTAACTATTCTTATTCATCCACTTTTGACAAAACCGCCACACACTCCACATGATTCGTCTGTGGAAACATGTCAACTGGTTGCACTTCTTTCGTTTCATAGCCGCCTGCATCTAATATGTTTAAATCCCGAGCTAATGTAGATGGATTACAGGAAACGTACACAATCCGTTTTGGTTCCATCTCGATCATTGCTTCAAGAAACGCTTCGTCACAGCCTTTGCGTGGCGGATCAACGATAATAACATCGGGGCGCAATCCTTGTGCTTTCCACCATGGCATTACTTTTTCCGCTTCACCTACAACGAATTCGACATTGGTAATTCCGTTCAATTTGGCATTTCTCTTAGCATCACTAATTGCTTCTGGAACAACTTCTATTCCATACACTTTTTTTGCTTGCTGTGCTAAAAATAAAGAAATCGTACCAATACCACAATACGCATCAATCACCACATCGGATGAACTCAGATTGGCATATTCCAACGCTTTTTCGTAGAGGACTTTTGTTTGTGGCGGATTAACTTGGTAAAATGATTTGGCGGAAATAGCGAATCGAATGTCACCGATCGTATCATAAATATAAGCGTCACCCCAAATAATATTTGACTTCTTACCAAGGATCACATTCGTTTTTTCCTTGTTCACATTATGAATAATGGATTTGACGTGAGGATACGTTTCTGTCAATGCTTGAATAAGTGCCTCTTGATGCGGTAGTTTTTCCGTCCTCGTTACCAGGACAATCATTGTATCCTTCGTCTCTCTTCCTGTACGAACCATAATATGACGTAATACTCCGCGATGTGTCGATTCATCATAAGCAGTAATTCCTAACTGCGAGGCAATTCTGCGCACTGCTTCTACCATGCAATCATTCACTTCATCCTGTATGAGACAAGTATCCATATCATCTATAATACGATGACTGCGTTTTTGATAAAAGCCGGTAATTATCGCGCCTTCTTTTTCCCCCACTGGAATTTGTACTTTATTGCGATAACGCCATGGATCGGTCATACCTAATGTAGGATGAACAGGAACATGATCCATATGCGCTATTTTCCCCATTACATTTTTCACTTGGTTTCGCTTCATCTCTAATTGCAAGTGATAGCTCATATGCTGTAATTGACAGCCACCACATTTATAATAGACGTTACAAGGCGCTTTAACTCGCTCCGCGCTCGCTTGCTTTACCTCTAAAATTTTTCCAAAGCCAAAATTTTTATTCGCTTTAACGACTTTCACAAGCGCTTTTTCACCTGGCAATCCATACGGTACAAATAAAGGATAGCCATTCACTTTCGCCACGCCGTTTCCTTCGTGGGTCAAATCTTCAAATGTGAGCGTCAACGTTTCATTCTTTTTTACGGGTACTGCTTTTTTTGCCATGTTTCTCTTCCTTTATACACTAGTTTGTGTTCCTATCTTATCATAGAAGTGAACCCAGCACACCATTTATTCGTCTTCTGGGTACTTCTCGGCAAACAGCAAGATCAATGTGGCAATAGGCCCTATGAGTAAAGACAGCACAAACCAATTGAACCCTGTACGATTCTTTCCTTGGGCTAATCCAGCATTAATCAATGCCAATGTTCCCCAACCAACATAAAATTCTCTCTCCACATAAACTCCCCCCCTACTACATTATTATTATAATATTCACTATATTAGCATTCCTTCTATTCATTTTAAATGGATAAAATAGTGAAATCACTGAAGTTCACTAGAAATTCGCCTAAGTTTTCACGAAAGTCGCTGAAGTTTACATTTTTTTCGCCGAAGTTCACAACTTTTTCGCTGATGTTCACAATTTCCCCGCAGAAATTCACACGTATATGGCTGAAAGCGTTTGGTGTAAATATTAACTGATACAACTTTTCACTTTCCATTCCCATTACCTTTATATCCGACTAAAACATATGGAGCACTCTATTTTCCAGTAATCTCAGCACTCATTCACGCAACATAAAAACAGGCTGGGTCGCTTCAAAAGCCTTTGTTTCTTCTTACACTATACACGCAAAAAATCCTATGCTTTCTTATACATAAAAAAACTGCTTCTATGAGGCACACTATAATAGTTAGACGTTTCATCTAAGTTCTGTAGTGTAACTCAAAAAAGCAGTCGTTAATTTTTTTCTATGAAGTCCGCTGGAACGAAAAATTCAATATGCTGTTGCAGGTTTGCAAATTCTCCCGGGAGCAATCCGCCATATTCTCCGTCAATATTTAATTGCATTTTCTCATCCGTCATCACCTTAATATGTTTCGCCTTCACATAAATAACATGACTATCCTCTAAATGTGCTCCGCGCAATGCTAAAGTGGCAATGCGAATAAACTCGGCCAAGTTCGTTTTTCTTAATATGATTAAGTCAAAATAACCGTCCTGCATATCAGCATCTGGTGCTAGTTTTTCAAAACCACCAACGGAATTTGTATTGGAAATAAGAAAAAGCATAATGTCTTCATCAATGACATTGCCATCATATTCAATTTTTGCTCTGGAAGGCTTCAAGGAAGGCAACATCTCAATACCTTTCATATAATAAGCTAACTGCCCAAGCATCGTCTTTAGCTTGCTTGGCACTTCATAAGTCAGTTCAGTCAGTTTACCTCCACCAGCAATGTTCATAAAATAATGATCGTTTACTTTGCCGATATCTAAATACATCGATTGTCCAGCCACAATTACATCAACAGCTTTTTGGATACCCCGTGGAATATGTAACGCTCTAGCAAAATCATTCGTCGTCCCTACAGGTATAATTCCAAGTTTGGGACGATTCTCTCGCTCTGCTAAACCATTGATGACTTCATTGATTGTTCCATCTCCACCAGCAGCAATCACAAGGTCATGCCCTCGTTCAACAGCTAATTGTGCAGCCTGAATGGCATCTCCTTCACAAGTCGTTGCGTGAGCAGATGCTTCATAACCGGCTACTTCTAGCTTTTCTAATACTGCAGGTAGCTCCTTTTTAAAGGCTTCTCTACCGGACGTAGGATTATAGATAATACGTGCTTTATTCATTGCTTTCCCTCCGCTTGGCACCAGTATACAGGACCTTCGTAACATTTATTAATGCCATTTCATTTTAAAAGACGCTTACAATAGCTTCGCTTATCGGTAAATCTTTACTTCGTTTTGTAATACGATAAACTCTAAAACTTTCATACTTCCCTATCGTGCATTCAAATTTCAATCATGACAAAAGCATGTGATTAGAAAAATTTAAAAATAGGAGCTCCACTATATGGCTTGTACAAAGATGGCTAATTACCACTTGCTTATGGTGAAGTTTTCCTACTTTCGTATCAGGCAAAGGCATCGTTTAAAAACCTAGAACCGTTATCCCCACTTATCTCTCTCCAACTTTAGGATTGGTAATATGATTTATTCTAATATATGATCAAACGCAGCTCATTAATAAGTCCAATCTTTATCATAGCCGTTTTCCAACATTTTGAGAAGAGCTGTTTAGGAAACTTTTTATGAACAATTATATGACAAACCTATCTTCACCAAAACTAGTTAAATAGCTCTTTTCTCAAATTAATTATTCTTTATAAAGAGGAATCTTCCATCCCGTGAGTAGGTTCTTTCGCCGCGGCTTGTGACCCTTCTCTCAACAAAGCCTGTTATCCTCTTCAACTTACAGGATATATTCTTAGAACGGAAGCCTTACAGCACTTTATGTACGTTAGAAGAAGGATTTTCTTTCTCTGTTATCTGCCCTTCCATGTATAAGCAAGCGCCTCCGTGGGCGTCTTACAGCACGATTTTCCATATATAAGTCTGGGCTATTCATTAATGTCTGAATAGCCCAGGTGCTAGCTTATCGTTTGTTGATTTCTTCTAATAAAATTTTATTAACCATTGGCGGGTTGGCTTGTCCTTTCGTAGCTTTCATCACTTGACCAACTAAGAAGCCAACCGCTTTATTTTTTCCATTTTTGTAATCAATAATGGACTGTTCATTTTCATCAAGCACTTTAGAAATAATCTCTTTCAACTGACCTTCATCAGAAATTTGCACGAGACCTTTCTCTTTGACAATCTTCTCTGGATCGCCGCCATGTTCAACTAGCTCTGCGAATACCTTCTTCGCGATCTTTGAAGAAATTGTACCATCAGCAATGAGCTGAATCATTTTGGCAAGTGCTTCTGGTGTAATCGCTAATTCATCTAGCTCTTTTAGGTGTTTATTCATATAAGCAGAAATCTCACCCATCAACCAGTTAGAAACTTGCTTCATATCTGAACCGTGAGCGATTGCTTCTTCAAAAAAATCAGCCATCTGTTTGGAATTGGTCATTACCGTAGCATCGTACTCTGGCAAGTCCAGTTCTTCCATATAACGATTTTTACGCGCATCTGGGAGTTCAGGAATTTCCTTGCGAATGCGTTCCTTCCAAGCATCATCAATATAAAGCGGAACAAGATCCGGTTCTGGGAAATAACGATAATCATCCGAGCCTTCTTTCACACGCATAAGAATCGTTTCCTTCGTTTTTTCATCATAACGGCGTGTTTCTTGCAGAATTTCCCCTCCTGAAAGTAACTCTTTTTCCTGACGTTTTTCTTCAAATTCTAACCCTTTTTGTACGAAACTGAAAGAGTTTAAATTCTTTAGTTCCGTTTTTGTACCAAATTCTTCTTGTCCGATTGGTCGCAAAGAGATATTCGCATCGCAACGTAAAGAACCTTCCTGCATTTTCACATCAGATACACCAGTATATTGAATAATATTTTTTAGTTTTTCTAAATAAGCATAAGCTTCTTCTGGGGAGCGCATATCTGGTTCAGAAACAATTTCAATTAAAGGCGTTCCTTGACGATTAAAATCGACTAGAGAGTAACCATCTTCTCCATGGGTTAGCTTCCCAGCATCTTCTTCTAAGTGAAGACGAGTAATACCAATCCGCTTTTTCTTTCCATGTACTTCAATTTCAATCCAACCATTCTCACCAATGGGTTGATCAAATTGGGAAATTTGATACGCTTTTGGATTATCTGGGTAGAAATAATTTTTTCGGTCAAATTTCGTATTTGTCGCAATGTCACAATTTAAAGCCATCGCTGCTTTCATCGCAAAGTTAACTGCTTCTTCATTTAGTACAGGTAATACACCTGGATAACCTAGGTCAATTGGGTTAACATTTGTATTCGGTGCTGTACCAAAAGCATTCACACTAGGACTGAAAATTTTTGACTGTGTCTTTAACTCAACATGTACCTCTAAGCCAATAATTGTTTCAAAGTTCATTATTTGGCACCTCCTAGCTGAGGGCGTTGTTTATGATGATCGGTCGCTTTTTCATACGCATGTGCTGTACGATAAACCGTTGCTTCGTCAAAGTGTTTTCCGATAATTTGCAAGCCAATTGGTAAACCTTCTTTTGCGAAACCACACGGAATAGAAATACCAGGGACACCAGCTAAATTAACGGGAATCGTTAAAATATCATTTGCATACATCGTTAATGGATCGTCTACCTTTTCTCCAACTTTAAACGCTGGTGTAGGTGTTGTTGGACCAATAACAACATCGTAATCTTGGAAAATTTGCTCAAAATCTTGTTTGATTAAGGTACGTACTTTTTGCGCTTTTTTATAATACGCATCATAATACCCAGAGCTAAGAGCAAACGTACCAAGCATGATTCTGCGTTTTACTTCCTCACCAAAACCTTCGCTGCGTGATTTTTTGAACATATCAATCATATTATCTGCATTCTCCGAGCGAACGCCGTAACGAACCCCATCAAAGCGAGCAAGGTTAGCCGACGCCTCCGATGAAGATAACAAGTAATAAGTCGCAACAGCATATTTGGAATGTGGTAGGGAAACTTCTTCCCACGTAGCGCCTAAAGATTCATATACCTTTAATGCTTCCATGACCGACGCTTTTACCTCTGGAGCTACACCTTCACTTAAATATTCTTTCGGTACCGCAATTTTTAGTCCCTTTACATCATTTGTTAATGCTTCCGTATACGCAGGAACTTCTATATTTGCACTCGTTGAATCCATTGCATCGTGACCTGCAATTACTTCTAACACGCGAGCATTATCTTCTACTGTTCGTGTTAATGGTCCAATTTGGTCTAAAGAGGACGCAAAAGCGACTAAACCAAATCGGGATACTCTACCGTATGTTGGCTTTAATCCTACTACACCACAAAATGCAGCTGGTTGACGAATCGATCCACCTGTATCTGAGCCTAATGCGAATAACACTTCACCGGCAGCCACAGCCGCTGCGGAACCACCACTAGAGCCCCCAGGAACATAATCCGTATTCCAAGGATTACGTGTTGGTTCATAGCTTGAATTTTCATTTGATGAACCCATCGCAAATTCATCCATGTTTAATTTACCAATCGTAACTGCTTTTTGTTCGCTCAATTTTTGAACGACTGTTGCATTATATAAAGGATCATGGAAGTTATCCAAAAACTTACTAGCGCATGTCGTACGCAGCGATTTTGTTACGATATTATCCTTAATACCACTCGGCATTCCAAATAATGCAGCTGTTTTATCCGCTTGTTTGTCCAGTTCTTTTGCTTGGGCTTTCGCATTTTCTTCATTTAACGTTAAAAATGCATGAACCTCATCATCCACCTCATGAATGCGTTCATACGAAGCATTTACTAACTCTTCTACCGTAATTTCACCATTATGTACCTTTTCTTCTAACTGCTTGATCGTGTAATCAAATAGCGCCATGTTGTTCCCTCCTTACTCCAATATGGATGGTACACGGAAATGACCATCTTTGTGATCTGGAGCATTTTTTAGTGCTTCGTCTTGTGTAATCCATTGCTTTGGCTTATCTTTACGCATCACATTTTTTATATCAAGTACATGTGTCGTCGGTTCTACATTCGTTGTGTCCAGTTCATTGAGCTGTTCTGCGTAAGTAATGATAGAGCTTAAATGCTCCGTAAACATGGCAGCTTCTTCTTCTGTTACATGCAAACGCGCTAAATGGGCAACATGCTTCACTTGATCTTTTGATATTTTTTCCATTTATTTCCCTCCAAACTACATATATAGCTTGCACACTTCAAAGGTATGCATGATTTAAATTTACCATCGTACTTTCTTTCCAAGACGGCTTTTACCAACAACCGCTTTACAACTATAAAGTGACTTCGAGCATGGGAGATGTTGCTGGATCAGTCAAAACAAGAGCTAACAGCAACTAAATCCGGTTTTGTCCTATTAGAAAGTTTCGTTTTTTCTCCAAAGTACTTGGCGACAAGCCAAGTTTTTCTAAAAGCTCCTAATTTACGAATGAAAGAAAATCCTCCCTGTAGAAACATGTAAAGCGAAAGGGCAACCATATATAGGATAATACAACGGCTACGTTTTTATTAAATATAAATGTTGCTTTTTGCTTAGCTAAAATTCACAATCTTCGTACGCAAATGAAACGTTCTTAACACTATTGATAATAGCAGAATACCCTATGACTAAGCAACTAAAGTAGAGTAGTACAGTTAGAATGAGTGCAATGGATACATATAGACCTGTAAGAAAAAGGTTCATAGCAAACTTTTTGGAGAATACAAGCTCGTTTTCCGATTTTTCATCTCCAACTCAAATAACAAGGTAAGCCATATGCCATGCATTGTTTCATCCATATGACTTACCTTATTTATTTTTTTGCATGAACGTGATTACGCTTTCAATTGCTTCACCGTTTCATCATAATCAGCAATAAGATCCTCATTTGGCTTTTGTAATAAACTAACTACAATCGTCGTAACTAAATTGAATAGAAACCCGGGAACAATTTCATACAGATCAAAAATCCCTCCAGATAAAAATTCTCCCCAAATAATGACCGTTGCAGCACCAACTACTATACCAGCAAGCGCACCATTACGTGTAATTCGACTCCAAAATAATGATAATAGAATAATAGGACCAAAAGCTGCACCAAACCCAGCCCACGCATAGCTAACTAATTCCAACACAGAGCTTTCAGGATTCAGGGCAATCATAAGTGCAATGAATGCAATAACTACCGTAGCAAGTCTACCAACCCATACGAGTTCCTTGTCTGTCGCTTGCTTGCGGAAAATAGCTTTATAAAAATCCTCCGCGACTGCCGAAGAAGACACAAGTAACTGGGAATCTATCGTACTCATAATAGCTGATAAAATAGCTGCTAATAAAATCCCAGCAACAACTGGATGAAATAGAATTTGCGAAAACGCAATGAAAATTTTCTCCGAATCGGCTAGCATTTGTATTCCATTTTCATTTACAACTTGAATACCAAATTCAGATAATATCGGCACTTCTTGGGTGCTTATAAATGCAAGTCCAACAAACCCTGTAAAAATAGCGCCATATAACCCGAGTACCATCCATGCAGTTCCAATAAATCTCGCTTTTGGGACATCTTTATGCGAGCGTAAAGCCATAAACCGAACTAATATATGCGGCTGACCAAAATAACCGAGACCCCATGCAACGGAAGAAATAATCGCCATTATCCCAACACCTTCCACCATATTTAAGTGAGAAGGATGAATCTCACCGACCGCTTGCACAGCCGCATTCCATCCTCCCATTTGTGTTAGAGCGACAATGGGAACTACTAGCAATGCAAGAAACATGAGTAACCCTTGCACAAAATCAGTCCAAGCTACAGCTAAGAAACCTCCTAATAATGTATAAGAAATAACAATAATGCCACCAATCCATAGTGCTGTTTCATACGAAAGTCCAAACGACGCTTCAAAGAGTTTTGCACCACCAACCATCCCAGATGAAGTGTAAAACGTAAAAAATAATAGAATGACTAACGCAGCAATCACACGTAAAATATGTGATTGATCTTTAAAACGATTGGCTAGAAAATCTGGAATTGTAATGGAATTATTACTAACTTCCGTATAAACACGTAACCTTTTTGCGACAAATTGCCAATTTAAATATGCACCAGTAGCAAGGCCAATCCCCATCCACGCCTCTGACATACCAGAAGCATAAATAGCCCCAGGCAGACCGAGTAGCAGCCAACCACTCATATCGGAAGCACCTGCACTTAGAGCAGCAACCCCTGGGCCTAACCCTCTACCTCCTAATACATAATCCGATAAATTATTCGTGCGATAGTACATCATAATACCAATAAGTAACATTCCTGCTAAATAAACAATAAATGTGATAAGCGTCGCTGTAGTCAACGGTTATTTTCTCCCTTCTGTAAATAAAGTAATAAAAGATAAAATAAGTATTACAGGCATAGGGACAAATAACCAAAACCAAGTCGCCCCCTGTATCGTGTATTCCATTTCTGTCTCCCCCCTTTGTTACTTTTACCTTTACAATATGCAAAACAACTTCCCAATACATCCAATATTCTTTTATAAAAGAATATTGTAATAATATAGTACCATTTTTGACAAAACTGTAAACAAACGGACACCTTATTTCGAGAATTTTCGACGGGGGTGAGCGAATTTGCGATGCACAGGAGCGACTCCTTGCGAGGGTGAGCGAGTTTGCGATGAACGGAAGCGAATTCGGGGCGAGCATGAGCGATTTTGCGCGTCGGTGGGCGATTTTTACGCATGAGAACGACTTCCGACCGAAAGCAAGAGCGACTCGCACAACAGCTAAACAAAAAAATCCCAGAACGGGTTCCACGCCACTCTGGGAAAGATTCTATCATAATAGGGTAAAAAAGTTAAAATAGATTGAAAAGAATATAAATCAATTAAAACTATTCAATTTGGGCAGACATGAATTTTTTAGGATGGTTACTCCTTCCAGCATCATCTGAAAATTGCTGTTCTGTAAATAAAAATCCGCCAATTAGTAATGCCCCACATAGTATGGACATTATTCCTTTTTTCAATATATCCCCCCTTATTTAAGTTACATGTTGACAAATTCCTCATAGCTTAAGCTTGCTAACTTATAATATTGAACAGATTCTTTATACTTTCCCCATTCCTCTAAATGGTTAGCGAGTAATTTAGCAAAAAATACTAAATCACTATGCTCACCTGCTTGTTTAAGGTACGGTATAAATTCATCTGTTAATAACACTTTAAACTTACTAAATTCTTCATTTATTAAGTGTGTATACACTTTAATATTATAGTCATATAATTTATATAAATCTGAATACTTGACTTTTGATAATAATTCTTTAGCTTCTCGTAAAATTTGCTCTACTTTCTCATATTGTTTAACATGATAATATTCTTCAATTAAACAAGTATAAGTTGATAAAAGATGATCAGTATCTACATCTTTGTCCTCAATAGCTAACAAATAATTTTTGATTGCTTCTTCCGAATTTCCAGTAGACGAGTACAGGTAACCTAAATTTTGATGTGCTAAACTAATCACATCTTGGTTATCACACAGTTCGCCTAAATGTTTTGCTAATTGAAAGTTTTTAATTGCTTTTTCATATTTCTTAAACCTTTGGTAAGAGATGCCAAATAAAATATGGCATTGACCACAGCGATCAAAATTATATTCGCGTTGAAATACTTCCATTGCTTCTTGTGTATAATCCAAACACTCCAACTGTTGCCATAGTTGACTATGAGTAACAGCTAATCCATATTTCAGGTCAGCTATTTCCACCTCATTTAAATTGGCAAGCGGGATTTTTTCTTGGGCCTGCTTAAACAATTTCATCGCTTTAGCATGCTTGTCTTGAAGCGAATAATAACCACCCTTAAACTTGCACCAATAATATTCATGTTTTGGATTAAAAGAATCTGCTAATTCATGTAGCTCATTAATTTTTGCTAGCGCTTTATTAAAATCACGTAAAACACTATAATAACGAATCTGATGTATTTCAAACATAATAAAGTTTTCATTAATACTTTGATTCATAATCACTTGCAATTCTTCATAACGGTCGGTCATTTCTTGTTTATCACAGTGGTCAAAGAGCATTTCATACCATTGTTGACATTTCTCTTCGATGTGGGAATTCGTTTCTTCTGCAAATTCAATTCCTAATCGATTACAAAGTAATTGAATGATTTCTGGGCTTGCCTTCGTCTTTTTATTTTCAATCTTGGATAAATAAGACAATGAAACGATTCCTTCCGACAATTCTTCTTGCGTCATTTGTCGCTTCGTTCGTTGTAATTTGATGAAAGGACCAACGTCTACCAAATTCCCACCCACCATCTCCAATAAATTTTTAAACTTTGTATAGTTTCATTATAACATAAATTCAGATAATTCATATTGGGAAAATGGTTCGTTTTTGCGGGGGTTACTACTGTAAAATAGACTGAAATCTTTCTTCTTTTTCTTCATTTAGGAAAGTCTGTGTCCTTGTTGTATAAAGTTGTAAAAAACAACGTAATAGGAAGTAATACTTTATGCGTAGAAAAAATTATATTGTCCGTCCATTGTTTACCTTCAAATTAAATTTTTTTAGGAAATAAGACCTTAAAAAAATGCACGTCATCAAACAAAAACTTTATGCAGCAAGCGTTTCCCCTAGTGTAAATTGAGAAGTAATCCACTTTCTTCTTTTTCCAATTTCCTTCAAATTACGGTGGCGCCGGGATACACGTTGTCTTTCATCAATCGTTAGTTACCAATACCTTCAACTCAGAGGCTTCATCTTCTTATCTGGCAAACTGTTAAATACCTGCATGGGAGAAACCTCTTCCATGCAGGTTTACCTTGGGTAATTCATAAGAACCGTAATCGCTCGAATGGGGGACTAATCGTACACGACGAACTTTCTGTAATTCCCATTAAAGTGCTATCATTTATAATGAAAGCCACTTTAAGGTAAAGAAGAAGCAACAAAATCATCCTGTCTCACACAGGAGACGCCATTCTCCTATTAAGGAACACGAGATTTTTCATACAAAGCAGCCTCTTCCTGTTTGTGAATATCCTTCAAAAGCTACCGCACGAGAAGGTCTATCATACAAAATGGCATGACTAAGCGCCATCTATTATACAGGAGTGCTTTTTCCGAACAATTATAAAATATTTACTGTTGGCTTTTTTGAACCAGGATTTCGATAAATGATACTTTCTAGTTTATCACTGGATGTTATTTTGACTTCTAAACCGTAATGGTCTGAAAACATTTCTTGGACTAATCCGTAAGCATATTGGGTAAAGCCAACTACTTCGCCTTTCCCATAAAACTCAATTGGGATCTCAAGCGTCATCTTTTGCAGTTCATCATTTACGTAGAATCCTTCACCGACAACACCGACATAATTCGGAAAATAACTAGCGATTTCCTTACCGAAATTCGTCACTAGTTCATGATCTTCAAAATAATCTTTTTTTCCTTCTTCTGACGGGAATAATACATACTTCTCTTTAATGGAGTCCCACTCCCCAACAGAAGAGCTGTCTGCTGGTATATTCGTTTTAGCGACAAAATTACCTGGAACAGGGGAAGATTGATCCTCTTCGCGATAAATTGCCATCATAATCGGAACATTTTCTAATCCTTCGATTTTACGTATATCTTCAAGAAGCTTATTAGCAATTTTATTTGCTTGTTTCATCATTTCTGATTTGCTAATATCCTCTTCGTACGTTGGACCACCCGTTTCCGTTTGAAATTGGTAGGTAGATTTCATCGCAATCCCGATCGAAACACCTGCTAGTGATACTGTATTATCGTCCTTTTTGACTAAATAATTTTGCTCTAGAATATGAGAAAGGTAACGAGGATTCTCCCTATGATACTTCTCCGACCCTCCTTCTTTCTTCTTTGGATTCAATGCATCAATCCACTCTATAACTGTTTCTTCATCAATGTATTGCCCTTCTTGGAATAAATACTTTTTGGGATCAAACACCGATTTAGAATGTCGCCGTAAGCCCTCCTCCACTTCGTCTATATCAAGACGATTAGCAACTTGACTTACAATCACACCTCTGGCTTTACCTGGCTTAAACGGAATAATCATTTTATAATTATCATCTGAAAGCTGATAGCTAGGAACAATCGCCTGCTCTTCATTTGAATTTGATTCTTTTTCCTGTAAAACTTCCTCTTCGTTCATATTGGGGGCGCAGCTCGTGAGCAGCAATAGTGCACCTATGAACCAAATCATTGTCTTTTTCACGATCCCACTCCCTCGTTTTTCATGACCTGCTCAAATTGAGATTCATCCCAAACTTCAACCCCAAGTTTTTCTGCTTTTGCTAACTTGGAACCTGCATCTACACCAGCAATGACTAAATCTGTCTTTTTACTGACGCTCCCAGTTACATTCCCACCTAAGTCTTCAATGAATTGTTTTGCTTCGGTGCGTGTATATATTTCCATTTTTCCTGTTAACACAACCGTTTTCCCGCTAAATGCACTTGTTTGAGCTGTTTCTGTAGGTTTTACGCCTAAATAAGACATATTAACACCAAGGCTACGCAATTCTTCTAAAAGATCCATCACTTGTTGTTCTTGAAAATATTGTACGATAGAGTCAGCCATTTTTTCGCCAATTTCATTAATTGCTACTAAATCATCATACGTTGCTTGTTGCAGCTTTTCCATCGTTTCAAATTCCATCGCTAATGTTTTGGCAGCCTTTGCTCCAACAAAACGAATGCCAAGACCAAATAATAATTTTTCCAGTGAATTTGCTTTTGAAGCTTCAATCGCTTCTAATAAATTGGTAACTGATTTTTCTCCCATCCGTTCCAGTTTTAAAAGTTCTGTTCTTTCCAGACGGTAAATATCAGCAATTGTTTTCACCAAATCAGCTTGGAATAGCTGAACGATTACCTTTTCTCCAAGGCCATCAATATTCATAGCATTCCTAGATACAAAATGGATAAGCCCTTCTTTTAGTTGCGCAGGGCAATTTGGGTTAATACAACGTAAAGCAACCTCTTCCTCTAAACGGACTAATTCACTGCCACATGCAGGACACTCCTCCGGCATATGAAATTCTTGCTCTTCCCCTGTTCGTTCTTCTACCACAGCTCGAACTACTTTAGGAATAATATCTCCCGCTTTTTTAACCACGACCGTGTCGCCAATGCGAATATCCTGTTCCCGTATTAAATCTTCATTATGAAGAGAAGCACGTTGAACAGTTGTGCCAGCAACTTTTACTGGATTTAAAATCGCTGTCGGTGTAACTACACCTGTCCTACCAACGCTTAATTCAATATCTGTCAGTTTCGTTACGGCTTCCTCAGCCGGAAACTTATAAGCAATTGCCCAACGTGGACTTTTTGCAGTATAACCTAATTTTTCTTGCTGGTTAATGTCATCTACTTTAATAACGATCCCATCAATTTCATAATCTAGGTGTGGTCGTTCTGTCGTCCAATATTGCACATACGCCATCACTTCTTCTACGGAGTCACATTTTCTCCATTCTGGGTTAACCTTTAAACCTAATTCTTTTAACCGTTCTAACCGTTCACTATGTTTCGTTACATTGCTATTATCCCATTCGCCAACCCCATACAAAAAAATGTCGAGGTTTCGTTTCGCGGCAATTTTCGGATCAAGCTGGCGTAAAGAACCAGCCGCTGCGTTCCGCGGATTGGCAAATGGTTCTTCCCCTTTTGCTTCTCGTTCTTTGTTTAAAGCTAAAAAGGATTTATGTGGCATAAACGCTTCTCCACGTATTTCCAATGTTTCATTTTCTCTAATTGTTAATGGAATGCTACGGATTGTTCGTAAATTACTTGTAATATCTTCACCTATCGTTCCGTCACCACGTGTTGCTCCACGAACAAACTTGCCATCTTCGTATGTTAAAGAAACTGCTAATCCATCAATTTTTAACTCACAAACGAAGCTTATTGTCTCTTCCATTCCTTGACTCGCCCTTTTAACAAAATCGCGAATATCTTGTTCATTAAAAGCATTTGCCAAGCTAAGCATAGGAATACGGTGCTCCACTTTATGAAATTCTTCCAGCGGCTCTCCACCAACACGCTGTGTAGGAGAATCTGGCTCTTGAAACTCTGGATACGCTTCTTCTAGCTCACGAAGCTCGCGCATTTTTTGGTCATAAACCGCATCTTCCACAGATGGCTTATCGAGCACATGATACTCATAATTATATTGATTTAAAAGCGTCGTAAGCTGTTTTATTTTCTCTTGTGCTTGTTGTTTGTCCATCCAAGCACCTCCCTTATTGTTTCGTAATTGGTGCAAATTTTGCTAGTACACGTTTAATGCCGACTGGTGCAGGGAAAGCAATATCAAGCTCCATTGCTTCACCTTCTCCACTTACTTTTACAACCGTACCAACGCCCCATTTTTTATGGTTCGCTTTATCGCCAGATGACCACATTTCATTTTCAGCACCGGATGTTTTCTGCATTTGCTGTGCTTTACGCTTCATCGGTTGCGCTCTATTCGGCTTCGGTTCTGTACTTCTTCTGCCAAACATGGCATCGTTAGCTACTTCGATACCTGCTATTAATTCTTCCGGTATTTCATTAATAAACCGGCTAATAGGATTCATATTCGTTCGTCCAAACAAGGTTCGCATACGCGCATGGGTGAGATAAAGTTCTTTTTCAGCACGCGTAATACCGACATAAGCTAATCGACGTTCTTCTTCCATTTCTTCGTCATCAAACATGGATCGGCTATGCGGGAAAACATTTTCTTCCATACCGATCAAAAATACAACTGGAAATTCTAATCCTTTTGCTGCATGTAATGTCATTAATGTAATTTTATCTTCTGCTTCTATTTCCTCTTCATCTACTTGATCAATATCAGCAATTAACGCTAAATCTGTCAAAAAGGCAACAAGTGTTTTATCTTCACTAGCTGCTTCAAAATCTTGCGTAACCGTCATGAATTCTTCTAAGTTTTCCAAACGGCTTTGTGCTTCGATAGATCGCTCATTTTTCAACATCGTTTCATAGCCGGTTCGCGTTAATACAGCCTCTACCATATCTGTAGCTGTTAAAAACTCCTGTTGTTGCGACAACGATTGAATGAGACTTGAAAATGCAGCAAGTGCGTTAGCTGCTTTTTTAGATACGCCCGTAAAATCGACTTCCTTCACTGCATCATTAATAGAGATATCGTGAAGAGCAGCATATTCGCGCAAACGTTCCACCGACGTTTTCCCAATTCCTCGTTTCGGCACATTGACAACACGCTCAAAGCTTAAATCATCATTAGGATTGGCAATTAAGCGCAAGTAAGCAATAATGTCCTTAATTTCTTTGCGCTCATAGAATTTCGTACCGCCTACCATTTGATACGCCATATTCGATTTCACCAAGGTATCCTCAATAGCACGAGATTGTGCATTCGTTCGATATAGTATCGCCACATCACTTGGGGAGTATTCCCCTTCTCGAGTTAATTGCTGAATTTTTTCCGTGACAAATAAAGCTTCCTCTTGCTCCGTTGCACCTTGAAAGTAATGAATTTGTTTGCCATCCTCATTTTCCGTCCATAGCTTTTTTGGCTTCCTGCTTGTGTTATTATCAATCACATGGTTCGCAGCAGCTAAAATAGACTTTGTCGAGCGGTAATTTTGTTCCAACATAATGGTTCTTGAGGTCGGATAATCCTTTTCAAAGGTTAGGATATTCGCAATATCAGCACCTCGCCAGCGGTAAATGGACTGATCGGAATCACCGACAACACATAAGTTTTGATAACGACTCGCTAGCATTTTTACAAGTGCATATTGCGCGTGGTTCGTATCTTGATACTCATCAACATGAATATATTGAAAACGGCGTTGGTAGTATTCCAACACTTCTGGTACACGTTTAAATAAATGAATGGTTTGCATAATCAAATCATCAAAATCAAGCGATTGGTTTTTTACAATCATCTTTTGATACGCTTCATATACTTGTCCTACTTGCCGTTCAAAAAAGTTACCTACGCGTTTATTATATTCTTCTGGTGTAATGAGTTCGTTTTTGGCAGCACTAATTTGACCAAGCATCGCCCTTGGTTCCATTTTTTTCGGATCTATATTCAAATTTTTAAGCACTTGCTTGACGACCGATAGCTGATCACTGCTATCTAAAATAGTAAAATTACTATTATAGCCAATGCGGTCAATGTCCCTACGTAAAATGCGTACACACATCGAGTGAAAAGTCGATACCCACATATACTCACTTTCAGGTCCAACTAACCTTTTCACACGTTCTTTCATTTCTCTAGCCGCTTTATTTGTAAATGTAATAGCTAGCACATTACGAGCAGAAACGTTCTTCTCTGCTAATAAATAAGCAATTCGATGCGTCAATACACGTGTCTTTCCACTTCCAGCACCAGCCATAATAAGGAGTGGGCCGTCCGTATGCATCACAGCTTCTCGCTGTTGTTGATTCAATCCTTTTAATAATGTTTCCTTTGTTTGACTCATTCTATCACCGCCTAACTGATTACTCTTTTACCGCAGAAACGGTTTGTAAAGCTTGCTTCATATTCGTATATATACTGTTGCCAACAACGATGACATCGGCGTTCTGTTTCATTTCCTTCGCTTGTGCAGCAGTTTCTATACCTCCACCGTAAAAAAGGGTGGCATGCTGTAACTGCGCTTTTACCTTGGCAACCAGAGCTGGATCGCCATATCTTCCGCTATACTCCAAGTAAAATATAGGCAAGTGAAATACTTTATCTACCATATACGCATAAGCAATGACATCTTCCTCATCTGGTAAATAACTATTCGTATAGGTAAATGCTTTTGCATCCTCGTTCAAAATGCAATACCCTTCAAAGAAAATTTCGCTAAACTCCATCATATCTACATAATCTTTAATGGCCTGATGTTGCATATCCATCATCCATTTTTTCTCTTTTGAATTAAGCACCATAGGAATATAATAATAATCAAATCCTGGCGTAATGGCATCCATGGATGATATTTCTAAAATACAAGGCACTGTATATCGACGAATGCGGGATAGTAAATCTAATACGCTGTCTAAGGTAATATTATCCGTACCACCAACGATAATTGCATCCGTACCAGACTCGCAGATTTTCTCTAAATCCTCATCCGTTATTTCTTTTGCTGGATCAAGCTTAAATATGTGTTCCCATTGTTTTAATAACGTATTCACGATTCAAATCCTCCATATTGTTTATCCGTTAGTTCATTATACCAAAAATCCTTTATGGAATGAACAAAGGCGCAAGCGCCCGTTTAGCAACGGAGTGGAACGAATCAACGAAAGTTTTAGGAATCATGCTCCTGCAACAGGAGTATGCCGGCGCCCTCCGGCAAGCCCGTCTTTAGTCGGCCTTCCTATTTAGAACGAACCGATGGTGACTTATCGTAGGGCGATTCGTGAAGTCGCCTAGTTGCTGGGTGTTGGAGCCGGACGGGGCTTATTCCGTTATTTGGTTATCCCATAGCATGAAATTTTTTATACTTACTTATCCTATTAGGAAAAAGGGGTGTTTTTTCCTAAAGTGCAATAAAAGACGCCACCAAAAAAATGGTGACGAATTTTTCTATACGATGATACCTATTTATCTTCCATTATCCGATCAAGCACGATTTTATAACCATCACTTCCGTAATTGATACATCTCCGTACTCGTGAAATAGTAGCCGTTGAAGCATTTGTCTTTTCTTCAATCGCATTATACGTAGCACCTTGTGTTAACATTTTAGCTACTTGCAGGCGCTGTGACAGCGATTGAATCTCAGACATTGTCGCTATGTCATCAAAAAAGTGGTAGCATTCTTCTTTATCTTTTAATGATAGGATAGCTTCAAATAGTTCATCTAAATGTTGTCCACGTAATTTATCAATTTGCACATCTCGGCCTCCTCCCCATTAATCAATTGATATCGTTACAATGTCTTGCAATCCAGGTTGTTGAGGAATAACATTAACCCATGTTTTCCCCGGAACAAACGGTACTTCCTTATTATTCTTTACAGGGATGATTCTGCCAGCTCGATTTTCCCATTGTATTTCTTGCATCACACCGTTTTGTAATAAATAAGCCTCACCGCCGGATTCTAAATCAATAGCGCGGCGTCCCTCTTGGTCAATTACTTGATGACTTGCTTCGATAATGAATACATTACTTATTTCAATTGGCTCTTCCGTATCCACTTCTACAGTTTGCTGCTCTCCATTATAGCGCTTATACGTTCCACTGTCCTCTTTAAATATATATTGTATCATTTCATTTGGATTATTTGCATAACTAACGGTAACCTTTGGTGCAGGAGAACCGGCAATTTCAGCATCCGTTTCAAGAAATGGCAATGATTCATATGTAGCAGTTACATCATACCCTTTTTCTTCCGCTATTTCATATATCGCATCGGTTTGTAAATACGAGTTATGAGGCGCTTTACGAAAAACCTCCCGTTTAAATAAGTTACCATCATTATCATAAAGCGAGCCGTTCAGATGGTCAATTCCTTTATCTTTCATCTTTTGATTAATAAAATCAGCAGCGCCGTGATGCACGTAAATAGCATTATACCCTTGGGCTAAATCAAAATAATACTCCCGCGCACTGCGAACAGGGCCAATAACATCAGGTAGCTCACTTTGGTAAAGCGCTAGAAATCGCGTAATGTTCCCTTCAGCTAGCATTTCGAAAACAATATCTGCTTGTGATAAACCCGTTTGCGGCCTTGCTTTTGGATGATTATTTACCATGACAGCAACCATTCTGTTATCTGTTGCTCCATCTGCAGAAAGACCTGTCAAAGCATATGCAGCATTTTTATCATCACCTTTTTCGTTGTCCTTCCCCACATCCTCTTCATCTTTACAACCTGCAATAAAAACAATTGCTATGATAACTACTAGGAATAAAACTTTTCGCATACTATTTCCTCCTTCGATTGCCTTTTCATATTGCATGCTCGACAGGGGGGTTATCAAATGCCCCCAATACGAGTAATGCGACTTCTTATCCTATAAAAAGTTTGGTCAGCGCTGTATTACACTTATTAGAAAAACTTGGCTTATCGCCAAGTCCTATGGCGGAAGCCGCAGTTTTTCTTATACTATAAACCTTTAAACTTTTTTGCTTTCCTATAGTAATATGGACTACAGCGCTTACCACGGTACGTTTGTTTATGGCTTTTTCTAACTTTTAATACATAACAAACAAGCTGCCTCGTTTATTATACGCTAACACATCGTTGCAGGGAATAGGAGCTCCTTTTGCTTCACATCCATAATTCCCTGTGGTGTAATACGCACATAAGGTAAGTGCGTAGAGGATAAGAAAAATATCGAATACACAGGGTCAGAAAATGGATACCCAAATGATTGTAAAATCTGTTTTAATTCTTTTTCCTGTTTAATCAGTTCGTCCATCTCTCCAGCATACATCATCCCACCAAGTTGGAGTGGAATTTCTAATAATATTTCTCCATGATGGACAATAACAATCCCCCCGCCTAACTCTTTTACACGTTTACCAGCAAGTAACAAATCACTTTTTCTTTTTCCAATAAATACAAAATCGCCAGACACAGAATAAGAGCTCGCAATAGCACCTAATTCATTCGTAAATCCTCGTAAAGTCGTATTCACACGCCATTTGCCATGTCGATCAAGTAAAATTAAAAAGGAATCCGTTGTTTCGGCAGGAAGTTCTTCAACGGTTATATCCACTTCAATTGGATATGGCGTCATAATCACATCGTTGACCATTTCCAAACCAATTGGAACGGAAAATTGTAATTCTTTATAGCTTATTTCCCAATCTAAATCTAGTGGCTTGATGTGATATTTTGACCACGGGATTTGGGCTTGCATTTTTTGCTGTTCGCCATGTTTTACAATCCATTTTCCTTTTGACAGCACACTCTCTGGATGAGGATTATCTTTTTCTGTTAAAATATTAATATGGGCAAATCGACCAGGCGCAATGCTTCCTAGCTGTTCTTCCATTCGTAAATGCTTAGCAGCGTAGAAACTGCCCATTAAATAAGCTTCTTCAATAGGTATTCCTTTTTTTATAGCAATGTCGATACACTGATTAATAAGCCCTGTTTCATAAAAAGCAGGTGTCGCTCCATCTGTTGTAAAGGTTAAATTTTCAAAGGATGTCAACCCTGCTGCAAGCATCTCCTCTATCAAATTTGGTAAATCGGGGCGTATCGATGAATATCGCAAGCCTACATGATAGCCTAGTCGTAGACGTCGTAAAATCTCCTCTCCAGAAATCGATTCATGATCCGCATTAACACCAAGTAGTTTCATTTTTGTTAAGGTCCGTTCAGAAGCGCCCGGGAAATGTCCTTCCACAGGTTTACGCTGATTTTTCGTTTCTTGAATCCAATATAATAAAATATCGTCACCTGCTAGGAGATCTGGCCAGGAAGTGAGTTCACCACCCTGAACTACCGCAGGATGTTTTACCCACGATAAAACATCTTCTGTCTGAAATAAACCATGCTCCCCCTGCAACTCCGTCTGCGGATCAAATCGAGCCCACCAATACATAGACACAGGGTGCTTGCTAAACTCCTCCAAAATCGAAAACGCTTTCTTTTTGTTTAACATAAATAACCATAATAAATTGTCATTGATTAATGTTGTTGTGCCTGTTTTAGCTGCGTGCAATGCCAATTGTTCCGGATTATACAATTGAAAGGGGTGGGCATGCGGCTCAATATAACCTGAAACGATATACTTCCCTGTACAGTCTACAACCTCTGTATCGTGTAAATTATCTGGCATTTGCTCCCCCACATAAACAATCCGATCTTCATACATCCAAATATTGGATTCTACCCATTGTTTCGTATACGCATTCAAGTAAGTCGCGTTTTCCAGCACGATCGTTGGAGCTACTTCTCCATCGACGACTCTGACATGCTGCCTCATCTCACGGTTCCTCCAATAAAATCCATTTCGTAACATGAACATCTCCCCCATAAACGTAACATTTGCTTTTATTATCTGAAGTTTCAATGCGTGGTTTTTTAAACACCAGGCAGTATAATTTCATCTGTTGTAAATCAATAAGTTATTTAAGTGTTTGAACTTTCTGCATGAAGATAAGATTTTTCAAAAAACCTTGGCTTGTCGTTCCATCTTCAAAGTAAAAGTCTTCTTTTTGCTTATACGATTAGAACAACTTGGCTTATCGCTACGTCTTGGCGAAAGCCTTTGCTTTTCTATAGTATAAAAAAATGACACACGCTTTCTTGTACATTAACATGTATCTAGTATAGGAACAAGTAAAAAGGAAAAAAATACCATGATTCATTGATAACGCCTTACTTTCGGTTGATGTTAGCTTAAATAACTACTTCTAAATTTATGACAGATACGTACGTCTTTAACTGACGAACGTCTCACCTTACACAAAGATGGTTAACTGCACTTCATTTTACCATATTTTCACATGCTATATTGTTTCAATTTTGTAAACGTTCATTATTATTTAAGTGTTGTAATAAAATAGCATTAGGCATAAAGCGCAGAAAGAATACCCAAAGTCTTTCTGATGAAAAACACTCGTCGTTTTGCTTATACTATAAAATAATGAATCTTACCTTTCCTATAGTGAAAAGAAAAAGGAAAAGGCTCCACCATCATTTACGATGTGTGGAGCCTTTTTCAACATGATTAGCAAGTTATAGGCACGCATTTATTTTGCAATGTCCGTTCGATAAAAGAATTCATCTCTATCTTTGAACACTTGGAGAGGCTCATAAGCAAACGAAGCCGCTTCATCAAGGGTATCCGCTACAGCTGCCGATACTAAAATACGACCACCATTTGTCACCATCCGTTCACCAATTTGTTTTGTGCCTGCATGGACAATCTCCGCAGGCGTAGCTGGCAATGCGGGAATGTCTATTCCTTTTTCATACTCATTTGGATAACCACTAGCAGCTACGACGACACCGACACAAGCTTTTTGCTCCCATTCAAGCTTCGGATCAATACCGTCTATTACATCTACACATACTTGTGCTAAATCATTTTTTAACAATGGCAAAACAACTTGTGTTTCTGGATCACCGAATCGAGTGTTAAATTCAATCACTTTTGGGCCAGTTTCCGTTTTCATGAGTCCTGCATAAAGCACACCGATAAATGGCCTTCCTTCTTCTATAAGTCCGTTCACTGTAGGCTGTAAAACATGTTTATACGTATAGTCCAAGTCTGCTTGTGTTACGTCTGGCACTGGCGCAAAAGCACCCATTCCGCCAGTATTCGGTCCTTGATCAAAATCAAATGCGCGTTTATGATCACGAGCAGGAACCATCGGATACACTTGGTCGTTATAAACAAAAGCCATTAAAGAGAATTCTTTTCCTTGTAAAAATTCTTCAATAACAATGGTTGTCCCTGCATCGGCAAATGTTTTTTCGACTAACATTTCTTCTACAGCGGCAAATGCAGCTTGTTTCGTTTCAGCTACAACAACTCCCTTACCAGCAGCAAGCCCGTCCGCTTTAATGACAATAGGCACTCCTTTTAATTCAATATATGCTTTTGCTTTATCCACATCTGTAAATGTTTCGTGAACAGCAGTTGGTATATGATACTTGTCCATAAATTGTTTCGCAAATTGCTTGCTTCCTTCAAGGATAGCAGCTTCTTGTGTTGGAGCAAAGATACGTAACCCTTCTCTTTGAAAAGCGTTCGCAATGCCTTTATTTAATGGATTTTCGGGACCGACAATCGTTAAATCAATTGCCTTTTCCTTAGCAAAATCGATTAACCCTTGGGTATCCATTTCATCAATAGAGACACAAGTAGCTTGCTCTACCATCCCGCCATTTCCTGGAGCTACGTATAATTGAGTAACCTGTCCACTTTCCCTTAATTTCATTACAATACTATGCTCTCTACCACCACGACCAATGACTAGAATGTTCATGAAACGAAAAGCTCCTCTCCAAATTAATGTTTGAAATGACGTATGCCCGTAAAAATCATTGCAATCCCATATTGGTTACAAACATCAATGGAATCTTGATCGCGCTTAGAACCGCCTGGCTGAATAATAGCAGTAATTCCTGCTTTCGCAGCGGCTTCCACTGTGTCTGGCATAGGGAAAAATGCATCCGAAGCCATAACTGCTCCTACTGCATGCTCTTTCGCTTGCTCAATGGCAATGTTTGCAGCGCCAACTCGATTCATTTGTCCTGCACCAATACCGACCGTTCGATTCTCTTTTGCCAACACAATCGCATTGGATTTCACATGTTTGACTGCCTTCCACGCAAAGAGTAATTGCTCCTTCTCTTTTTCCGTGGGCTCTCGTTTCGTAGCAACAGTAACATCGGAGGCTGTAATTTGTTCCTCATCTTTCGTTTGAATTAACATACCACCAACAACCGATGTATATTTGTTTTCGATTACTTTATTTACTTGTCGAGGCAATTTCATAAGACGAATATTTTTCTTTTCAGTTAATATTCGCAGTGCTTCTTCTGTAAAGCCTGGTGCGATTACAATTTCTAAAAAGATGTCGCTTAACTGCAGCGCCGTCTCCTTATCCACTATTTGATTGCAAGCAACAATTCCCCCAAATATGGAAACAGGATCTGCCGCATACGCATGTGCAAATGCTTTTGCAAGCGTATCTGCTGTCCCAATTCCACATGGATTCATATGTTTTACCGCGACAGCTGTAGGTGCGTTGTAATCTGCCAAAATCTCTAAAGCCGCATTCGCATCTTGGATGTTGTTATAGGAAAGCTCCTTCCCATGCAATTGTTCACTTGTAGCCAATCCTTGCTGTTTCGTAACCGGTTGCTTATAAAAAGCGGCTGCTTGATGTGGATTTTCTCCATAACGTAGCGTCTGTACCTTTTCATATGTAATCGTATAATGATCTGGAAATGCTTCTCCAGTGCTTTCTGTAAAGTAAGAGGCAATAAGTGCATCATATGCTGCTGTATGTTGGAATACCTTCGCAGCTAACTGCTGACGTTGTTCTAACGTAACTTCACCAGTTTGCAATGCTTGGAGTACGCTTTCGTAATCGGTTGGATCAACAACCACGGTTACCGCCTGATAGTTTTTAGCCGCTGCTCGCAACATCGAAGGACCACCAATATCAATATTTTCAATGATTTCCTCATGAGAAGCTGCTTTGTTCGTTACCGTCTCCCTAAAGGGGTAAAGGTTAACAACAACAAGATCAATTGGCGTAATAGCATTCACTTCAAGCTCTTTCAGATGTGCTTTGTTCCCCCGTTTTGCGAGTAATCCACCATGAATGTTTGGGTGCAATGTTTTAACCCGACCATCTAATATTTCTGGAAAAGCAGTTATATCTTCCACAGCAGTTGCTGGAATATGAGCTGCTTGTAATGTATGGAGCGTTCCACCTGTTGAAATAATCTCATATCCTGCCTGGACTAATTCATTTGCAAACGATGTAATTCCTTCTTTGTCATATACACTTATTAATGCTCGTTTTTTCATAGTTCTCCCTCATTTTGTACTAATTGTTTAATTATTTTTGGATATAGCTTATGCTCGACTTGCTGGATGCGTTTTGTTAATGAACGAATCGTATCATCTGGATACATATCGACTGTTTGTTGAGCGATGATCGGTCCTGTATCAATACCTTCATCGATAAAATGAATGGTTACCCCTGTTTTGTCCACTTTCGCTGCAAAAGCTTGCGTAATCGCATCTTTCCCAGGGAAATCGGGCAACAACGAAGGGTGGATATTCACGATTTTACCTTGATACGCATGTAGTAAATAGGAACCTACAATACGCATATATCCTGCTAAAAAAATCCACTGGACACGCGCTTTTTTTAATACAGTCACCAATTCTCTTTCATATGCTTCTTTCGTGGCATATTGCTTCGGGTCGAACTGATAGACAGGAATTTGATGTTGCCTTGCTTTTTCTATGACGGCTGCCTCAGGTCTGTCACAGATTAATAAAACGATCTCACAAGCCAAGTCACTTTCGTCAAGCATGGCTTGAAAATTACTGCCTGCCCCGGAAGCAAATACGGCTGCCTTCACCCGACTCATAAACGTATGTGCACTCCTTTTTGTTCCGTCACCGAACCAATAATAGATGCCTTCTCCCCTGCTGTTTCTAAGTGATCCATAACTTCTGACACATGCTGTTTCGCAACAACGAGTGCCATCCCAATTCCCATATTAAACACACCGAACATTTCCTCTGTCGCAATCTTTCCTTGTTGTTGTAAAAATGGAAAAATTTCTGGTATGTCCCACGCCTTTGTATCAATATCCACTCCTAGATTTTCTGGTACCATGCGTGGGAAGTTTTCGTAAAAACCTCCACCTGTAATATGAGCTACACCTTTTATATACCCTGTTTTTAAAACGCTTTGTATCGACTTCGCATAAATACGTGTTGGCGTAAGTAATGCTTCTCCTAGAGGTTCACTTAAACTATAAGATTGATCAAAAGCTAAATCGGCCGTTAACTTACGCACGAGCGAATAGCCATTAGAATGTATACCACTTGATACCAATCCGATAATAGCGTCTCCGGATTGGATGTTTTCTCCTGTAATGAGTTCTTTTTTCTCGGCAATGCCAACGCTAAAGCCAGCTAAATCATATTCACCAGCTTGATACATCCCTGGCATTTCAGCTGTCTCTCCACCGATTAAAGCTGCATCTGCCTGAACACAACCTTCTGCAATCCCAGCTACAATTTGTTCTATTTGCTTCGGATCATTTTTTCCACAAGCAATATAATCAAGGAAAAAGAGTGGTTTTGCCCCTTGAGCAACAATATCATTGACGCACATCGCCACAACATCAATTCCAATGGTACGATGCTGATCCATAGCAAACGCGAGCTTCAATTTTGTTCCTACCCCATCTGTTCCTGATACAAGTACTGGCTGTTCGTAGGAAAAGCCTGACAGATCAAACAGACCGGCAAATGCACCAATTTCACCTAGCACTTCCTTTTTTTTCGTTCGCTCGATATGCTTTTTCATTCGTTCCACAGCTTCGTAGCCTTTCTCAACGTCTACGCCAGCTTGTTTATATACATTTGCCACTATGGTCACTTCTCCTTTTCTATCATCTAAAGTTAATGCTGCATAAGCCTTCACTCTAACCTTAATTATTTCATGACGGAGGCTATCGTTTTTCTTATCCTATAAACCTTTAAACCTATACTTTCCTATAGGAAAATAAAAGGAGACACTTGTTTGTCCGATTCCATGGAGAGCGGATATTTACCAGTCATACACGCTGTACAAACGCCTTGATGGATCGTCTTATCTTTTAATATTGCTTTTTCCATACCTGCCTCTGACAAATACGCTAGACTATCTCCGCCAATGATTTCTCTTATTTTATCTTGTTCATAATTTGCTGCAATTAACTCTTTTCTTGTCGACATGTCAATCCCGTAGTAGCAAGGATGTTGAATAGACGGGGAAGCAATTCGCACATGCACTTCTTTTGCACCAGCGTCTTTTAACATATGCACAATCCGCTTACTCGTTGTGCCACGGACGATGGAATCATCAATCATAACGACTCGCTTTCCTTCAATGATACTTCGAACTGGGGATAGCTTAAGCTTCACCCCTTGCTCTCGTAATTCTTGGGAAGGTTGAATAAAAGTTCTACCAACATAACGGTTTTTAATAATCCCCATCTCATATGGAAGCCCACTTTCCTCAGCGTAACCAATCGCAGCTGATGTACTAGAGTCAGGCACGCCAACAACGATATCTGCATCTGCCGGAGCTTCTTTGGCAAGTTCCCGACCCATGTTTTTCCTTGACGCATGCACATTTACTAAATTTACATCGCTATCTGGTCGGGATAAATACACATATTCCATGGCACACATTTTTCGTTGTTCTCGCATAGCAAATCGTGTCGACGTAAGACCATGATCGTCAATCGTAATGAGCTCACCTGGTAATACTTCCCGTTCAAATGTGGCGCCAATCTGCCCGAATGCGCATGTTTCCGAAGCAACGACATAGGCATCTCCTAATCTACCAATCGATAATGGACGAATGCCGTGCGGGTCTAGCGCAACAAACAGCTGCTTTTCCGTCAAAATTAAATAGGCATAGGCACCTTGTACTTGATTTAATGCTTCTGTAATGGAAACCTTCGACACTTGGTTCCCATTACGTTTGATTAAATGTGCCAATACTTCTGTATCGGATGAAGTTTGCAATATGCTTCCTTCTTCTTCTAATTCTGCTCGCAAAGCATAGGCATTCATTAGATTGCCATTATGCGCAAGCGCCATACTCCCTTTTTGGGAATGGAACAATAAGGGTTGCACATTCTCTACCGTTTTAGCACCTTGTGTTGAATAACGGACATGTCCAATCGCTACATCACCTTGTAACATTGAAAAATCTGCATGCTTAAAAACATCATTCACTAATCCGACATCTTTATGCACTTTTAATTGCTGTCCATCACTGACAACGATACCAGCACCTTCTTGACCACGATGTTGCATGGAATGTAACCCGTAATACGTCAGTTCTGCCGCTTTTTCATGCCCCCAGATACCGAACACGCCACATTCTTCCCTTATGCCTTTGTCTTCAGCATGCATGGAATGGCTCCTTTCCATTGTGCTTGTAATAAAGCAACAGATTCAGACACATATTCCTGCTCATTGATAGAAATCGTAAGTTGCTTATCCGTTGTAACTTCCCCAATCTCAACGGCATCTTCCACGATATGCACAAAATTTTCTTGTTTATTTTCTGGAACAGTTACAAGGAATCGAGACTGTGTTTCACTAAATAACATCACTGTCGGGTCACCAGATAACTGTACAGTCGCCCCCAATGTATGCTCAGCAAACAGGCTTTCCGCTAAAGCAACCGCCAAACCACCTTCAGCAACGTCATGTGCTGATGATACGACCCCTTGTTGGATTGCTTTTAATAGCTGATCTTGCCGTTTTTTCTCGACGTCTAAGTTTATTTGTGGTGCTTTTCCTGCATACTTTCCTTGCACAAGTCGCTGTAGCTCACTACCCCCAAAATCGCACGCCGTTTCTCCAATAACATAAATACGATCTCCTGCTTGTTGAAAGAAGCTCGACGTAATATGATCCAGTGATTCATGTAGCCCAACCATCCCTACCACAGGAGTCGGAAAAATCGCCTTTCCGCCTGACTGGTTATACAAGGATACATTTCCACTAATTACAGGCGTAGCTAACGTTTCACAAGCAGCTACCATGCCTTCCACGCTTTTTTCCATTTGCCAAAACACTTCAGGATTCGTTGGGTTGCCAAAGTTCAATCCATCTGTTAACCCGAGTGGCTTAGCACCTGAACAAATAATGTTACGAGCCGCTTCTGCAACGGCAATTTTTCCACCTGTTTCAGGATCTAAGTAAATGTATCGAGAATTACAATCCGTTGTCATTGCTAACGATTTATTCGTACCTTGAATACGCACTACCGCTGCATCAGAACCTGGTGTAACGACTGTATTTGTTTGCACCATAGAATCATACTGATCGTAAACCCATTCTTTAGAAGCAATTGTCGGTTGCTGTAACAGTTGCTTGAACATCTGTGCATGATCTTTAACAACTGGCACTTCTTGCTTCATTTGTTGAAAAGCTTGGAAATAAGCAGCTTCTTTAGCAGGTAAATGATACACTGGAGCTTCTTCCGCTAATGCGTCAACTGGAATATCAGCCATCAATTTGCCATGTTGGAAAATACGAAAGGTCTTTTCCTCAATGACTTCACCAACTGCTACTGCCTGCAAGCCATACTTTTGGAATACTTCGATAATTTCCTGTTCACGTCCTTTTTTAACCACGAGCAACATCCGTTCTTGTGATTCAGAAAGCATTAGTTCATACGCTGTCATATTTGCTTCTCTTTGTGGTACATGATCTAAATTCATCTCCAAACCTGTCCCAGCCTTACTAGCCATTTCACTAGCAGAAGAGGTTAAACCAGCAGCACCCATATCTTGCATGCCTACGAGCGCATCTGACTGGATTACTTCTAAACATGCTTCAATCAGTAATTTTTCCATAAATGGATCGCCAACTTGTACTGCAGGACGATCTTTTAATGAATCCTCCGCCAAATCATCGGAGGCAAATGTCGCACCATGAATACCATCCCGACCTGTTGGCGCTCCAGCATAAAGGACCGTATTCCCCACACCAGCGGCAATCCCTTTTTGAATATCGTCATGCTTTATTAAACCGACACACATGGCATTTACTAATGGGTTCTCCTGATAACAGTCATCAAACTGCACTTCTCCACCAACTGTTGGAACACCGACACAATTCCCATATCCTGCGATACCGTCAACAACACCGGAAAATAAATATTTCGTCCGTTCATTTGTTAATGGACCAAACCGCAGCGAATTCAAGAGAGCAATCGGACGTGCGCCCATAGAGAAGACATCACGAATAATGCCACCAACGCCTGTTGCCGCACCCTGATACGGTTCGACTGCAGACGGATGATTATGACTTTCGACTTTAAAAACAACAGCCTGCTCATCGCCAATATCAATAATCCCTGCCCCTTCGCCAGGACCTTGCAACACATGCGGGGCTTTCGTTGGGAACTTTTTCAATAATGGTTTAGATGATTTATAGCTACAATGCTCGGACCACATGACGGAAAAAATCCCTGTTTCCGTATAATTCGGTCTGCGCCGTAAAATATGTTTCACCATCTGGTATTCTTCATCATTTAAACCCATTTCTTTATAAAGCGCTTCATTTTCAATTTGCTCTGGGCTTATTTCATGCGTTTGCAACATAAGTTTCCCTCCAATTATGAATCAATGACTGAAATAAACGTAAGCCATCCGCGCTGCCTAACAATTGTTCCACAGCACGCTCTGGGTGCGGCATCATTCCAAGAACATTCCTTTCTCTATTTACAATTCCAGCAATATTCTCTATAGAGCCATTGGGATTATTTTGATAGGTAAACACAATTTGCTTATGTTCTATTAATTCTTGCAATGTCGCTTCATCACAGTAATAATTTCCTTCACCGTGCGCAATGGGTAATTGGATTGTTTCTCCTTCACTATACGCCGTTGTAAACATGGTTTGATTGTTCTTTACCGTTAACACTTCTTGATGACACATAAACGAAAGATTTTTATTGCGCAATAACGCCCCAGGAAGTAAAGCCGACTCCGTTAAAATTTGAAAACCATTACAAACACCTAGTACAGGCCTACCTTTTGCGGCGTGTTTTTTTACTTGTTGCATCACATTTGACGTTGCTGCAATTGCGCCTGTACGCAAGTAGTCTCCATAAGAAAAGCCGCCAGGAAGAAGAATGGCATCATAGTTATCTAGATTAGCAGTTTCATACCATAATAGATCAGCATCTGCTCCTAAAACGTTTGCTACTGCCCTGTACATATCTCGATCGCAGTTTGAACCAGGAAAGGCGATGACAGCAAATTTCACGACTGAACAGCCTCCTCCATCGTAACTTGATAATTTTCAATGACCGGATTAGCTAATAATTTATCGCACATTTCTTTAATACGAGCTTCTATATGAGGTCCTTCCTCTACTTGTAGCTCAATCATTTTCCCCACTCGTGCTTCCTCTACTTCTTCGTAACCTAACGCATGTAAAGATTGTTGAATAGCTTTTCCTTGTGGGTCAAGCACCCCTTCTTTAAGCGTAATATGCACCTTTACTTTTTTCATTTTTGCTCCTCCAGTCGGTTTAATATTTCTTCATATACAGCGAGCAGGTCACCCGTTCCTTGACGAAAGACATCTTTATCCAATTTTTCAAATGTTGCGACATCCCAAAGTCTACACGTATCTGGGGAAACTTCATCTGCAAGCACGATGGAGCCACTTGCGAGCCTGCCAAATTCTAACTTGAAATCCACTAATTGAATACGAATAGCTTGAAAAATATGCTGCAAATGGTTGTTAATCGCTCGTGCCTTTGTTTTAATTTCCTGCAATTCAGCTTGTGTAATAGACGCAACGAGTAATGCATGCTCATCATTAATTAACGGATCACCGAGCGCATCGTCTTTATAAAACAATTCCACAATTGGCGGTTCAAAGACTGTTTTTTCTTCAATCCCAAGGCGCTTCGTAATGCTGCCAGCGGCAACATTACGAACGACAACCTCAAGCGGAATAATTTCCGTTTGCCAAACGAGCTGTTCTATTTCATTTAAACGCTCGATGAAATGTGTCTTTACTCCTTTATCCTGTAGCATAGAGAAAATATGTGCTGCTATTTCGTTGTTCAAGCGACCTTTACCTGGAAATACTGATTTTTTTTCACCATTAAATGCCGTTGCGTCATTTTTATAGGAAAGGATGAGCCTTCCAGCTGCATCTTTTGCTTCATATACTTGCTTTGCCTTCCCTTCATAAAGTAAGGCACCCTTCATGTTATCCACCTCACGCTAAGCCAATTTTTTCAAAAATTTGATCCACATTCTTTAAATGGTACGTATAATCAAAGCAATTCTCTATCTCAGCTTGTGATAAATGCGCCGTAATTGTTTTGTCTTCCTGAACGAGCTGCTTAAAATGTGTTCCTGTCTCCCATGCTTGCATCGCTTTTGGCTGTACTGTATCGTAAGCAGCTTCTCGACTCATTCCTTTGTCAATTAAAGTAAGTAATACACGCTGTGAAAATATAACGCCATGCGTTTTGTCGATGTTACGCTTCATGTTTTCAGGGAACACAGTTAAATTCTTTACGATAGTACTAAAGCGATTGAGCATATAGTTAAGTGCAATGGTCGCATCTGGTAAAACAACTCTTTCCGCAGAAGAGTGGGAAATATCTCGTTCATGCCACAATGCAACATTTTCATAAGCTGTTGTTACATATCCACGAAGCACTCTTGCCATACCAGTCATATTTTCTGAACCGATCGGGTTTCGCTTATGCGGCATTGCTGAAGAACCTTTTTGACCTTTTGCAAAACGCTCCTCTACTTCTCGTGTTTCCGTTTTTTGTAAGCCACGAATTTCTGTTGCAAACTTTTCAATGGATGTAGCAATTAAAGCCAATGTAGCGATATAAGCAGCATGACGGTCTCGCTGCAATGTCTGTGTAGACACAGGTGCAGGCGTTAAACCTAATTTCTTACATACATACTGTTCCACATATGGATCAATATTCGCATATGTACCTACAGCTCCAGACAATTTACCAAATTCGATGGAGGTTGCCGCTGCTTCAAATCGGTCCAAGTTTCGTTTCATTTCTTCATACCAAAGTGCCAGTTTTAATCCAAAAGTTGTCGGCTCCGCATGAACACCGTGCGTTCTTCCCATCATAACCGTGTGTTTATGTTCGATCGCTTTTTGTTGCAAAATTTCAATAAACGCATGTAAATCTTGACGAATAATCGTATTTGCTTGCTTCACTAAGTACGATAGTGCCGTATCAACAACGTCGGTAGAGGTTAAGCCGTAGTGCACCCATTTCTTCTCGGTTCCTAATGTTTCCGATACTGCTCTTGTAAAAGCAACAACGTCGTGGCGAGTTTCTTGTTCTATGTCATAAATGCGGTCCATATCAAACGACGCTTTCGCACGTAGTTGTTGCACATCCTGTTTTGGGATTACACCTAATTCACTCCATGCTTCACACGCTAATAGTTCGACTTCTAACCATGCTTTAAATTTATTTTCTTCCGTCCAAATAGCTCCCATTTCTTCTCTTGTATAACGTTCTATCATCTATTTTGCCTCCCAAAATGTCTTCATCTGCTGGTGTACGTTCTCTAGCGTATCGCTAGTAAAAGTAATATGCCCCATTTTCCTTTGGGGTTTCGCTGCTTCTTTTCCATACAAATGAACAAAGCCTGCTGTTGCTTTCGGTAAGCACTGCATAACATGCCCTAGATCTTGCCCTAAAACATTGACCATGATAGCAGATTGTAGAAGGTTTACTTCTAGTAACGACATTCCACAAATCGCATGAATATGTTGCATAAATTGGGAAACATTGCATGCTTCTATCGTATAATGTCCCGAATTATGTGGTCGTGGTGCCAATTCGTTCATATAAATAGAGTCACCTTGGACAAATAGTTCCACCGCAAAGGTTCCAACAATATGCATATGATGCGCCAGCTTTTCTACCGCCTGGATCGCAAGCTTCTCTACTTCTGTCGAAACCGTAGCTGGTACAGACGTCTGGTGTAAAATATGCTGACGATGTTCATTTTCTGCAATAGGGAAAAAAGTAATTTCCCCAGCCTGCGAACGTGTAAAAATGACGGATATCTCTTTATCAAAACGTACCCACTGCTCTATAATACAATGTCGGTGCTTATCAGCAAACTGACAAGCTGTATCAATGTCTGATTCATCCTCTATTTTTAACTGACCTTTGCCATCATATCCCCCACTACACGTTTTAATCACTGCAGGAAAGGAAACATCTTGTAACGCTCGTAAACATTCCTCCCCATTTCTCACAATAACAAAATCGGCTACTGGTAAATCAAGCTCGCGCATCACTGTTTTTTCTTTTTCACGATTTTGCGTCACTTCTAAGGCATAAGCGCCTTGTGGGAGCTTATCTTGTTGTTCTAAAAATGCCGCCGCTTGTAAATTCACATTTTCAAACTCGTACGTAACAACATCCGATACATTCGCTAATTCTTTGATTGCATCCATATCGTCATAGTGGGCAACAATCGAATGATCAGCAACCTGCGCTGTCGGACAATCAGCAGTTGGGTCAAGCACTGCAATACGATATCCCATATATTTAGCTGCTAACGCCATCATGCGACCAAGTTGTCCGCCACCAATAATTCCAATCGTTTTTGGAGGTAAGATAAGGTTATTTTTTTGCAAGTTCATCCCTCATTTCTGCAACAGCCTGCTTCATATCATTGCGAAAATCTTCCAATCTATTAGCTACTTTGTCATCAAACGCACCTATCATTTGTGCTGCAAGTATCCCTGCATTTTTCGCTCCAGCTTTTCCAATCGCAACCGTTGCTGTCGGAACACCACCTGGCATTTGTACAATCGATAAAAGCGAATCAAGCCCTTGTAACGCTTTGCTCTGAACCGGAACTCCGATGACAGGCAAATTCGTTTGTGATGCTACCATTCCTGGTAAATGAGCTGCACCCCCAGCACCAGCAATAATTACTTTGATCCCTCGCTCCCTAGCTGATTTGGCATAGGCAAACATATCGTCTGGTGTCCTATGAGCTGACATAATTTCCTTTTCATATGGAAGTTGCAGTTGATCTAATACATCACAAGCATGCTTCATCGTTTCCCAATCAGAAATACTGCCCATAATTACCCCTATCATGATTTCAACCACCTTGTTTCTAATTTCTTATGCGATAATTCCTTGAATAAATAACATAAACCAATTACATGTAATGATCTTTGCGTCAACTAATTTCCTAAAAACCGTTACCAAGTCTTTATCGACAGCAACCATTTTTGTTATCCTGCAAAACGTTAGAGAGTGTATACTCCCCTATAATGTAAAACAAAAAACAGATTTATTTCTACTCTCATAGTTATAAGAGAAGAGAATAAATCTGTTTCAATATATATGGAAACAGACGTGCCTTCGTTAAGCATAGCACGATCCTACTTCCCTCATAGTCCAGTCATTTACGGTGCTGGGTAGAGACTTCTGAGCCATATTCTCAGTTTTATATGAGGTTCCGTTGTTTTATTGTCGATTTAAGAATAACAATATATTGTCTTACTGTCAATAAAATAACGAACATTACTTATTAAAACAAAAATAACGTTCGGTTTTTACCATTATTTTACGATTATACATTATTCTTTGCTTTATTTGTGTACTTCTCCTTGGTCATCTGCTTTTACCTGCTGGTGTTTTCTCTCTTCTTCCGTACGTTTTTTCGGATTCATTAACCGACCTTTTCGCACTTGTTTCACCCAAAATCCGCCATGTATTTGCTTCGGTTCATAAGCAATGATAAACGCTTTCGGATCAATTTGTTTAATGGTTTCATAGAGTTTCAACTCATACTTACGAGGGGTTAAGATTTGCATAGATAAACGATCACCTTCCATCCCGTAAGCAAACCAACTTGTCACACCATACCCTTTATCCCGTAGTTGTTTCGTAAACGCGATATCTGGATTTGATGAAATCACATTGACGGTAATATATCCTAGCGCTAGCTTTTCTTCAATTATGGAACCACAGATAACACCAATTCCAAAACCAATGGCATAAGCAATTAAATTTTGAATTTCATTTAAGTTATCTAGTACAAGCCCGAGACCAAGTACATAAATAACAATTTCAAACATACTAACGAAGGCAGCAATGTAACGCCTTCCTTTTAACGTTAAAATCATGCGTACAGTAGATAAGGATACGTATACGATATTAATAACTAAAATAATAACGACCATTACGATGGCATTACTTAACAACATCAAGCCCTCCCATACCTTGATTTAAGAGGATGTTTCAAAGTTCGATGATTTAAATACACGTATGGTTTCATCTGTTCGCTTGAAGCCAATGAGACTAATCCATTAACAACAGTATACATATCAACTCATCAACCCTTTTTCAACTCACTCTTTAAGCTTACCTCATTTCTCATATTTATGAAATATTTTTCTTTTCATGCGTATTTTACAAACATGACATGCACATCGAACTAACGACAGCATAGGCTATCATGTAGTGACTTGAACCTAAGATTTTTGAGGCTGCAAACTGTCCCTTACTACTCATTTAGTAACAAATAAAGCGAACCTTCCATCCGTGAGGGTGTGGTTTCCTCCCATATCCCCACAGGTTGTTAGGCACCTACGGGGATGACCTAAAGGCGCCTCTAATGAATGGAAGATGTAGGTGCTGTTTTTCCCATTGCAATTTGTTATACCTTCCATTTCTTGAAGCAAAAGTCTTACAGCACCTTATATCCGCTAAAAATAGTTGGCTATCCATTACATACGTAGATGGCCAGGATAAAACGAGGTGATAAGTGTATGGATCCTTTTCAGCAAATGTCCGATTGGAAAAAGAACATGGATCATTTTTTCGGTGATAGTTTTTGGAACGAGTTTGAAGGTCTTATAAAACCTACAATACCACAAATAAACATCTATCAAACCGACCATGAATTATTTTGTATTGCAAGTGTTCCCGGAATAAGTGATTTGGATAAGCTCGATGTATATGTAGACTATACTACATTGGAATTAAAAGGTTCCATTGATATTGACCATTCTTACGGAACAGTAGTTAAAGAAGAAATACTACATGGCGTATTTGAAAGAAAAATAGCGCTTCCCTTTCCTGTTCGCTCCGATAAAATAAAAGCAACTTACAAAAATGGACTTGTCTATATCCAATTGCATCGCCTTATTTCCGAAACAAGCAGAAAAAATCGCGTTCATGTTCATGTATTGGAAGATTCCTAAATGTACGAAATACGGAAGGAACTGCGAATCAGTGCGGAGTGCATCCCCCACTGATTCGCAATTTTATAGAAACATAGCCCTTAAATGAACGCATTAACATTAAAATTCAGCTTCTTTACACTATACGATCGGATAAGAAAAGCGATGCGTTTTCCTGCCACGAAGAGCTAAGCTTTCTAAGCTGTAAACGAAACACCGCCAAGACTTATTCAGGGCCAAATAGACGCCTTTTAGTTCGTAACGGAATGCCCCGCAATCGTTTTTTTAGCATATTTTCCCATGTTTTTCCTAGCACGTCACACTGTAATAAATCGTCTGCTAAGCGTAAATCTTCTTTAAACTTGTGCATTGCCTCATTGCATGCAGCAATCGACCATTGCGGGTAAGGGCGATCGATTAATTCCATATCTTGTTCTGCTTGTATATTCCCTGCTTGAAGAATGCGAAAATACCACCCTGTACGACCACTGTGTTGCATTTGTAATGCAAAATCATCTATTTGCAAACGCCTAGCTAACTTCCAAGATGGTAAATAAGGTTGGCTAATTTGAACGATCGCCTCCCCTAATTGAAAGGTATCCCCAAGGGACACAGCGTACTCATCCATTTCTAAGACAGATAGATTTTCTCCAATATCTCCTATTTGCATCGTGTCTAATTCATAGACGTCAGCCCAATCATAATAATGTTTCCACGGGTAAACAAACAATGCTTTGTCTGCATCTTTCTCCAACGTTAATCCTTGTTCTGTTACATAAATAGAACCTTTCACCTCTTCATTTACATAAGCCATAGACTCCTTTCCTTCTTGATTTTGCTGATCTAGTTTTTTTCTATGAAATAATTTATGAATATATGGTTCTGCCATTCTGTCACCTACTAGCAAAATATGTTATAGTATCTTTATTCTAATAAAAATAAACTAACTTGCAAACTTCCTTATGAAAAGCGAGGGATTCTTTCATGAAGAAAAAACAACGAGCAACCTTTGCTGGCGGATGCTTTTGGTGTATGGTAAAGCCATTTGACCAATGGGATGGAGTAGACAGTGTTATTTCTGGATATACAGGTGGGCATATGGAAAACCCAACATATGAAGAAGTAAAACAAGGCAAAACCGGGCACTATGAAGCAGTTGAAATTACTTACGATCCGGATGTTTTATCCTATGAAACCATCTTGAACATATATTGGCAACAAATTGACCCTACGGATGACGGCGGGCAATTCCATGATCGAGGCGACTCCTATCGAACTGCTGTATTTTACCATAATGAAGACCAAAAAAAAGAGGCAGAGTCCTCAAAATTACAACTTGAAGAAAGCGGAAGATTTTCTAAACCGATTGTTACGCAAATTTTGCCATCTACGACTTTTTATCCAGCTGAAGCATACCACCAAAACTTTTATCAAAAAAATACAGATACCTACGAAGAAGATCGTGCCAAATCTGGTAGGGATGCGTTTATTAAACAAGTGTGGAGATAAGGACGACCGACAAACAGATGCGACATGTCCTACTATTCACACGATAACAGCAGCACATTTTAGTAGTACTTCATCATTTTTACACATGCGTGATCACCCACTCGATCTAACATACTGCTAAGCCAGTAATCAACGTTAACTTCCCTGTTTTCTATATCATTTTTGGAAGTTCTATTTGTATGGCATTTCATTCATTCGCTTGTCATGTACCTCTGGAACCCTACTAGACAAAAAATTGCTGTCGGTTTTTTACACTATAGAATGTTTAGCGCATTTTTCCTGATAGGGTAAGAGCAAAGGCTCGGGGCGCCCGTTAGCAACGTAGCGAGTGGAACGAATCAACGAAAGTTTTAGGAATCATGCTCCTGCAACAGGAGTATGCCGGCGCCCTCCGGCAAGCCCGTTTTTAGTCGCCCTTCCTCTTAAACACGAACCGATGATGACTTATCGTAGGGCGATTTCGTGAAGTCGCCTAGTTGCTGGGCGCTGGAGCCGGACGTGGCTAAATAACTTAGTTAGTTTATCCACAGCTGCTAAATTTTATAATTTCCTAGACGAGAGCAAGAAAGTTTTGCTATAAAACAACTTGAATATCAATTAATAAATACCGATGATCGATAATTAGTTATAGCGCAAATCAAACAGTGAGGAGATAAGCCTCTCCTTCACTTGACTACGTGATAGGTCATCACACGTAGCATTACGTTTTTTCTGTTTTCCCTCTAGTAATAGGTAATAGAGCGTAAACTGCTACTGGATAATGCTTTACTTTATTTACACTGTTAGAAAAGTATATGATTTTTTTGGTTTATGTCGCCATAAGACTTGGCGACAAGCCAAGTCTTTCTAAAGTTAGGAGAGAGATATTTGTCTAATCAATCATCGTTAACACCTTTAAAAATGTTATTATTTGCTTTCCATGCTACGAATACGATTATTCTTAGTTATTTACCCTTGTACTTGAAATACAAAGGCTTGGATGGTACAGAAATTGGTTATGTACTAGCAGTTGGTCCTTTAGCCTCTATTGTAGCGCAACCGTTTTGGGGATATATGAGTGATAAATACAAAACGGTAAAACGTGTTATTCAAGTCTGTCTCATCGGCTTACTAGTCATGAGTGTGATCTTTTTTCAAATGAATACACTACTACCAATACTAATTGTTGGAGCTGTATTTTATTTTTTCGTAACTCCTATTGGCGCATTAGGAGATAGTCTTGCACAACGAAGAGCCCATGATCTTGGCGTTTCATTCGGAACGATACGTTTATGGGGATCGATTGGTTTTGCTACTTCTTCGCTTGTTATTGGAGAAATCCTTACAAGAGCCGGCATTCAGTATATGATTATTCCTTACTTATTTTTCGGGGTATTGGCATTTATTGTTAGTTTTAAGCTAGTGGACGTTAACGTAACGTCAGAGCCTGTAAAATTAAGGGATGTCAGTTTGCTCATTAAGAGTAAACCTTTTCTTATTTTTCTTTTCTTCATCATGTTTTTAAGTGTGACGCACCGAGCAAATGATAGTTTTATTGGTTTGTATATTGAGCAACTAGGTGGAAGTGAAGGTTTAGTTGGAGTGGCTTGGTTTGTCGGTGTGCTTACGGAGGCTCTTGTATTCGCTACCGCTGGATACTGGTTCAGAAAGTATCACCCGCTCGTGTTCGTTATTATTGCTGGGATTTTATATAGTATTCGCTGGTTTATTTATGGAGCAGCAGATAACCCTTGGTATATTATTAGTTTACAGTTCTTGCACGGTTTAACTTTTGGTACGTTCTATTTAGCTTCGTTTAATTATATATCACGACTTGTTCCTAAAATATTACAATCAACTGGACATCTTGTTTTCTTTGCAACATTCTTTGGTGTATCGGGGATTATTGGTTCCTTAATTGGAGGTGCCATGATTGATTCCTTTGGCGGGAATGCCTTATACAATTTCATGGGAGTCATTGCTTTTATTGGTACCATTTTAATTACAATTTACCACTTGCTTCCATACGGAAAAGAAACGTATATACATGACAAAGCTTAGAAAAACTTGGCTTATCCCCAAGTACCTATGAGGAAAGCTATCGTTTTTCTTATACGATAAACCTTTAAACTTTATCCTTGCTATATTGCAAAAAAGATTGTCACACTTCCCCCAACAAGTATGGCAATCTTTTTTCATTATTAGGCGCCACCCTATTTATTTTTACTAGTTCTAAATGTCTATTTTTTATTGACATTTCAGGTAATAAGAACTATTATTTTTGTTAAGACCTACATGTTGCCAGAATATTACTCTAAATGGAAGATAACACCTACTTTGAAAAGCCTTTAGAACATACTCAATAGGTATCAGGAACGAGGGGGAAAAATACCCACGGGTTGATATTCCAATTTATAGAAACCTTTTTCACAATTTGTTACCGCTTACCAGTTCTCTTTCAGTAACGTTTCCGCGTAAAAGAAATGGATTCTAAAATTAATAGATAGAAGCTATATAATCCGTTAGTTCACAAGGGAAAACAATTTATTCGCAAGCGTGTTTTATTATATCCATTTGAAAAACTTAGCGATGTCCTTCGTTTTTCTTATACTATAAAGTCTAAAAAATTTATACTTTCCTATAATGCAAAAAATAATTTATTGAGGCTAACTAAACGTAAACGTGAGCAAAATTTTCATTACCAATAGGAGGAAACAGCTTTGCATACAAAAACGATACCGAATAAAGCGAAACAGCTGGAAAACAGCGCTATACATAAAAAGCTAATGGGAATAACAGAAGAGACACTAGATTTAGTAAGACAAGCCGCACCCATCCTATCATCACATAAGCAAGAATGTATTTCTGTCGTTTACAATTATCTTGAATCTATTACAGACCAAAATAAACAATCCATATCACAGCAACAATTAGAAACCATTGTTGCAGAGTATGTAGAAGAGCTATTAAAAGCAACAGTGGATGATAATTACGTACGCTCTCGTATAGAAATAGGTAAACAACTCAGTCAGTTACATATAACTGTGGAACAATACATTGTTGTCCACCATTTACTTACTCATCACATCATTTCCTTATTACTAGAACAACCACGCCGCAAACAAAAACAAACGATACTATTGTCGCTCGCTATACAAAAATTGACTGCCTTCGATCAGCAACTTATCGTACAAGCACATATCGAAGAAACATTTAAATCCTTTCTAGGTCAAATTTCAGAGTTACTTCATGGTGTGACGACGTTAGATTCAACAGAGCAATTAATTAACCAAATGGAAAGCATTGTCGAAGAGAGCCACAATGTAACATCTGCTACTGAAGAAGTCAGTGCTTCTGTTAACGAAGTAGCTGGACATGCTACAAAGGTGGCTGAAGAGACAGATGAAGCTGTTGTTTCTGTAAATAAAAGTAAACAAGTAATCCATGGAGCACTTGAAGATATGAACCAAATGGGCGAGGTTTATAAAGAGGTCGCCTCACAAATAAGAAGTTTAAATGAAGAAATAAAGCAAACCCATTCTTTTGTAAATGTCATTGAAGATATTACGGAGCAAACAAGCTTACTCGCTTTAAATGCAAGTATCGAAGCTGCACGCGCAGGTGAACATGGGAAGGGTTTTTCCGTCGTCGCTCAAGAAGTTCGCAAACTGGCAGAACATACAAAAGAACAAACAATACAAATTAAGCAAAATATGGAGTCACTACAACAAGTAGCTAGCGATGTTACAACTGAAATGGATAACACCGAAACACGTATGCAACTTACAGTGTCAGAATCACAAGCTGGCGAGCAAGAACTGGAGCATATCATAGCAGCTATACAGGCCATTAACGGTTCCACCTCACAAATTGCGGCGATGACAGAAGAACAAACATCAGCAGTAACCGAAATTGCTGATCGAAACGCGGCTATGTTTGACATGGGGAATGCAACTCAAGATGTCGCAAAAGAAACAGCCAAAATCATTTTAGAGTTAAGCAAACAGATGGATGCATATCGCCTGACATTTTTTGATAGTATTCGTTTTCACGCAAAAGATATATTAAAAGCAGCAAAAACCGATCATTTGCTTTGGAAATGGCGTGTATATAACATGCTACTTGATATAGAAGAAATTGATTCTAACCAAGTCGCTTCGCATAAAGCATGCCGGCTCGGTGAGTGGTATTATGGAAATTTACCGTCTTATCTTAAAGAAAATTCTATCTTTCAGCAGTTGGAAGAGCCACATCGCCTAGTACATCATTATGCAAAGTTAGCCGTTCAAAGCTATGAACAAGGAGAACGCACAGAAGCAAAAAGCTATTTCAAGCAACTTGCTACTGCTTCCGATGAAGTCTTACGTCTTTTAACACAGCTAGAACAAGCAATTTGACGCTTCCATTCTTTTAGGTGTAAGCTTTCTCGCTCGAAAAAATTGGTGACTTTGTTGCCTGCAAAACACACTTAACTTGGACATCATAGATAATGGAACATTCAGTGCGACTATGTTCGTTTCCTATAGGATTAAAAAAAGCCTCTCCACTTAGGAAAGGCTTTCTATGCTTTCTTCTAACTTAAGAAAATAAAATATAATACAAATATCACAAACAAGAAATACATAACCGGGTGAACTTCTTTAGCTCGCCCTTTTAACAGCATCGTAATCGGATAGAAGATAAATCCAATGGCAATTCCTGTCGCGATACTATATGTCAGTGGCATCGCAATGACAATCAAAAATGCCGGAACAGCAATTTCAAATTGATCCCATTCAATATTCTTTAAAGCAGAAGACATTAATACACCAACGATGATTAATGCAGGGGCCGTTACTTCTGCTGTTATGACACTTAATAACGGAGAAAAGAATAGTGCAAGTAAAAAAAACATAGCCGTAACAACTGCTGTAAACCCAGTTCGTCCACCAGCTCCAACTCCAGCCGTTGATTCCACATAAGCTGTCGTTGTCGAGGTACCTAGTGTTGCACCCGCTACTGTAGCTGCCGAGTCAGCAAACAAGGCTTTCCCAGCCCGTGGTAGCTTATTATCCTTCATAAGCCCTGCTTGGTTCGCAACGGCAACTAATGTGCCTGCCGTATCAAAGAAATCAACAAATAAGAACGTTAAAATAACGACCAGCATTTGCAATGTAAAAATATCACCAAAATTCACAAACGCTTGTCCAAAGGTCGGTGCCAAGCTAGGAACATTGCTTACAATCCCATCCACGCCTGATGGCGGGGTAATTAAACCAACAACCATTCCGACGATAGCAGTAATAATCATTCCGTAAAAAATACCACCACGAATGCCAACCGTCATTAAAATAATCGATATCACTAAGCCAAAAACAGCTAAAAGTACGGTTGGTGAAGTTAAATCACCTAACCCAAGTAATGTCGCTTCATTGGCTACAATGATACCAGAGTTTTGGAAGCCAATAAAAGCGATGAAAAAGCCAATCCCTGCACCTACAGCCATTTTTAAATTAGCTGGAATAGCATTAATAATTTTTTCACGTAGCCCAGTTAGTGTTAACACAATAAAAATAAGTCCGGAAGCCAATACGCCACTTAGGGCTGTTTCCCAAGGTATGCCATATCCTAATACTACTGTATAAGCAAAAAATGCATTTAATCCCATCCCCGGTGCTAGTGCAATCGGATATTTTGCAATCAGACCCATAAATAAGGAACTAATCGCTGCAGCAATTGCTGTTGCAGCAAATACAGCGTCCTGATCCATACGAGTCACTCCATTAGGCAGATTTTCAATGCCGACTAATGCTAATGTGGACGGATTAACGAATAAAATATAAGCCATTGCTAGAAAGGTTGTTAACCCCGCCATAAACTCAGTACGGTAATTCGTCCCAAGTTCTTCAAACCTAAAATACTTTTTCATGATGTTTCCCCTCTCATTTTGTATGCTCGTACTGCAAGCAATTGTTGTAGTAATGCCAACTGCGCAATACGTTAAGTTGATTACCTTGTTGCTACTAGATAAAGTTTCCATAAAGTGAGTCTTGAATTAGTGAGGTTTATTTTATCCTCCACTGAGTGCTAGTACCTCTTAGATATGACCTATAGACGTCTTACGAAAAAAGGGGACTTAAGCGCTACTTTCTTCCATTTAGATTTGTTCAGTTTGTAGCTTTCCATTCTTGAAATAATAGCCTTACAGCACCTTCTATCCGTGATAAACTAGTGTGAAGTTAAATTCCATTTGATAAGGCTCCATTGACTTTAATCCAATAAATAGGCATAAAATAGACATGAAAACGAAAAAAGCCCTCAGGTCTGCACCCAAGAGCTTGTTTCATTCACAGAGATATTCAAATAGAACCATCCATTTGCTTATCCTGTGATCACATATATCTCTTGCGTAGTCAGACTATTTACGGCAGTCTGGTAGAAACTTTGAGCCATATCCTCAAATTATACGCCTCTATTTAATTAACACAGGATTATCATACGATTTTTTCCGACACATGTCAACCAAACACGAACATTATCTTGTTTTTTTTGTTTTTTGTTCGAAAAACGTATTGTTTAATGTAAAATTTCCTTTCTTAATATATTATTTAATTACACTAGCGTTGCATTAATTAAATCTGATGATTAAAAATACTAAAAATGTTCAAAAATTAGTGTTCATACAACAAAAAAATCCTTTACAATGGAAGTACAGGTGGTTCCTGTCCAAATCCAAAAGTAAAGGATAACTGCATGGACAAGAATACACTAAAATCATCATTTGGTAAATGGGTTTCACCTATAAATACGAAAAAACTATATGAACAAGTAGAAGAAAATAAACAAGATTACTACACAAAAAAACTGACAACGGAAGCGTATATAAAGTTGCTGTTGCTTGCTCAATTACAAGGATTTGAGAGCTTGGAAGAGATGAGCGATGCACTAATAGATGGTGAACTTCAGAAAGTATTGGGGTTTGAATCGATTAGCCCATCGCAACTTTCAAGGAAGAACAATGAAATGAATCCAGCCATCCTTTCCCATTTATTCTTTGATCTTGCATACAAAATCAAAGGTCTCCAATTTAAAAATGGGAAATACATGCCATTAAAAATCATTGATTCTAGCACGCTTCCATTAAACTTAACGAATCATAAGTGGGCGAAATTCCGTAAAACAAAAGCAGGAGTTAAGCTACATTTACGACTTGTATTTATGGATAAGGGCACCGTCTATCCTGAAAAAACTGTGATTACAACAGCCAAAGAACATGACAGAAATCAACTGGAAGTTCTCGTAGATGACAAAGAAGCCATGTATGTGTTTGACCGTGGATATGTTGACTATGAACGATTTGACCGAATGACGGATGAAGGCTACTTTTTCGTGTCCAGACTAAAGAAAAACGCCGTCATTCGTGAAGTAGAATCATTTTCTGTACCTAAAGATGCTACAGCTTTATCCGACAAGATGGTTTACATCGGTTCGACGCAAAATCGCACAGAGAATGTATTCCGTCTACTTGAAGTAGTGGATACAAAGGGGAACATTTTGCGATTAATTACTAACCGTTTCGATCTAAATTCCGAAGAGATTAGTGAAATTTACCGTCAACGGTGGGCCATAGAGCTATTTTTCAAATGGCTCAAACAGCATGTAGAGATCAAACACTTTTATGGTATGAGCGAAACTGCCATTCAAAATCAAATCTTCCTTGCGCTCATTGCTTACTGTTTACATGTACTTATCCAGTTAGCGATGAGGAGTAAGAAGTCCTTACTCCGAATTAGCCGCTGGTTAAATAAAGTGCTGTGGAAACCTGCGTACATCTGGATCCGCAGATTTGACGATAGATCTATTCCGTAAATACATACACTGTCGTTGTTGCTAATAGTTTAATTGTATAATTTTTCCAAATGGACAGCCCACCTTTGCTTAGGTAATGTCTTATTGGCAAAAAATCTTGTGCAAATGATTACTGAATTTTCAAACCAATTTTATGCAACGCTAGTGATTTAATTATAAAAAACTAGGCATATCGTCAAGTCTATGGCGGAAACTTTATTTTAATTTTTCTTCTACTGTATGCCATAGAATACTATAGTTTTCTATTGCAAAGAGAGAATGTAGATTCTTGCAACTATCTGTCTTCATAATAAGTAATCATTGCTCTTACCGTTTATTCATCATGAGCATGACTATGATCGTGATGCTCATGTTCGTTCTCTTCCACTTTGCCAGGTTCATCAGAAACTGCCGTAGGGTCCGATAATGCTTTTGTTAAAGCCTCTAAATTAGATTGCATAAGCGTAAAGTAGTCTTCATCCTTCTCTAAATCTTCTTCTGTTAAAACAGATAAATTATGGATACGTAAAGCTTCTGCATTCACTTCCTCGCGAACAACATCTGCTACTTTAGGCGTTACATTCTGCTCAAAGAACACATATTTCAATCCATGGTTCTCCGCAGTTTCTACAATATTTTTCAACTCTTTTTGCGACGGCTCATTTGTTGGACTTAAGCCAGATATAGGAATTTGCTTAAGATGATAAGAATGCTCCCAATATCCGTAAGCAGCATGCGATACAATAATCTCATTTCCTGGTAAATCCTGAAGTTTGTCTCGAAACGCTTTATCTAGGTTTTCAAGTTTTCCTTTTAGCTCAGAAAAGTTTCTATTAAATGTCTCTTTAGAATCAGGTTGAAGTTCTACAAGCACATCCTTTATCTTCTCAGCTAACTGGATAGAACGGATTGGATCTAACCAAACATGCGGATCTTTATCCCCATGGTCATGTCCAGCATGTTCGTCTTCATCAGTGTGGTCATCTTCCCCCTCATGCGCATGATTACTACCTTCATCACTTTCATGGTCATGATTGCTTTCTTCTGCATCACCTTCATGGTCATGAGCATGACTATCTTCTTCCCCATGTTCGTGAGCATGCTCTATAAAATCTATCCCTTTTGAAGCTTCCACTATTTTTATGTCTTCCGATTGTATCGTATCTGAGATTTGTTTGGCATAAGGTTCTAAGCCTGCTCCGTTATAGATAAAAGCATCTGCTTCAGCAATTTGTACTATTTCTTTTGAGCTTGGTTCATAATTATGAGGATTTGACCCCGGCGGTAAAATGGATTCTACGATAGCTTCATCCCCTGCAATTTGTTCAGCAAAATACTGAAGAGGGTACACAGTAGTAAACAAAGTTATATCTTTATCTGAACTCTTGGAGTCGTCACTTGCTTTACTTTTTTTGGCTTCCTCGCCTTGGGAACATGCAGTTATTACGAAAATTAGCAAAAATAAAATGAATACACCTTTATACTTTTTGAACATTTTTTCTCCTCCTTTAAATTCATTAGTGATTATATCGTAATGATTTCGATTTGTAAATAGTAATTATTACGATTTATTTTTTTTATACAAGTTAATATCCCAATGCTACTGGATCATATATTGCTTCTCTCTTAAACTCTTATATACAACAATGCAACATTGGCTTTTCCATTTTGTATATGATAGACTTTATTATTATTATGCTTCTTCCTGCCCCATGATAAGTGGGGTTTGATACGTTATTCTTCTAAATGAGAAGCTTTTTTTATGCATTGTGTTACTACTCCCTACTCTATTCTTCCAGCATATCCCGGAAGATGATTAATATGAAGAAGAGGAAACAATGTGTAGTTCATTATTTCTATTATTTTTTCAAACATGATAGTATAAAAAATATAATCCATATTATGTATGATAAGAAGGGATATAACCATGGACGATAAAGAAATGATCCACAACTCTGCTCGTTTGTTTAAAATCTTAGGAGACGAAACAAGGCTCTCTATACTTCATTTACTTTCTAAAGCAGAAGCTAATGTTTCAACCATTGTAAACCATATTGGTATTGAACAATCAAATGCTTCCCATCAATTAAAAATATTAAAAGACCATCGATTAATCCAATCAAGAAGAGAAGGAAAATCAGTCGTTTATTTTCCAGACGATAATCACATTTATGAAATTTTAGATCAAGTATTCGCTCATATCAAAGAAGATACGGATACTGAATAATTGTAAGCTTGGTAAAAGCGCAAGTGCCCGGTTAGCAACATAGCATGAGAAGATTTAGGAATCAAATCAAGCCACTAAAAACAGGGAAATGCTGACGTTGGCGGCACACCCCCTGTTTTAGTGGCACGAACCGATGATGACCTATCTTAAGGCGATTAGTGAAGTCGCCTAGTTACTGGGCGCTCGAGTCCGACGTGGCTTATTCTGTCACGTTGTTATATTAGGCCTATGCTTTCTTACGCTATAAAAAATCACCAAAAAACTATTCAAAAATAAAATTTAACCATGAAGGACCCTCCCTTATACGATATTTGATTATCGTATAAGGTTTTTTTATAAATATGTATTGACATGATTCGTGCATATGTTAATATGTAATTACATTCATATGAATGAACAATCATATGAATGTGCCTTCAACGATCTAAAATTATTTATGCAAAAAACGATTGATTTATTTTTAATGAGAGGCAGAAGGAGGGATTTTAAATGAAAAAAAATCACGCACATCATCATAACGATGAACACAGCCACAATCACGATCATGATCATGGGAAAGCACCAATTATTCTTTATTTTATTGGCTTGATCGTGGCAATTATCGCTTTATTTCTAAACGATGATTATCTATTGCTGCAAAATATTCTTTTTTCGATTGCGACAATCATCGCAGGGTACCATGTCGTTATTATTGAAGGTATCGGTGAGACAATTGAAAATACGAAACATAAAAGAAGATTTACACCGAATTCCCACATCCTCATGGGGTTAGCTGCTTTAGGTGCATCCTTATTGGGCGAATTTTGGGAAGGGACATTATTGATTCTTATTTTCTCTGGTGCGCATTTTCTAGAAGATTATGCTGAAGGACGGAGTAAAAGAGAAATCACCAAATTACTTGAAATGAACCCAACCACTGCGCGATTAATGGATGATAGTGGGAATACCACCTTCGTTGAAGTTAGCGACTTAAAAGTTGGAGACCGTTTACAAGTATTAAATGGGGATCAAGTACCTATTGATGGAAAAATATTATCTGGTAGCACTTCTATTGATGAATCATCCATAAATGGTGAAAGTATACCTAAAGAAAAGTCAAAAGGTGACGAAGTATTTGGCAGTACCATCAACGGAACAGGAACTTTCACTATGGAAGTAACAAAAGAAGAGAAAGACACGGTTTTCTCAAAAATTCTGCAACTCGTAAATCAAAACCAAAGTAATCAAACAAAAGCTGCTAGTATTATTCAAAAATTCGAGCCAAAGTATGTTAATTTCGTTTTAATTGCCATACTGTTAGTTATAGTAATGGCACCATTCCTATTGGATTGGTCATGGTATGAAAGTACCTATCGAGGACTTGTCTTATTAGTAGCATCGGCACCGTGTGCACTTGCTGCTGCAACTGTGTCAGTCACACTGTCCGCTACGTCAAACCTCGCCAAACGTGGTGTACTTTCAAAAGGAGCGTCTTATCTCTCACAACTCGCAAATATTAATGCCATCGCTTTTGATAAAACAGGCACTTTAACAAGAGGAAAACCGCAAGTTACCAATTACTTCTTCTCAGACTCCATAGATGGAACATACATCATTGATATTGTAGTTGCTCTAGAAAGAGGATCTAACCACCCTTTAGCTAACGCAATTTTAGATAAATTTACTGCTCAAAATAAACTAGACATTGACATCACAAATCAAATTGGTAAAGGGTTAACCGGAGATTATAATCAAAATAATTATCGCATTGGGAAACCAACTTCTTTTCATAATGTACCAAATGACATCGCAGATTTAAATGATGAATGGGCCTCTGAAGGTAAGACAGTCGTATATGTAGCTGAAAATGAAAAAGTAATTGGGATTATTGCTTTAATGGATATTCCTAATAAAGAAGCGAAAAAAACAATTGATTACTTCAAAAGCCTCCATATCCACACCACTCTTATTACGGGTGATTCTGAAATGACAGGTAAAGCCGTTGCGAAAAAGCTAGGTATAGATGAAGTCATTGCGAATGTTATGCCAGATGATAAAGCGAACATCATTAACTCGCAGAAAGAAAACTATGGAGTTGTCGGTATGGTTGGTGACGGTGTGAATGATGCACCTGCTTTAGTTAACGCCGATGTTGGTATTGCGATGGGCGATGGGACGGATGTTGCAGTAGAAGTATCTGATTTAGCTTTAATGAAAAACGATCTATCGAAACTCGTAAATGCTCACCGCATTTCTAGAAAAATGAACCGGGTGATTTGGCAAAACATTATATTTTCCATGTCAGTTGTTGCCTTTTTAGTTGTGGTGAGTTTTCTTGGATTAACGGATATCGCAATTAGTGTCATCATCCATGAAGGCAGTACTTTAGTCGTCATTTTAAATGGACTTCGCTTATTGCGCTCCAAAAATAATGTATTACTTACGGACTGACAAACAACAGAAGCATAGATATAAATCACATTGAACTGTCTTCAACTGCATATTATGCATTGGTTGACGGTTTTTTTTCTAAATATACTGTTGATGTTGTTCATTTTACGGTGTGCAATGAAAAATCAAAGAGAGCCAAAAACCCTTGATACGAAAAGGTTTCTAGCTCTCCTCCTACTATTCCCACTCCAAGTGTGCAGGTGACGCCGAAACATTGCTATATCAACGTTTATCACACCTTTAAATTGTATTGGCGGGGATTCTGGCGGAACTTATTTTTTTACTGCTTGATTCCCATTAAATGATATACTTGATTTTTCCGCTGTTCGTATATTAATGTTACCTGTCATCTCTTCCGCAATTAGTTCATCTACACCTGACCACATATGTGAATAATGCTTTAACGTAATTTCTGGACTCGAATGTCCCATACGCTTTGATAAAATCAAAACAGAAACATTAAATTCATTAATGAGATAAGACGCATGCGAATGTCGGAGTCCTTTAGCTTGAATACGATGAACATCTGCAAGTTTTGCATAACGTTGAATAATTCTAGCAAGCGTCGATTTAATCATTGGCGCTCCATCATAACTAAAAATAAAATCGTCAATCCCTATTTTTGATTGTCGTTGTTTCCATTCTTGCAACACTTGTATCGTATCCTCATCCAAAGAGATGATCCGTTTACCATCCTCTGTTTTTGTATAATCTTTTCGTTTCCAATTGCTTTTATTTATTAAATACAGTGAGTGATGAACGCGAAGCCGTTTGTTTTTAAAATCTATATCATCCCACCACAAGGCCGTTCCTTCACTAACCCGTATCCCCGTCATGAAATACGTCCACAACATCACAAAACATAAATGTTCATAAAAGTCATCCAGACAAATAACCGAGATAACTTTTTCAAATTCTTTCTTTGTCCAATATGGGACAACCGCTTTTCCTTTAGGGATAGCCTTCACCTTTTTAGACACGTTCACTTCTAGATATTGCATATCAACTGCCATATCCAGACTTTTACGAAACATACCAAATACCAAACTTGCATATGCTTGGGAATATCCAGCTCCTTTATCAGAAAGTAACCAGGTTCGATAACGTTGGACATCTTCTACTGCTAAAGAACGAAGCTCAATGTTTGTAAAACGATCTCTCATACTTTCTAAAGTTCGTTTGCGAACGTAAAAAGTACTTTCTTCCACCTCGGTTTCATAAGCTGGAATGTACACAGTGTCCATGAATTGACCATATGTCATGTGATAATTTCCATAACCATTTGCTTGATGGTATTCATTTTTCACCCGTACCAATTCTTTATAAGCTTGCAAAGCAGAAGTAAACTTTCTTCCTTGTTGGTTCGTACGTCCTTTTTTTCGGAGTCGTTTTCCAGTAATGCGATCCGTTCCTAACTCCGTTTCATAAAAATATTGACCATTGTTATCAATATAAACCCCTACATATTTGGTTTTAGCCATGACTGTCTTCCTCCAATTCTAGTTCACAACCTAGAATCGATTCGACTGTCATTTTTGGTACACGCCCTAAGCGTTTATTATTATAAAATGGATACCCTTTTTGTACCATGATTTGTTTGGCTTGTCTAATAATTCGTATCGAAGTATATTTAGGATACCCAAGTTGAATTAAATCATCTTTTGTAATCAGTTCCTTCATTATATATACCTCCCTTTCACTAACAGAAGAATACATACTAGAAACAACGATAATTTAATACTATTAAAAAATCAGACGGCTGTTGGTGCAGCTCCACGGGAATTTCACCCCTGCAAGTATTTCTTCCAGCCCTACTCATAGTTTGCGACGCTTTGAACGCTCGAACCATGACGGTAGGGGAGTATCATTATCCTAACTAATGAGTTATCGCCAGCAATCCACCACGATTGCATTAGATTCATAGATTATCGCTCGTTTCTAACGAAAGTCGTGGCGTATGAATCAAGTGGCTCATCATCAGTAAAACGTATCTGATTTTTTATTTATACTGCATGGCGTTATCTTCCATGCTTTCTTTGTCAAAGATCAAATTATGATTAATGAAAGGGAAAACCTAACCATTATTTCATCAAATCTTGAAAGCTAAAACAGATTGCATAAGCTTCGCTCGTAAGTGTTCGCGTGTATCTTCATCGATGCCCCAATAAGTATTTCCTTGTTCATCACGGAGCTTACGCATAGATAAGCTTGTCATGTAGCTTCCATAATGCAAAACAACTACTTTCATTGCTTCTGGCTCACCCTTATTTGCAGCTAAAATAATTGGGTACGGCAATAAACCACGCTCGTTGTTTTCAATATTAGAATTAATCATCCCATTCATCTGCATGTTCCTCCAAAAATCGCTTTAACCGTTCAAAAGAGCTTGTCCGCCTATACTGAACTGTACTACGTGGAATGTCGAGTAGTTGACCAATTTCCACATCAGACAGTTGAAAAAAATAGTATAGTAGGACAGTGATACGCTTTTCCTTTGGCAAGGTACGCATGGCTTCAGCAAGTAATTTCGGAGTGATTTTCTTTCCAGCCACTTGAAAACTTTGTCCTTCTTCTCCTTCATATTGCTTATCTAAGGTATAGAGTTGATTTTCTTCTTGTGGGGTGAGATCAGAAAATGTCATCTCCTTTGCTTGTCGTTGTTTTCTTTCATTAAAAATATTGATTGCTTCATTCTTCAACACACGTTTACAAAAAGCATTAAATGCACAGCGAACTTGCCATTCGGTACGATCTGGTTCTATCATGCATATCCTCTCCCTTCGCAACCGCAAAGGTGGGTGATGATTTCCCCTTTCATAACCTTCAACAAGATTTTTTATAAAATGCCAAAAATATCAGTGATCTTATTTTTTTAAAAAATATAAGGCCCAACTGATAATCAACCAGTTGGGCATAAAAATTGATATTTGTACTAGATGCTGTTTGTTGTGACATTAATGCTATAATGGTTTCATAATTATCCAAGATGTTTTTGATATATCGTAGCTTAAAAAAAGCAAAATTAATGTCCCCTTATGAAATCCTTTTTTAAAGGGAGAAACGGAGGTTTAGATTTTTTTAATCTCCATTTGATAAATTCACTACATATAGTAAAGCCTTGTCCTCCTATATTACATACGATCATCATCGCCAGCTTCGAATCGTTTCCAATATATTCTCTGTATAACTCCCTGCCCACTTTACAATTCTTTCCGCCAAACGGGGTAACAATAACAATAAAATGATTCCTGCTATGCAAGCTACTATAGCACGTGGTAATGTATTAATCGCAATCATCATCACGGTCATATCAAATAATCTATACAAATAAGGAGATAAAATCATAGCGATTGGCAGTAAATAACAGACAAAAGCAGCAATAAAAGTGAAGAAACCTAGAATAAATCTTGGAAAAATCATGATCCCCACAGTAAACCAATTTCTTTTGTCTGAAATTTCCTTTGTCAATTTATCTTGTGGATCCCATTTTAAGCTAGGGATATTTATATGCGCATATTTTTCTGCTATTTTTCGATCCAAATCCAGAAAAAAAGGAATCGTCCGAAAAACTCCTGCTAAAATCGGAATACCAACAACTGTAAAACTTACTCCAACGGAAAATGTTACGCTTATTAAATAAAAAGCGAAATATAAGAAGCCAATGAAAAACCAAAGGAACAAATACAGAAAGTTTTTAAAATTAAAGATAAGCATTTTCATACAGAAAACCACCTTTTCTTTTAATAATGAAGTAGCATTAGATTCCTCACTGTCCAATACTTATTTCATTATCCATACTTCACGTCATAAGGCATAGTGACATTTTGTCATTTGTTTTCATGACTGATATTCATAATGACTTGTAGTAAAATAGTGATAGTCACATCATTAAATAAGCGGGGTTCTCTTATGTATGACATCATCAAAAAGTGGTACTGGTATGACTGGATGGTATTTGCTGTTCGCTCCATTTGGTTACTCTCTGTCCTAATCGGCTTGTGGGAATTTCATAATATTTTATCATTTCCGTTTTGGATTCTGTTTGGATTGCCCTTCATTGTCTTTTCAATTCCATTTTTAATTCAGCAATTTTTTAGAAAATACTTCATACTTACGGAGATCATCATTTCTGGAAGCTATTGCATTTTTTTGACATTCCTTCTTCATGATGCATTATGGCAGTTTATCCCGATTGCTTTTGTGATAGGGTTTTACAGTATCCTAAGAGTCTATATTTGGTCCGGACCTTTAACTATTGTGGTCATTCCTTTTATCATCGGAATGGTAACCGATCAATCTTTGACCGACACTTTTCTTCGTTTAATATCGAATTATGGTGTAGCATTTGGACTTGGTTATGCTTTTCAATTACTTGTGACCAACCATAAGCAAAGCTTGATCATCCATAAGCAAAACAGTGTGCTTGAACAATATGTATACGAGGTGGAACAACTTACTCTGCAGGAGGAGCGTAATCGTTTATCGCGGGAGTTGCATGATACGGTCGGTCATACGTTTACCACGATGATCATGGGTATGGAGACAATCCATTCTTCGTTGGCGGATGAAAAGGTTGGACATAAACTGAACGTTTTACTGAACACGGCACGTGACGGTTTACAAGACATGCGAAAGCTTGTACATCAGTTGGAACCATCCGCAATGAATTTATCACTTGTTCAATATGTAAAACAGTTAATTGACAAATTTATGGAAAGTACGGATACGTCTGTTAAATTTCGATATTTTGGAGATGAATACAACTTATCAAAGGAAGTTAAATTAACGATTATTCGTTGCATTCAGGAAACATTAACGAACGCTGTTAGACATGGGCAAGCAAGTGAAATTAAAGTATCTTTATACTTCGACAGCTTGGAGCTACGCTTGCAAGTTGAAGACAATGGTGTATTGGAACAAGCGAAAAAAATTGAACTCGGCTTTGGCTTACGTGCGATGAAAGAAAGATTGCAGGCTTTGCAAGGAAATTTATCCATACATACAGACAATATGGAAGAAACGGTGATTATCTGTACTATTCCAAGAAACAGCGAAGCTAATACCGAGACGCTCAAGGTAATCTTAGTAGATGATCAACCTGGCATTTTGGATGGGTTGAAGACAACTTTGGAGAGTCACAATCAACTGCAAATTGTCGGTATTGCTGAATCTGGAGAAGATGCCTTATCATTAAGTAGCCTAAACCAGCCCGATATCGTGCTTATGGATGTAAATATGCCAAATATGAATGGAATAGAAGCCATGGAAGCGATAAAGGAGAAGAATCCCATGATCAAGATTGTGATTCTTTCATCTTTTGAGAATATCGATCAAGCGGTAGAGGCTCTGCAAAAAGGAGCAAATGGCTATTTACTTAAGTCTATTCAAGCAAAAGAGCTCATTGATACCCTTCGTTTCATTCACCGTGGAGATACCATTATCTACCATGAAATTGCTAATCAGGTGTTTGAAAAATTGAAGGAGCAAAATATTTCAGCTGGTAAACATGACAAAAATGATTATGGACTGACATCTCGAGAAATTGAAATTATTCACTATTTAGCCAAAGGTATGCGTTACAAGACCATTGCCGCTAGACTTTTTCTATCTGAAGGTACAGTTAGGAATTATGCTTCCGAAATGTACGCCAAACTTGGTGTAAACAATCGTGACCAAGCTGTAGAAAAGTGTATAGAGAACGGATTGATCCCGAATTAACTGACAGTAAGCCCCCCACTTCAAGAATTCGAGGTGAAAACGAGAATTGTAAGTGGGGGACAACTGCCAGTAAATACCCGATTGGTTCAGGCCTGCTGGACGAAGGTCACAAAGGCGTTGCGACGTACAGGACGTACTAGTGCGGGCGAAACGACAGGATGTCGTGCTTTGAGCCTGCCGACAGGATGTTGCGAATTTAGCCTTTGATCCTTACTATTCAGTGGGGGATGAAAAAAACCCCCACTGAATGAAGTTTCACTTTATATCTCATTGATCTCTTTCAGGATTTTGGTTAGATCGGGAGGAATATGGGAGTTTGTTATGTTCGTGGTCGATACGGTGGTAAAATTCCCCGAAAAAGTAGTCGACGTATTAGCACGTAAATACAACAAAAGTAGATCATCAATTCACAGGGTCCGATCCGTTGGGAAACTCCTAAACGATCGGACAAGTAATGGAGAATGGACAAAGAAAGCACTAGCCAGAACAACCGGCCATTCAATCGATAAGCTATTTGTGCTGGCCTGCCCTCTTTCTTCAGAAGCCTCAGGCGTATTGATTCCCGCTTTTCCTCCGCCAATAATGGCGACCAGAGGCAATTTGCATGATCACATACGGATTTTTTATCGCTGTTGAAAAGCTACTTTTACACCAAGCCATATATAAATCAAACCTGCAAATTTTCCACTCCATTGTCCAAGTTTGGCAGTTCTCTTCATCAAACGGCCAATGAGTCGAACACTGATAGCAATCAAGGTAGTGTAAAGACAACTCATAATCACAAATATCAAACCTAGCAATAAGAATTGAACTATCGCAGTGCCCTTTTCAGGATGGACAAATTGAGGCAGAAAAGCTAAAAAGAAAATAGCCGTTTTTGGATTCAATACCTCTGCCAAAACGGCTTGTCTGTATGATTGAAGGTTTGATGACTTTGAGACGGAAGGAAGGTCTTGTTTATTGGGCTTTTCTGCAATAGCTTTAAGCCCCATATAAATCAAATAAACTGCCCCAGCATATTTGACAAGGTTAAATGCAGCAGCTGAAGTCATCAAAATAGCAGACAGCCCCAAAACAGCAAACATTGTATGTATAAAATCACCTGTTGCAATACCTAGCCCTGTTAGAATCCCTGTTTTTCTACCTCCTCGTATGGTGCTGGACAAAGTTAAAAGTACCGCAGGACCGGGTACCAAAAATAAACCTAAAACCACCACAAAAAATGTTCCTAATGTTGAAAACTCTATCATATAAATATCGCTCCTTTTACTAGAATACTCGTCACTTTAGTTATATCGCTATTATTTTCCCTGTATAGAGTTAGCAGGAAACAATCATCAGAATTGACGATAACTCATATGAAACCTCATCCCCCATTCCATTTTGGTCTAAATTCGCCAAAGAACGAAGACGAATAGTGCTGATGAGGCTAAACTTGAAATGGTCCGAACATGGTTCCATGCTGTCCATTTTAAATAGTAATCTTTCCATAGCTCCAAACTTT